>VXNP01000117.1 GCA_009840525.1 Gammaproteobacteria bacterium
GCTGGCGTCCCGGTATCCGTCCACCCGAAGACGCCGCAGGGCGGCCCCGCGTTGTCGGCGAAGCGCCTTGGACTCTGGACGGTGCTTCAGGGCGCGCTGCACAACCGTGCGGCGGAAGTCCTCGCTCAGGATGGGAAAGATCTCGCTGGGGGTTCTCGGTTTGATCGCGGGCTGGTCGATCACGGCTGCTGCTCCTTGCAGGAATGGGTCTCTCTCGCTCCACGTGGGGATGGATGCACCGGCGGAGGGCAGGGGGCGGTGCTCCCCTTGTTCCCACCAAGACTCGGCACCGTTCGCGTTCGTCTGCAAGATCGACCCGACGAGGTGAGCAGGTCCACCCCACCCAGCGGGCGGAATGCACGCAATGCAGGCGCGGGTGCTGCCCAAAGGGTTGAAGGCCGCTGGCGGTGGCATCCAAACCATCCGCGACCGCCATCAGCGAGTCTCGGGCTGCCTTCCCGAAGGGATCGCTGGCCCGGAGCGACCTCCCCCGTGGCACGCCACGCGTCCACGGACGGGGGTCGCTCCGGTCACGGCCTCCGTTTCCGGCGCGGCGCAGCCGCCCCGGAGGCCGTGGTGCAACTGCAAGCCGGAAAACGACATGTGCAATCCTCGTCGTGCACCTCCGAACCGGGATTTCGCGCACATCGACCCGATTTCACATGTGCGGCTTCATCCCGGCATCGAGCACGCCGAAGACCGCCCCTACGTCATCGCTGCCCCCCCCGAAGATCGGGAAGCTCCAGCGCGACCGGTAGACGGCGGATTTTCAGGCCCGATTTCGCGGAAGATACGACGCGCTTCAAGCACGTCGTCTGGCGGAGAAGACACCTCTCCGCGATACTTCGTCGCGCAGATCGTGCAGTCCATCAATCGAGAGGAATCGAACGATGGCACGCACGAAACGAAGTCGGCGCTCGTACGGCGCCGGCGAATGGGGCCGGAATCGGGTCCGGGTGTTTCCGGA
The DNA here is from genome assembly GCA_009840525.1 of Gammaproteobacteria bacterium. Classification (GTDB taxonomy): domain Bacteria; phylum Gemmatimonadota; class Gemmatimonadetes; order Longimicrobiales; family Gaopeijiaceae; genus BD2-11. Next base: position 968 of record VXNP01000117.1, read on the forward strand.
TCCGAAGACCGGCATCTTCCAGATCGAGTGGCGGGAGAACGGACGAAGGCTCACGAGGTCGCTCAGGCACCGCGACTGGACCAGAGCCAAGAAGCAGGCGGACGAATTCGCCGCGGGCTTCGGAGAGCCGGACCCGAACGGCAAGGCGGAAGCCGAGCCCGATCCGCTCACCCTGGGACGGCTTTTTGACATCTACGGCGAAGAGGTGACGCCCACGAAGGGGAAGCGGACGCGCCAGCGCGACCGTGTCGCGACCCGGATGTTCCTCGACTTCTTCGGACGGGACCGAAGGCCGGAGACACTATCCCAGCGCGATTGGGACCGGTTCATCCGGGAGCGTCGCGCGGGCAGGGCCGGACGCTCGGGCCAACCCGTGGGCAACCGGACGATCGAGTGGGACCTGACGTTCCTGATGACCGTGCTCAACTGGGCCGCAAGGTCGCGGGACGAAAACGGACGGCTGCTCCTCGACTCCAACCCGCTCAAGGGCCTCAGGAAGCCCAAGGAGAAGAACCCCAACCGGGTCGTCCTCAGCGAGGACGAGTATCACGCGATGCTCGGGATTTCCCGGCAGGTCGGCTGGCGGTTCCATATCGCGCTCGTGCTCGCGCACGAGACCGGGCACCGAATCGGTGCCATCCGTGAACTCCGCTGGGCTGACATCGACATCGAGGGCCGTGAGGTCCTGTGGCGCGCGGAACACGAGAAGACCGGCTACGAACACGTAACGCCCCTGACCACCGAGGCGGTCGCCGCGTTGGAAGAGGCAGGGAGGATGGGCTCCGGGAGCGGCAATGCCCCGGTGCTGCCTTCGCCGAGCGATGCAACGCGGTGCATGAGCCGCGTTTGCGCGCATCACTGGTGGAAGAAGGCCGAGCGGCTCGCGGGACTGGAGCCGAGGCGGGGACGGGGCTGGCACTCGCTCCGTCGCAAGTTCGCTTCCGACCTCATGGAACTGCCGCTCAAGGTGCTGTGTGAGCTTGGCGGCTGGAAAAAGGCTCAGACGGTGTTGCGCTGCTATCAGCAACCCGACGCGGTACAACTCAGGAAGGCTCTGGACAGCCGCCGCCGCAACCGCAGCGCCTGATCCGAATCGGCGGGAGCCAATCGGCGGGAATCAGGGCTGCCAATCCCATAACGCCAACCCCTACAGTACGATGCAGACTTCATAGCATTTGTGGGGTAGGCTGGCTTGAACCACGAAAACGGGCGTCAGAGAAGCCGGTGGCGACCGCGTCCGGGAAACCGGCAAACGCAGCTGCCGACGCGTTGGCGCAGCACCTCCGCGAATTCCTCGGGGAACCCGTTCAAGCAGCCGCAAGAGCGGCTCGCGGTCAGACGGAGACCTGTACGGCGAACGATACCGCAAATGCCGATGTCGCTGGAAACGAGCACCGGTTTCGCCTTGGGGTGGATCAACCTGACTACGTGCAACTCCTCCGGTGCTTCGTCTCGTTTGCTGGTGCCGTCCTGCACTCTTCGGTGACCCGAAGGGCGGCGTCCTACGAGTTCCATCCGACATCGCGGTCGGAGGCGATCTCCCATCCCATCCAGGCGGCAGCCACTCGCCACATGCCAGAGGACTGTCCTGCCTTTCGTTTCGCCCGCGCCGAAGGTGCGGGGGGGCTGGCCTCCGGCGTATCATGACTGACTGTTGGAACGAAGCCGAAGGGCGATCACATCAGGAACAACGACTACGCAGCGACGATGGACCGGAAGGCAACGGACGAGATGACACGGGACGAGGAGCTGGACAGGCTGGTCGCCGATTCTGGATTCCTCCGGTATCACGCGGAGTATGTGAAGCGGCGGGAGTTCAACGCCTTCGACGTGCTGCGCTATGCGGAGTACGAGATTCGCCACGGCAACGTGATGGCTTGGTTGCTAGACCCGAATGAGACCCATGGGATTGGCCGGGTCTTTCTGGAGTGGTTTCTGGGCCAGGCGAGGTTGCCCGGGAGGTTGCCGGGAAAGATCGTCTGCGGGGACGGCGGGCAGAAGGTGCGGGTCGAGCGGGAGCTGCACTATGTGGACGTGATGATCTTTCTGGAGGGCGATCAGGGTCGGCACATTGTCGCGATCGAGAACAAGCCGGGGTGGGCTTCGCCAGAGCACTACGACCAGGTGCGCGGCTACGCTGCGGTGCTGCGGGCGAAGTATGGGGACCACGAGATTCACAACGTGCTGCTCTCCTCGTCGCGGGAGGGAATCGAGGACGAGGACGAGATTGCGCATGTTAGCTGGCGGGATGTGGGCGCGCGGATCGAGACGATGCACGACGCGGGCATCTTCGGGCAGGGGGAAGTGGCCCCCTTCATTCGGCAATACCTCGTGGCGGTCGGTCGGCTGATCCGGCCGGAGGAGAGCGACGCGGACTACTTGAGGAAGCTGCTGGACGACCACCATTCCCTGCTGAAGTACATGTTCGGCGCGCTTGGCGACGAGGGGGGAGAGCAAGAGATCCGGGCGATGGTGCGAGAGCGTCACGCACACTACCAGGACACCGTGCTGCGGTTGGTGAAGACCTTCGGCCAGGAGCCGGAGAGGTTGCGGTCGGAAGTTCGAGACCTGCTGGCGAGTCGCGGAATAGAGACGACGATCACCTCAAGCAAAGGGAAAGTTGTGCTGTGGCTGAGCTGGGATCTGCAAGAAGCTCAAGGGCTGGGGCTTGGCGGGACCGGCGGGCGCATTTATTGGTTTTTCCAATTCACGCTCCGCAGCGTCGTCGTGGTGCTGGAATCCTCCCCGGGTCGTCGGGATGCGGTGGATCGGATCGTAGCCTGCATGCGCAAGATTCCGGTGGACCGGCGCCGTCGCGGCAGATACCCGATGAAAGCCGGGGCATTCAACCACTTCCACTTCTATCGCCACGAACTCGTCGGCGACGAAATCCTCTCGGGCAAGTCAACCGCAGAGGTCACGGAGGCCGTGCGGCAAGCCGTGGACGAATTCCTCGACGCGGAGGATTCGGACTACACGCGCATCAACGACTACTTCCAGTGCCTGGCGTTTCGGCCCGAAGCCGTCGCGGAGGAAGCGAAGTAAGCCGGTACTGACGCACCTTAAGAGCGTGAGCCAGCCCTCGGGCGGAGCCGCCGAAATCGCCTCTCAGGTCACCGTCCGGAACAACGCCCACCGAGGCCACGCGAGCAAGTTCCTCGCCTCGTGGCCGCCAGCCTTAATGCCGGGCGCGGGCGACGGATGCCCCATCACTCCTTCGGTGGACCGTAGAAACCTGTGGTGGCATGCAGGGTAAGGGTTAAGGGGATTGCCGGAGACCGGAAACAGGATGGAGTGTGCGGAGGCACTTGATGAGAAAGCTGATTCTCGCGTTCGCTCTGGCAGGCTGTGAGAACGCACCCGATCCAGAGGTACAGGACATCGGGGTCAAGGACGAGACGGTGGCACGCCTGTCGCCTCAACTCTCCCAGCAGGATAACAGCGAAGACGCTCACCGTGCGTTCCGGTTCCTAGCTCAGGCAGGTCAGAAAGGCATCGACGCCATCATGGCGCTTGATCGCGCTGGAGCCATGAACGAGGACGTTTGGCGTGATGTCCGCCAGGGTTTCGTAGTGGATACTGACGAATTTTGCCCTCAACTGCCGGAGTTCACGGCATGCGTGCAGGAGGATGGGTATCGATGGAATCGGAACGTTCCAGGTTAGCTGTCGAGACAGTCTGCAGGTACGTGACGCTTTTCGGCCAGCGGAGTACGCGGCACTGGTGGAAGGCTGTGTTCGGCATGACGATTCCTATCCAGGAGTGCGACTGGGGCTGCCCTAGTGAATGGACCTTCCCGGTCTATGGGGACCCAGACGACTCCAGCCGAGAGACCGGATTCCTGTTCGTGTAGCTGAAACGCCTGACACGAGTTGGGAATGCGACGGGTGCGTCTCTAAGGACACAACGGTCGTTGTTGGCACCGCTTGTCAATGGGCACCGAAAATGTCGGGGTTTTGGGCATCGAAATGTCAGGGTCCGAGCGGAAGCGCGGGAGCGTTTGCGAACGCGCTGCCGCCCTCCTGTCGGTCGTCCGCGAGGCTGGTTCGCAAGCGCGAAGCGCGCTACGAGTCGGAACCTGATAGCCCGATGGTCGCCAGCATTTCCCTGTGAATGCGCCGCCAGTCCCGGTCGAGGTTGACCGTCCGGGCTTGGACGCGGAATCCTTCGAGGCGGATATCGGCTCTCAGCGGTTCGCCGGCCTCGGGGTACAACAGGATGCCTTCGTGTTTGGGCTGCCCCGGGTTCATCGATTGGCGGTTCCGTAGGTACGCGAGCAACTGGTACAGGTTGCCGGAGTGCAGCTTTCCCATGCCGGAACCGCGTCCACGCGCCAGCGCGTCCCGGTAGTATTTCGTGTCGAGGATGATCCGGCGCTCGGATGATTCCAGGATCACATCGGCCGTCATGACGGGGATTCGAGCCCGGTTGGCGTCGTCCTCGGCACTGGCATCCCCCCAACGGATTCGGCGGCTGCCCCCCGGATTCACCCCGTACGCACGCTGCTCGCGCTCGTAGAATCCCGTGACGAACTCCTCGAAGAGTGCCCACATGGTCGCTTCGTCCCGCCGGAAGTCGCGGAACGTCGTGTGCCCGGTCTTCTCGTCGACCACCGCGCTCTCATACAGGAGCCTGCACACCGAGAGGAGGAACTGGTAGAGCCGCCGGTTGCCACCGAGCTGGACATGGCTGAAGGCGTTCCTCGTCAGGCGGGTCCGCGACACGCCATCGAGGCGTCTGTATGCGGAGCGCACGTCGCTACGGACATCGCGGTGCAGCGTAACCCGCCTCCCCAGCAGCCCATGCAGGGACGTGCGCAGGATGCGGTTCGGCCGAGTGTCCACGGACAACTCCTCGAAGTCGCAGGCGGCCCGGCCGCGCGCCCGGAGCGCCCGCTTCGCCGTCTCGCTCACCGCCAGCTTTCCGCGGATTCCGGCGAGGTCCTCGCGTCGTTCCACGTAGCCGCGCTCGATGCCTCGGCGGAAGAGGTGGCTGACGCCGCCCGCGAGCACCTTGCCGAGAAGGTCCTGGACCGTCGAAAGGCCGCCGAGCAAGGCCAGCCGTCTGGTGTCCCGCTCCTGAACCCGGCCCCAGGCGTAGCAGAGGAGGTAGTAGACGTTGAGGATCGGGATGTTCTTCAAGGTCGGACGTCGTCGGTGAGTTTCGCCACATCTCTCTCGACGTCTTCCGCCGCATCGAACCAGTATTCCCGTAAGAGCGGAGCGAGCTGGGTGTCTACGACGTGCCTGTACCAATCCTCGGAAGGCACGTCACCATCGCCGGGAACAAAGTAGCTGTGGCCGATCCGAAACCCCCGGCCGAGTTCCTTGTCGTTTGCGATCTTCTCGTTGAGCTTGCCCATCCGGTCGCAGATGCGGCGGGCCAGGCTCGGATCTGCGCCCTTGGACGCGAGGTGTTTCTCGAACGCATTCCGTCCGTACTTGGTCCCGTATGCGGGCTCCAGCGTCTCGAAGGCGAATCGCCGACGCAACGCGTAATCGACCAAAGCCAATGAGCGGTCGGCGGTGTTCATCATGCCAAGCAGGTGGACGTTGGCGGGGACGTGGAACCGCGTGTCGGAGTAGGGCAGGGTGACGGCGTAGTCCTTGCTGCGCTTGTCGGCCTCGATCAGCATCAGGAGTTCGCCGAAGATACGGGACAGGTTTCCGCGGTTAATCTCGTCGATAATGAAGACGTGGGGTATGGCCGGTTTCGACCGAGCGCGGTCGCAGAAGCGCCGGAAGACGCCGGGCTTCAGGTCGAAGCCTCTCCCCTTGGGCCGGAAGCCTTCCACGAAATCCTCGTAGGCGTAGGACTGGTGGAACTGGACCATCTCGATCGGGTCCGAGTCCTCGCGGCCAATCAGGCACCAGGCGATTCGGCGCGCGATGAAGGTCTTCCCGGTGCCGGGCGGCCCTTGGAGGATCAGGTTCTTGCCGGACTTGATGGACTCCACAAGGCGGGTGAAGTGGGCGGGGTCGATGAAGAGGTCTTGCTGGGCGTGCATGATCGTGTAGGCAGCCTCTGGGTCCGCTCCGGATCGGTCGCCCCCGTCGCGAGCTCTGTCGCCGTTCTTCTTGGCCTTGGGGACCGCAGGGCGCTGCCAAAGCTCCTTGATGTGGGGATCGTAGAACCGGAACTCCCCATGTTCCTCCTCCAGCCGCCGACGGATCGAAAGTAGCGCCCGGTCGATCTCGACCGGGTTGGAGGTGTCGATCCGATCACCTTGATGCAAGCGGCTGACGATCTCGCTCTTCCCCTCACTGGAGAGAATGTCCTGGAATTCGTCGGGGAAGAGCAGCCACAGGATCGCGTGTCGGAACATGCGATTCGCGGCAAACTCGGTGCCGTCCAGCCATCGAGCGAAGTCCCAAGGGCGATGAAGGAGCTTCTCGCGGTCGCTTTGCGCCCTCGACGACCAGTTCCGCATGGCGACCGTGAAGAACCGGAGTTCTCTCCATGCGTGCGTGCCGTACGCCGGGCCGGGTTGGACGACCCCCGATCCAAGGATGGCGTCGCTCAGCAGTTCATGGTCTGCTGGGAAGTCGCGCTCCGACCAGCCCCAGATGTAGGCGATCCGCCTCCGCTTGGTTTCAGGGCCCATTGGGCTCTGAATCAGGTGGTACACCCATGTCATCTCGGCCCAAAGGCACTTGGCGTCGGGCGAGGCGGGTCGCAACTGGCGCTCCAACTTCTCCAGAAAAGAGCCTTCGGACAGGTGCTCGAGGTTCTCGACGAAGACCGCATGGAGTTCCTGGAAGTTGGAGCGAGTCCAGAGAGAGTCGTCAGTGAATAGCGAATCGCCCCGGAGAAGGCATTGGTGCTTCCAGCGCTCCACTGCAGCGAGAATCGGTTCAGCGTCCTTGAATCGGGCCAATGGGTGGTCTCCCTTGCATGGATGTTGAGGTTCCACAGTCTCCCGAGAGGATAAGGGAACGGAGACCAGGCCGGACAGTGGGCGGGCGCTCAACCAAGCACCCGCGCGGGGCTCGGCTTTCAACGGTCAACCTCTTGGACCGGGCAAGATAGCCGGGCTCCCACCCGGACGAAGTGCGGGCCGCCATTCCAGCGCAGGACAAGGACCGGGACGGCTCCCTTAGCCGCCCGCAACAGGATGCCATGGTTCGAAAGAAGGCGAGAGAGGTAGGCTTCGGTGACCTCTGGAGAAGAGGCGGCGGCGGGTGGGGACTCCCGCCATTGGAGTATGTTTTCCCCGCTTCTGCGCACGGTCCAGCAGGATTCAACTCAACAGCAGGAAACGCAGATCGTGCAGCCCTGTATGAACTTATACGATTTCCTGCCGGGATTTCTACCTCTTGTGTTCCGCTTCTTCCACATGCGTACCGTCCGCTCCAGCTTCGCCGCCGAGCCCGCGCGCGCGAACTCGAGCAGCTCCGCCTCGCGCTCGGGCGTCGCAACCCGGGTGAGCGCCCGCACCTTGGCATACGAGATAGTGCCGTGTTTCAGAGCGTCCGCGGTCTGCGGCAGTCGCTCGAGCGCGCGGGCGGTCCGCACCCGTTCGCGGGCCGTACCGATCTTCGTGCCAATCCTCCAGGCCAGCCATTCGGCGCAGGAGGAGTAGCCGCCGTCCTTCCACCCGCCCCGGCGGTCGAACTCGGCGATGAGGGTCATCATGCGCGCCTCGGCGGAGTTGATGCGGGCCGCCAGTTCGGCGATGCGCTCGCCCAGCCTGCGGAGTTCGTCGTCGTCACCATTGCCGGCGGCGCGATTCGGGGCGCTCTCGGGACCGGACGGCGCGGGGATGGCATCGGTGGACACGGTGCCGGCGCCCCTGGGTTCCCGCACCATCGCAGGCCGCGAGGCGGGCCTTCCGCGAGTGTCGTAAAGAAAGTTCGCAGGTGCGATCACAATTCCTCCCAACGTGAGATTGTACAATGACTTACGTACAAACATAACGGCACTCAAATCGGCCACTCAGGATGCCCTGTAGTGGCCGAAACGCGGTTCGGAGACCTTCGGAAGGGGCAGCTGCCTGTGAATGCCGCCGGCGAGCCCGCCAGCGCCTCTGGAAGGTCAGGGAAGATGGGGTCTCGGAGTTCGCCACATCGCGGCCCCCGGATCCGTCAATGGCAGAATGGGACACGCACATGTGAATTCGGGACGCAGCGGGCGAGTGTCGCCGACCCCTCGAACGGACTACGGCCCAATGACCGACGCGCTCGCCCGTCAATGGCAGAACGGGACACCCGAATGTGCATTCGGGACGCGGGCGCGCGGGTGTCGCCGACCCCTCGACCGGTACTACTGCCCAATACCGACGCGCCCGCCCGTCAATGGAGAACGGGACACCCGAATGTGACTTCAGGCCGTCCTGGTTCCGGCCAGCGGGGAGGTACGAGATCCCGGCGTGTCACCGCGCACTTCCGCCCCGTCCTGGCAGGCGATGCGAACCCGGTTGACGAGTTGCTCACAATCAGTACCGTAGGGGAGCAAGCCATTCACGCTTCCTGACCCGTCCGCGGGACCCGGAGGATCCATGAGCGACGATCAACTCAATCATCCGGACGACCGACGCGATCCCTCGGACGACCGACCCGATCCCACGGCCGAAGAGTCGGTCAATGTCGGGGGTCACCCCAGGGGCACGCTCGCCATCGTAGGCATCTACGGGCTGCTGTTCGTCGTTGGCTGGCTGTTCATCTACTTCGGGGTGTTCCTGCCCCGGGGCCCCCTGACCCAGTGAGGGGCCATGCGCTCTGACCGATTGAGCCGGCCATGCACGTAGATCTCTACGAGAAGATCTGGATGTACGCCGCGGCGGGGATCATCCTCGTCTTCCTGGCGTCGATGGGCTACACCACGCTCGGGCGCGCCATGCAGCCGCCCAGCCACATCGAGACCATCGATCCGGCGTCCGTGCGCACCGACCCGGAGTTCGGCAGCCCGGGCGTGACGATCCACGAGGACGGTACCGCGACGGTCGTGATCCAGGCCTTCATGTTCGCGTTCCTGCCGCTCGAGATCCGGGTGCCGCGAGGACGGGACGTCACCTTCCGCATGACGAGCCCCGACGTGATCCACGGGTTCCAGATCGTGCAGACCAACGGCAACACGATGGTCGTGCCGGGCTACGTGAGCCAGTTCACGACTCGGTTCGACCGGGCCGGCGAGTACCTCATCGTGTGCAACGAGTACTGCGGCGTCGGCCATCACGTGATGTCGGCGACCCTCATCGTCGAGGACATGCCGGCAACGTCCGAAGCGCCGGCCGGAGCCGGGGAAGCGCCGGCCAGAACCGGGGAAACGCCGGCCGAGACCGGGGAAACGTCCGCCGGAACCGGGGCATCCGCCGGAACCGGGGCGTCCACCGAGACCGGGGAATCCGCCGCCGGGACGGAGCGTGACCGATGAGCGGGAGCGTGAGGGACGGGGGCAGGAAGCTCGCGCTCGCGAACCTGTGGGTCGCCATCGGCGCCTTCGCGGTGGCCTCCGGGATGGCGTTCATGCAGTCGCTGTCGCGAGCCAACCTCGATCTGCCGTTCCGGAGCGCGAGCGTCTACTACATGTCGGTGACGGCGCACGGCGTCCTGATGGCGATCGTGTTCACCACGTTCTTCATCATGGGCTTCGGCTACGTGGTGGCCGAACGCGCGCTGGGCCGGTCCATCGTATTGAAGAAGCTCGCCTGGGCTTCCTGGTGGGTGGCGCTGCTCGGCACCGCGATGGCCGCCTGGGCGATCCTGTGGGGCGAGGCGTCGGTGCTCTACACCTTCTATCCTCCGCTAATGGCCCATCCCCTGTTCTACATCGGGGCCGCGCTCGTGATCGTCGGCTCGTGGGGCTGGTGCTGGGTGATGGCGCGCACCTGGATGGTGTGGAAGAGGGAGAATCCGGGGGTGCGCACGCCGCTGCCCGTGCACGGCATGCTCGCGACGATCATCGTCTGGGTGCTGGCCACCATAGGCGTGGCGGCCGAGGTGCTGATCCTGCTGATTCCGTGGTCGCTGGGCATCGTCGACACCATCGACCCGATGCTGGCGCGCATCCTCTTCTGGTGGTTCGGCCACCCGCTGGTCTACTTTTGGCTGCTGCCGGCCTACGTCATCTGGTACACCATCACGCCGAGGATCGCGGGCGGGAAACTGTTCAGCGACCCGCTGGCCCGGCTGGCGTTCGTGCTGTTCATCCTGCTGTCCACGCCGGTGGGCTTCCACCATCAGCTCGTCGACCCGGGCGTGTCGGCCGGCTGGAAGCTCTTCCACACCTTCAACACGCAGTTGATCCTCTTCCCCAGCTTCGTCACCGCCTTCACCGTCATCGCGTCGTTCGAGGTCGCGGGCCGCATGAAGGGCGCCAGGGGTCTGCTCAACTGGCTCGAGGAGCTTCCCTGGGGCGATCCCGCGTTCTCAAGCGTCGCGCTGGCCATGCTCATGTTCGCCGTCGGCGGATTCGGTGGAGCCATCAACGCCGCCTACGGCATGAACGCCATGGTGCACAACACCGCGTGGATCCAGGGACACTTCCACCTGACGGTGGGGACCGCGGTCGCGCTGACCTTCATGGGCACGTCGTACTACCTCATGCCCCGGCTGACGGGCCGCGAGCTCGAGCTGTCGCTGCTGGCCCGCATCCAGCCCTACCTGTGGTTCGGCGGGATGCTGCTCTTCTCCATCGCCAACCACCTGACGGGCCTCGCCGGCATGCCGCGGCGCGTCTACGACGCCAGCTACGGAGGCAGCGAGATCGCGCAGCAATGGGTCGCCGGCACCGGCATCTCGGCGGTCGGCGGCATCCTGCTGTTCATCAGCGCCGCATGCTACGTGGCCGTGATGCTCGGCACCGGACTGGCGGGAAGGAGAATCGACCCCGAGCCCATCGAGTTCGCCGAGCCGCTCCAGGGCGAAAACGGCAGGGCCCCCATCCTCGACCGCTTCGGCCTGTGGTTCATCGTCGCCGCCATCCTCGTCGCCGCGGCCTACGCATGGCCCATCGCCGAGCACCTGTCGATGGAGCGCTTCGGCTCGCCGGGATTCCAGCCGTTTTAGTCAATCCGCGGATCGCCCCCTCAGAGCTCGATCACCATCCCGTCGTCCGCAGCCTCGAAGCCCTCGATGGGCAGCGCGGCGAGCACGTCGTCGCCCATGTGGGTGAGCACGATGCGTTCGCAGTCGATGTCCGCGCGGCGGGCGCGCAGCGTCTCGATGTCGAGGTGAACCGGGGCGCGCGGCCGCAGACTCCAGGCCTCGCAGATGAAGATATCGGCCCCGGCGGCGGCATCGATGAGGTTGTCATCCCACGCCGTGTCGCCCGAGAAGACGATGACCTTGCCCTCGACCTCGATGCGGAGTGCGTGCGGGTTGGTCGCGGGGACGTGGGTCACGGGGTAGCCGGTCACGGTCACGCCGCCGGGCCAGGCGTGTGCGAGGGTCGTGGGGCGGAAGGATGCGTATTCGCGAATTGCGAGGTTGAAGCGGTCCGGGCGCGGCGACGCGCTCGGGAAGAGGTGGCTGGCCAGCCGCGGCAGGCGTCCGGCGGTGCCCTCGGGGCCGAGGACCCCAAGGGGCCGCCTCACCCCGGCGGCCGCCCGCTGGAGCGCCAGCCAGGGTATGCCGGCGTAGTGGTCGCCGTGCATGTGGGTCACGAGCACGGTGTCGATGGCGTTCGGATCGACGCCGAACTTCCTGAGCCCCACCAGCGCCGAGGCGCCGCAGTCGATCAGAAAGCGATGGGTGTCGGACTCGACGCAGAGGCAGGTCTGCAGCCGTCCGCCGCTGCCGAAGGCGTCGCCGCAGCCGATGAAGCGGATGCGAATGGGAGCTACCACCGTTCCTCCTCCTCCATGGTCGTGAACAGGAGTGCCTTCTCCTTGACCGGTTCGCCGGTGACCTGCTCCCAGCACTCCGCGTACAGGTCCACCTGGCGGCGATACGTGCGGCGGCGGACCGGGAAGTCGGGGTCGTCGCCCACGTCGGTCTTGTAGTCCACGATCACCCAGCCGTCCGCCTCGCGGAAGGCCAGGTCGATCACGCCTTCCACCAGGCGGGGGATGCCGCCGTTCTCCGCCCGGCGCTCGACCGCGAAGGGCACCTCGGGCTGGCGCACCTCGACGCGCTCGGCACGGCGCCAGAGATCGGATGCCCGCACGCGCTCGACAAGCGACATGAGTTCATCCAGCTCGGCGGGCGCCCCGCGTTCGTCCAGCGGCCGCTCGTGCTCCACCAGGAGTGCCCGCGCAACGAATTCGAGCGCCTCGCCTTCGACTCCCTGGGCCGCGGCCGCGAGGGTGCCGTGCACGGCGCTGCCCCACGCGTAGCCGCGAAGGGTCGTGCGATCGGGCAAGGCGGGAGTCGCCGGGTCATCGGACTGCGCCGGCTCCGTGGCGGCGGCCTCGCCCCGAGGCTTGACCATATCCTGCGTTACGGCTTCATCCGCGTCATCCGCACCGTCGGCTTCGCCCATTTCCTCCTCGCCGGCCTTCGCCAACTCGGTGATGGAACTGAACTCGTACGATGGCCGGGCCCCCTCGGCCATCCCGGCTTGGGCCGCCTCCGTCTCCGCCAGCATATCCTCGGCGCTCCGCGCCATCCGCTCCCGCGACTGCGGCACGTCCGCCGCCAGGTGCAGCGCCTTGGCGTTCCGGTCCAACCACCCGTCGAAGATGCCCCAGCAGGACTTCCCGTGCTTGCGTGCGACGACCAGTTCTTCGCGCGCGCGCGTGCATGCTACGTACAGGATGCGCTGTTCCTCGGCCTCCAGGAACCGCACCTCCTCCTGGGCAAGCGCGGACCATTCGAGCGGCTGCGCGAGCGTCCATGAACTGAAGGGGCCCGCGGGCGCGGTGACGGCCGCAAAGGCTTCCGCCCCGCCCTTTGCGCCGCGGCGGGTGTGGGCATCCAGCCGGCGCGTGTGGGAGACGGTCTGCGCGGGGTTGGCGAGCACGACGACGGTGGCCTGGAGGCCCTTGGCCTTGTGCAGGTTCATGACCCGCACGGCATCGCCGTGGCCAGGATCGAAGGGCGCTTCCGCATCCTCCCAGTCCAGCGCCGCCTGTAGCGCCTCGACGGCTCCGGCGAGCGACGCGTTGCCCCGCAGAGCCTCCGCCCGCACCGAATCCAGCGCGTAGGCCATGATCCCGGCCCGCAGGGTGCCGAGCGTGCTGCTCGCGACGAAGGGCATCAGCCCCAGCCGGTCCACCAGACGACCGATGACGATGTCGGCGGGCTCGCGGCGGCTCTCCTTCCACCATTCGTGCAGCGTCGCGATCGCCTCCGCCACCTCCGTTGCGGGCGCGTCTCGAGGAGAAATATCCTCGTCCCGGGAAGAAACATCCTCGTCCCGGTCCCGGGGCCTGGAGGTGAAGTCGAACCTGCCTCCGGCCAGGGCATGTTGCGCGAGCTGCTCGTGGTCGAGGCCGAAGAAGAGCCCGGTGAGCACCGCCACGACGTTCACGGGGTTTCCGGGGTCGATGAGCGTCTCGAGCAGGAGGACGAGCTCGCGCAACTCCTCCTCCGGCCCGGCCTGCGCCCCAGAGACCTCGATGGTCACGTTACGTTCCTCGAGCGCGCGGGCGTAGAGGTCCAGATGGGCTTTCTTCCGGGTGAGCACCAGGAAGTCGCCTGCCGTGCGCTCGCCGCTGTCGAGCCGAGCCCGGATCCAGCTTGCAAGCATCGCCGCCTCGAGGCGGGCCGCGTCCGCATTGCGCCGGGCCTTGGGCACGTAGTAGTGGAAAACCCCCTCCGGCCCATTGGGCGCTCTCGGGTAGGGCACCATGGGCGCGAAGCACGCCTGGCGGTCGGTTTCCTCCCGCGGAAAGCGGGCCGAATCGTCGAAGACGTCGTTGACCAGGTCGGCAACGGTCTGGCGCGAGCGGAAGTTGGTGATGAGCCGGAGGACGGCGCCGAACTCCCGGAAGCGCGCGCGCACCTGGTTGTAGACGGCGATGTCCGCGCGCCGGAAACGATAGATGCTCTGCTTCGGGTCCCCGACTACGAAGAGTGCCCCGGGACGCGGAACCACGGTGTGCCAGTCCCCCGGCCGGGTGGCGTCGTCGGCCCGAGATCCGGCATCCGCCGCCCGCGGCTCGGGCTCGGATGCGAGCAGGAAGAGCAGCTCCGCCTGGATGGGATCGGTGTCCTGGAACTCGTCGATGAGGACGTACCGATAGCGTTCCCCCAGATCACGGCGCACCTCGGGATGTTCGCGAAGCAGTTGCGCCGTCAGCATCAGGAGGTCGTGGAAGCTGAGCAGCCCGATGCGCAGACGCTCCTCTGCAAACTCGAGAGCTGCCCGCCGCACCAGCCTGATCGCCATCGCATAACGATGCGCCAGCCAGCGGTCGAGATGCTTGCGGATCGGACCGTCTTCGCTTCCCAGGACAGCGAGTTCGTCCCTCAGCCGCTTGACCTCGGCCGAGCCTGCCGGGGTCGGCTGTGGCCAGCGGTTGAGCGTGAAGCCCTTTCGCGAGGACATCTTTTCGGCGGCATCGAAGAGCGCCGCGAGGTCGTCCCATCCCCGGAAACGGCGCTTGTAGCGGAGGGAGCGCACCATTTGCTGGGTGGCATCCCAGCCGCGTTCAGGCTCATCATCCGGAATCAGGGCCAGTGCCCGGTCGAGCAGTTTCTCCAGCACGCGCCGCACCCCGCGTGCCTCCTCGGGGCCCGGCGCGGCGACGGGGTCGGCGGGATACTCGACATCGAGGTTCTCGACCATCTGGTCGAACGCCTTGCGCAACTGGTCGACGCGTAACCCCGCGCCCGCCAGCTCCTCGACCAGGGGGTCCGAGTCGGAGATGATGCGCTCGACGAAGCTCGTCCAGAAGCGTTCCTGGAGGAGCTGGGTCTCGGCCTCCTGCGCCTCCTGGAACTCCGGGTCGAGGCCGGCTTCGATGGGGCGCTCGCGAAGCAGACGCGCGCAGAAGGCGTGGATGGTGCCCAGAAACGCGCGGTCGATGCCGTCGATTGCGTCGCGGATCCGGGCCGCCCTCTCGCCTTCGGCCGGATCGTGGCGGGCCTCGCGGTAGCGCCGCTCGAGCGCCACCTGGAATCGTTCGCGCAGCTCCGCCGCCGCCTTGCGCGTGAAGGTGACGGCCGCGATCCGGGCCACTTCCGCTTCTCCGCTCTCGACCAGCGCCACCATCCGGTCGACGAGGAGCGTGGTCTTGCCGGAGCCGGCGCCGGCTTCGACCAGGAAGCTGGTGCGGAGTTCGGTGCGAACGCGCCGGCGCTGGTCTTCGTCGACCGGCGGGGGTCGCTGGTCCAGGTCAGCGGGGGAGGCTTGAGGCGCGCTCACGATGACGCGTCTCCGGGCTTGGCCCGGGCCTCGAGCGCGTGCAGGAACCCGGCCCCCTCGTGGTCCCAGTTGCGGATCGCGCGCAGTCCGGCGAGTTCGGGGGCGTCGCCGATGCGCTCCTTCACCCACTCCGCCAGCGGGGAGTTGGCGCCGAAGTCGGTTTCGCGCACGCGGCAGATCGCCTGGTAGTTGCAGAACCGGCAGTCGCCGGCGTCGTCGGTGGGGAGGAAATGGCCGCCTGCGACCAGGTCGAGGAGGCGGGCGACGAGTTCGGGTCCCGCGATCAGGTCGTCGGCGGAGTAGGCGCGGGTCTGGTTCTCGCCCTTGCGCGTGGGGAAGTGGTATTCCATGGCCAGGGTCCGTGCGTCGTGCAACCGGCTCGCGACCGCCGAGTAGATGACATGCTGCAGCCGCCTCCCGCCGTCCCAGATGCCCCTCTTGCTGGCGAAGCTGAAGGTGCCGCCGGTCTTGTAGTCCACCACCCGCAACCCGCGCGCCAGCCTGTCGATGCGGTCGATCGCGCCGCGCACCAGTACGTCGCCGGAGGGCGTCGGGAAGGGAAGCGGGTCCTCGCCCCTGAGCCCGAAGGCGCGCTCGGTGGCGATCCAGGCGGGCGGACTCTGCCGGATCATGTCGATGAACGATTCCGCGTCGCCCGCCAGTGCCTCCAGTTCGCGCGCGCGCACCGCATCGCTTGGAGCCGGCACCTCGCGTACCGCGAGGCCGACTTCCTGGTCCAGGATCGCCGCGACCAGGCTCTCGAACGCCGGTTCGTGGTAGCCGATGTCCTCGTTGCGGGCCTCGGTCAGCGCCCGCTCGTACACGCGGTGCAGGATGCTCCCGCGCCCCAGGGCGTCGAGCCAGCCCTCGGGGTCGTAGGCGGGGTCGTCCGGTGGCCAGATCCCCGCCACGTAGCCGTAGAAGTAGCGCTTCGCGCAGGCGCCCAGCGAGGCCAGCGCGCTGGCGGATACCGCGAGTTCGGGATTCCTGCGCGGGTCGAGTTCCGGGCGCGGCGTCGTCTGGCCGTGGAAGACGGTCACCACATCGCCCGCCAGGGCGTCGCGCGCCCGCAATCCGGCCCCGATGAGAGGGAAGGCCTCCCGAACCATCTCCTCGCCGTCCAGAAGGCGGCCATTGCTTTCGAGCGACCCCAGCCAGACATCGGTGGCGTCGAGGCGCACCGGGCGCCGGGGGACGAGACCGGCGCGCTCGCGCACATGCGTATCCAGGTCCTCGAAGGTGGCTGCGGGATCGTTTCGCAGGAGCCGGAAGGCCTGCAGGAGTTCCGCGGAGGGCGAGACCGCGCGCGCCTCCGCCGGATCCCAGGCGGCGTAGCTCAGGCAGACGGAACCGCGCAGGCGGGCGAGCAGCGCCGCCAGCCGGAAGCGCCGCTCGCGCACGCGGTCGGTGGAGAGCGGCAGGTCGGAGCCGGCCAGTTGCATGCGGTCGCGGTCGAGCAGGTAGGGATCCTGGGTGGCCGAGCCGCCCAGGCGGTGGGCGTCCAGGCCCACCACGAAGGTGGCGCGCCGACCCGTCCGGCCACCGTTGCCGATGTCGGTCAGATAGAGCGCCCCACCCGCCGAACTCCACGGCGCGCTCCCCTCCGCGCGCGGGGCGGGGACCGGGAACGCGATGTGGCGGCGCACGATGGCGGCGGCGGCGCGGTAGTCGGTCTGGCGGACGAGGGCCGTCTCGATGCGCTCGAGTGTGTGGGTCATGCGCTCGAGCGCGGTGTCGTCGACGGAGGTCCCCGGGGATGTGCGGGCCAGGAAGCGCCGGAGCCCGCGGGCCACCTGCGACGGCGACACCGGAGCGCCTCCCGTCCCGGAGTCCATGGAGACCGGGGGCGTGGCGGCCAGCGCGGGAGCCAGCAGGCCGCCGAGTCCCCGGAGCTCGCGGCGGGTGCGCTGCCTGCGGCGTTCCAGTTGCTCGTCCGATTCGTACTTCCCGGCGCGGTAGTCGTCGACCTCCGCCAGGGCCCGCTCGATGGCCGGGAGGTAGCGGTCGCGTCCCCACCCGATGCGCAGCGAGCGCAGCCGGCGGGCCAGCGTGGCTCCGCGGATCCATTCGTTGGGCCGGGGCGCGGTGAGGTCGCTCGCGTAGAGCAGGGTGCGCACCACCCCGGCATCGAAGCCGCCCTCGATCCAGCGGAAGTACGCCGCCGCGACTCGGCCCGGCCGGGTGCGCTCTACCGGCAGTCCGGCGGCGAAGGTCACCGGGACGCCCGTCCGCTCCGCGAGCGCGTGCAGCGCGGAGCCGTACACGGCCGGATCCGTGGCCACGATCTCGACCTCGTCCCACCCCAGGCCCCGCTCGCGCGCCCGCCGCATCACCTCCCGCAGCTCGGCCTCGACGCTGTTGGCCACGAAGATGTCCAGGGTGTTGCCCGGGCTTGGCGAGTCGGGGGGCGCATCGCCTTCGATGGTGCCCGGGGCTCCCTCCACGTCGTGCAGGTGGGACAGGCGGCCCGCTCCCTCCCGGGCCGCGCGCCACACCACGGAACCGGGGACCGCCAGCCCCCGCACCGGATCCGCCTCCAGCACCTCCGCGCCCCGTCGCTGGAGCGCGCCCAGGAAGCGGCCGGCCAGCCCGCGGCGTTCGATCCCCGGCGCGAGGTAGACTCGCTGACCGGCCAACGCGCCCGTCCCGCCAGCTTCAGCGCCCGCCCGGTCGGTTTCCTCGCCCGACCGCAGCACCCAGGCCGCGGCCTGGTAGACGCCCGCGGTATCCGTCAGGTCGCGTTGCCGCAACCGCTCCTCGTACGCGGCCAGGACGCGGGACAGGATGCGTGCCTTGGCGGGATCGGCCAGGGGCGCGCCGGCGAGCCTCCGGGCCCGCACTCCGGCCAGCCTCAGGGTAGTCACCGCGCGCGCGAGCGCCCGCCGCATCCCCGCCCCCCGGGCCAGCCGGGCGTGTGCGTCCTCTTCGCCTCCGAGCAGCACCTCGTCGATGGCCTCGTCGAGCAGCCCCTCCTCGTCGAAGGCGTCCGTGAGCCGGATTGCGCGCGCGGCCAGTGCGGGCCCGGCCACGGTGATCGCGAGCATGCGGGTGGTGGTGGCCTCGAACCCCACCCACGAGCCGGCGCGGAGCGCGAGCTGGCGCAGAAGTTCGCGGCCCTCCCCGCCGGTCCGGCACACGATCACCTTGCGGTCGAGGGGGTGTCGGGCGGAGATGCGGGCGAGCGAGCGCACCAGCGCGGGGGCGACCGTGAGGTCCGTCCGGCCGCCGGGGGGGAGATCGGCCTCGTTGCGGGCCGACGCATCTGCGCGCTGGCGGGGCGGGGCTGGTGTCCGGTCGCGGGTCGAGGTGTCCGCCCGGTCGCCGGCCGGTCCCTGCGCGCGGTCGTCGTCCCGCGCCGCCGCCGGCCCCCCTTCCAGATCGAACTCGAACTGTCCTTCCTTCCCGTCTTTGGTCATCGGCCGGCGCTACCGTCCGTCGCGCATCAGCGACGCCACTTCACGAACGGATACACCAGCCGCGCCGCCAGCGAGCGCGGATACGTCTCCTCCATCCCCTCGAAGCCAAGCCGCTCGGGCTGCTCCTGGTCGGCCGGCCAGTAGGCGGTGCGGAAGATCCAGTCCCACACGCTCAGCACGATGCCGAAGTTCTGACCGCCCCTGCCGTGTTGCACCACGTCGTGATGCCACACGTGCATCTTCGCCGAGTTGAACAGGTAGCGGAGCGGCCCCCAGTCGATGCGCAGGTTGGAATGGTTGAGGTCCTGCATCAGCGTGCTCACGATGGCCATCAGCAGGATCACGGTCCCATCCACACCCA
This sequence comes from Gammaproteobacteria bacterium, assembly GCA_009840525.1. Taxonomy (GTDB): domain Bacteria; phylum Gemmatimonadota; class Gemmatimonadetes; order Longimicrobiales; family Gaopeijiaceae; genus BD2-11. Next base: position 19,994 of record VXNP01000117.1, read on the forward strand.
GTACCACCAGCGGCAGGTACGAGAGCGTCTTGTAGACCACCACCTCGCCCCAGTGGAAGCGGAAGTTCCCGATCCAGTCCAGCTCCTCGATGCTGTGATGCAGCTTGTGGAACTCCCACAGCCACGGCGTCAGGTGCAGCAGCCGATGGATGTTCCACTCCACGAAATCCTTCACCACGAAGAACACCACGAACTGGAGCCAGAGCGGCTGCGACGTGACCAGCGCCAGCGACTCGGGCACCGGCAGGCCCATCTCGAACAGCATGCCGTTGAGGGCCTGCACCAGCCGGCCTGTCACCATCGCCAGCAGCACCCCGAGGTAGTGCCCGTTGAACACGAGCCAGAACAGATCCTGCCAGATGCCCCGCCGCAGCGTCCGCTGCTCCTTGCGCCAGGGCCAGAGCCGCTCGAGCAGGAAGCAGAACAGCGAGACGGCGATCAGCCAGAAGTAGTACTGAAGGTAGACGGGCATGGGGTTCCGTCCTCAGGGGATGATGGGGATGTGCGACACATATTCCGGCAAGATCCGGGGGCGCGGCAACCGGTCGCGTCCATCACTCCCTCAGGACGCCGGCGTGTCGGTCAGCCGCCAGAGCACCCAGCTCGCCACCGACCGGAGCGGCTTCCACACCTCCGAGCGCTCCAGAACGGCCTTCGGCGCGGGCCGTTCCTCGAGTCCGTCCAGCCGGCGCAGGCCCTCCCGCACCCCGAGGTCGGTCGCAGGCATCACGTCCAGCCGTCCGAGCTTGAAGAGGAGGAACATCTGCGCGGTCCAGACGCCGATGCCGCGCACCTCGGTCAGCCGCTCGACGATCTCCTCGTCCCCAAGCCGCCAGACGCCGCGCAGCCGGAGCGACCGGGACTCCACCCGGCGCGCGAGATCGGTAAGCGCGAGCATCTTGTTGCGCGACAGCCCCGCGCCCCTCAGCTCCTCCTCCGGCAGGGCCAGCAACTCCGCGGGAGTCGGAAAGTTGCGTCCGGGGGTGAGGGCGTGCACGCGTCCGTAGATGGTCTTGGCGGCGGCTCCCGCGAGCTGCTGGTAGATGATGGACCGGCACAGGTAGTGAAAGCCGGAGAAGCGGCGAGCGGTCCTGGAGAAGTCCGGAAACTCGGGCATCCGGGCCATCGCGGCCCCCAGGCGGGGATCGGCCTCGGCAAGGCGGGCCAACTGCTCTGAAGTGGGTTGCATGGGTGGACGGTGGCGGTTGAAGGGGAAGGAGGGATCTGACGTGCTCCAAGGTAACGCCGGCGCCGCCGGCGGGGGCCTGCCGCCGGGGGACCACTATCGGTCCGTCCAGAGTAGGAAACGAACCCGCAGCAAGCCGTTCCCCGGAGGTGCCATGCCCGTTCCCGTCCTCGCCTGGGTTCTCGCCGCAAGCCTGTGGTCCTTCGCTCCGGCGGCGATCGAAGTCGCTCCGCGGGAGTTCGCGCGCGCGACCGTGTCGGGCCGGATCACCGATGCCGAAACCGGCGAGCCCCTGACCGGCGCCCGCGTGTTCATCTCCGGCCAGACGACCTCCGTCCTCTCCGGGGACGCGGGCGAGTACGCCTTCATCCTTCCGGGCGATGGCTGGGACGGACGCGAGGTGGAGGTGCGCGTCGAGATGCCGGGGTACCAGGGCCTGGGGCGCACGGTTCGTATCTCGGGCTCGACCACCCGCGTCGATCTGGCGATGACTCCGGGCGCCGACATGACGCTCGTGCATGAATTGCGGATCGCACCGTCCGGACAACCCGCTCCTCCCCCTCCCTCGGGCCAGCCGGCGGTACGTGAGGCGGTGGGCGTCGACGCCGCGAGACGGGTCTCCGGCGCGGGATTCGCACCGGTCTCGGCGGACGCGGGTCCCGTTCGGCCTCCCCGGCCGCCCTTCAACACCGAATCCTACGCCCACATCGAGGAAGCGAACTTCCTCGGCGTCGACGACAACCCGCTCTCCACCTTCGCGATCGATGTCGACCGGGCGTCGTACGCCAACATGCGGCGCTTCATCGAGAGGGGTATGCGTCCCCCCATCGACGCCATCCGCATCGAAGAGCTGGTCAACTACTTTACCTACGACTACCCGGCGCCCAGGGGCGCCCATCCCCTCTCGATCACCACCGAAGTCGGCACTGCTCCCTGGCAGCCGGCGCACAGGCTGCTGCGCATCGGAATCCAGGGCCGGGACATCGCCAATGAGGATCTGCCTGCGAGCAACCTCGTCTTCCTCATCGACGTATCCGGCTCCATGCAGCCGCCCGCGAAGCTTCCCCTGCTCAAGTCGTCCCTGCGTCTGCTGGTCGCGCAGATGAGGCCCGCGGACCGGGTCGCGATCGTGGTGTACGCCGGCCAGGCCGGGCTCGCGCTGCCTCCCACCTCCGGGACGAACAAGAGCGAGATCCTCTTCGCGATCGACAGGCTTGAGGCGGGCGGCTCCACTGCCGGCGGCGCCGGGCTGCGGCTCGCCTACGAGGTGGCGCGTGAGAACTTCGACGGGGAGGGGAACAACCGGGTGATCCTCGCCAGCGACGGCGACTTCAACGTGGGACCGTCGAGCGACGCGGAGATGATCCGCCTCATCGAAAAGGAACGCGAGTCAGGCGTCTTCCTCTCCGTACTGGGGTTCGGCACCGGAAACCTGCAGGACTCGAAGATGGAGCAGCTGGCCAACCACGGGAACGGCAGCTACGCCTACATCGACGGCGAGCGCGAGGCGGCGAAGGTGCTGGTGAGCGAGTTCGCCGGCACTCTCTTCACGATCGCGAAGGACGTGAAGGTGCAGGTCGAGTTCAATCCCCGCGAGGTGCAGGCGTACCGGCTCATCGGCTACGAGAACCGTGCCCTGCGCGCGGAGGATTTTGCGGATGATCGCAAGGATGCCGGGGAGCTCGGGGCGGGTCATACGGTCACGGCACTCTACGAGATCGTGCCGGCCGGCATCGACAGCCCCGATCTGGCGGATGCGCCCACCCTGCGCTATCGCGGCCGCGCGGGCGTCACCGGGCGGGCGGCATCCGGCGAACTCGGATTCGTCCAGCTTCGCTACAAGCGGCCCGACGATTCGAAGAGCGTTCTCGTGCAGCAGGCATTCGTCGACAGGGGCGGAGATGGCTCGGGCGACTTGGGCTTCGCCGCGTCGGTGGCGGGCTTCGGCATGCTGCTGCGTGAATCGGCGTATGCGGGCGACTATGCACTCGGCGACGTTCTCGACCTGGCGCGGGGATCTCTCGGCGACGACGAGGAAGGCTACAGGCGCGAGTTCATCCGGCTGGTGCGCGAAGCCCGCGCGCAAGGGCTGCTGAAGCGCTGATCCCCGAGGTCAGCCGCCCGACGCCGTACGCGCGGCCGGGAAAACGAACATCCCATCTCCTGCGTAGTATCAAGTCTGTTTCCGAGTCCGAGAATCACCCCGGCGTTTTTTTCTGGAGAAGAGACTGATGAAGCTGAACGTGAGGCATGTTCCCCATTGGACCGCCGCCGTCGCCGCATTCCTGGCCGCGACGGCCCAGGCCGCGGCGGCACAGCAGCTGCCGGAGGGCGTCACGGAGGTGGCGTCCGTCGAGGGCATCACCGAGTACCGCCTGGACAACGGCCTGCGGTTTCTCCTGTTCCCCGACCAGAGCAAGCAGCAGATCACGGTCAACGTGACCTACATGGTCGGGTCGCGGCACGAGGGATACGGCGAGACCGGGATGGCGCACCTGCTCGAGCACCTCGTCTTCAAGGGGACGCCCGACCATCCCAACATCCCCGACGAGCTGACCGAGCGCGGAGCGTTCCCCAACGGCACCACCTGGTTCGACCGCACCAACTACTTCGAGACCTTCCCGGCCTCGGACGACAACCTTGCCTGGGCGATCGACCTCGAGGCGGACCGCATGATCAACTCGTTCATCGCGGAGGAGGATCTCGAGTCCGAGATGACCGTGGTGCGCAACGAGTGGGAGTCGGGCGAGAACCAGCCCGTGGCGGTGCTGCAGAAGCGCGTCATGTCGACAGCCTACGACTGGCACAACTACGGCAACTCCACCATCGGCGCGCGGGCGGATATCGAGAGCGTGCCCATCGAGCGCCTGCAGGCCTTCTACCGCAAGTACTATCAGCCAGACAACGCGCTTGTGGTGATCGCGGGTCGCTTCGATCCGGAGTACGCCATTCAGTTGGTGGCCGAGGAATTCGGCGCTATCCCGCGTCCCGATCGGACCGGGGCGAACCAGTTGTTCGACACCTACACGGCGGAGCCCGCCCAGGACGGCGAGCGTACCGTGACCCTGCGGCGCGTGGGCGACGTGCAGATGGCCATGGCCGCCTACCACGTCCCGCCCGGCTCCCACGAGCAGTACGCGGCGGTGGACGTGCTGATCCACGTCCTCGCGACCCGGCCCGCCGGGCGCCTCTACCAGAACCTGGTGGAGACCGGACTTGCGGCGAACGCGTTCGCCTTCGGCTACCAGTTGAACGAGCCGGGCGTGATGATGGCCGCCGCCCAGGTGCGCCAGGAGGACTCGCTGGAGGAAGCCGCGGCCGCAATGCTCGCCACCCTCGACGAGATGGTCGAGGCGCCGCCCACCGAGGAGGAGGTGGAACGGGCCCGGACCGACTACCTGTCGGGCATCGAGCTGGCCTTCAACAACCCGCAGGGCATCGCGCTGCAGTTGAGCGAATGGGCGTCGATGGGCGACTGGCGCCTCTTCTTCCTGCACCGCGACCGGCTGGAGCAGGTCACGCCCACCGCGGTACACCAGGTGGCGCAGGCCTACCTGAAGCCCTCCAACCGCACCATCGGCTACTTCTACCCGACGGAAGAGACGCCGGCCCGGGCCGAAATCCCGGAGCCGCCCGACGTGGCGGCGCTGGTGGCCAACTACACCGGTCGCGAGGCCGTGGCCGAGGGCGAGGCCTTCGACCCGACGCCTGCAAACATCGACGAACGCACGGTGAACACGACCCTCGCCAACGGCGTGGAGGTCTCGCTCCTGGCCAAGGAGAACCGCGGCGACGCCGTGAGCGTGCAGCTCTCCTTCCGCCACGGCACCGAGGCCGCGCTCATGGGCCGTGCCACCGCCGGGTCGCTGGCGGGCTCCATGCTGATGCGCGGCACGACCCAGCGTTCGCGCCAGGAGATCAGCGACGAACTGGATCGCCTGCGGGCACAGGGGAGCGTGAGCGGGTCGGCGCTGTCGGCCGGCGGGTCCTTCACCACTGTCCGCGAGAACCTGGCGGCCGTCGTCCGGCTGGCCGGGGAGGTTCTGCGCGAGCCCGCCTTCGATCCCGGCGAGTTCGACCTGCTGCGCGAGGAGCGGCTGGCGGCGATCGAGCAGCAGCAGTCGGAGCCCCAGGCGCTGGTCTTCGAGGCGTTCAATCGGCACCTGAACCGGTATCCCGAGGACCATCCGCGCTACTCGACCACCTTCGGGGAAGACATCGAACGCCTGAACGCGGCGACGGTCGATGAAGCGAGGGCGTTCTGGTCCGATTTCTACGGAGCCGAGGGCGGCACCATTGCCGTGGTCGGCGACTTCGATGCCGACGAGACGCTCGCGGTGCTGGAGGAGGTATTCGGCGACTGGGAGGCGCCCGAGCCCTACGAGCGCGTCGCGGATCCGTACGTCGAGGTCGAGACCGTGAGCGTCGACATCGAGACCCCCGACAAGGCCAACGCCTGGATGGTGGCGGTAACCACCTTCCGCATGCGCGACGACGATTCCCGTTATCCGGCGCTGCGCATGGCGGACTTCATGCTGGGCGGCGGGTTCCTGAATTCGCGTCTGCCGACCCGCATCCGCCAGGAGGAGGGGCTCTCGTACGGCGTGGGCTCGCAGCTGGCGGTGCCTCCGGTCGACGACGGCGGGCTGTTCCTGACCTATGCCATCTTCGCCCCCGAGAACGGCGACCGGGTGGTGGACGCGTTCCGCGACGAGCTGCGCAGGGCGCTGGAGGAAGGGTTCACCCAGGAGGAGCTGGATGCCGCGAAACGCGGGTTCCTGGACGCGCAACAGAACGGCCGCTCGAACGACGGCGCGCTCGCCGGCCAGCTCAGCAACAACCTGTTCACCAACCGGACCATGGAGTTCACCGCCGCCCGGGAAGCGGCCATCGCAGCGCTGACGCTGGACGAGGTCAACTCCGCGCTGCGCGACTACGTTTCGCTGGACGACATCTCCATCTTCCGCGCGGGAGACTTCGCCAACAAGCTGATCCCGTAGGGGACATCAGCGGTCACAGTGCGCCGACGGGCCGGGGCCGCGAGGCTCCGGCCCGTTCGTTTGCGTACCGACCGGCGGGGTCGAATCGCGCGCGCGCCGGACCGGGCGTACTATTCCGGCGGGAACAGCGCAGGCCGGCCGCGTCGTCGCGAATCGGTCACGCGCGAGCCGAAACCCCACGACCGCGAGGGCCGAATGTCTGCATCATCCATGAATCGCCGCGATTTCGCCCGCCTCTTCGCCGCCGGCGGATCGGCGGCCCTGCTCGGCCATCCGGCGCTCGAAGGTCTCGCGCGACGGACACCTGCCGGCGCCCTCGCCCGCCCGGACCGAGCCGGCCAGGCAGTGGACTGGGACGAGGTGCGCGCCCGCTTCCTGATGCCGCCCGAGCTGTCGGTGATGAACGCGGCCAACCTGTGCCCGTCGCCGACGAGCACGCTGCAGGCGGTCTACGACTACACCGAGCGCATGGACCGCGAACCGGTGCCGAGCTTCCGCCGCGAGATGGCGGGGGTGAAGGAACCCACCCGCGACCGCCTGGCCGAATTCCTGGGGGTCACCCCGGAGGAGATCCTCATCACCCGCAACACCAGCGAGGCCAACAACTGGGTGTCGACCGGCCTTCCGCTCGGGCTGGGCGACGAGGTCGTGATCATGCGCGACAACCATCCCAGCAACAACCTCGCCTGGAAGGCCAAGGGCCAGCGCTTCGGCTACACGGTGCGCGAGATCGAGCCGGCGAGTCCCCACCCCGGCGCCGACTACTACGTGCAGGCGTTTCGTGAGGCGATCACGCCGAGTACCCGCGTGATCTCATTCACCCACCTGACCAACACCGCGGGGGACCTCTTCCCCGCGCGCGAACTGTGCGCCCTGGCGCGCGAGCACGGCGTCTTCTCCGTCGTCGACGGCGCCCAGTCGTTCGGGCTCTTCGACATCGACCTCTCGGAGGTGCAGCCCGACTTCTATACCGGAAGCGCCCACAAGTGGCCCTGCGGCCCCAAGGAGACGGGCGTTCTGTACGTCAACGCCCGCGTCCACGACCGCTTCTGGCCCACCATGTACAGCGCCTACAGCGGGTCGCGGGGCCTCGCGCGCACCCACGAGGGTCTGGGCCAGCGCGACGAGCCCGCCATCCGCGCCTTCGGTGCCCAGATCGAGTTCCTGCAGGGGATCACAATGGCCGAGGTGGAGGCCCGCAGCCGCGAACTCGCGACCGCGCTGGTCGAGGAGCTTTCCGCCCTCGACGGCGTGCACATGTGGACCTCGCAGGAGCCCTCGCGGCGCGCGGCCGTGGTCACCTTCCGCCCGGGCGAACTCTCACCGGGCGATGTGGTGGGCGCGCTGGAGAATGACGGCATCGTGGCTGCGTCGCGCGGCGGCAGCGACCGCACCGGCGTGCGCCTCTCGCCCCACTTCTACAACTCGCACACCGATGTCGAGCGGGCGGTGTCGGCTGTCCGGGGCTATCTGCGGACGGGGCTGTAGCTGCTCAGTTCCCCCCGCTGCGCAGCTCCTCCACGATGCGCTCCGCCAGGTAGACCTCTTCGAGCGCCTCGAGGATGCCGCGCACGTCCACCGACACGGCGCGCGCGCGGTCGGTGAGAAAGATGTACTCGCCGGAGAGGCCCTCGGTGTTGCTGTCGAAGGCCAGCCCCACCAGCTCCAGTTCCGCGTTGACGAGGGGCGAGCCCGAGTTGCCGCCGATGATGTCGTTGGTGGACACGAAGTTGATCGCCGTGGACAGCTCCGGGTCGCCCGGCGGATCGAGCCAGCGCGCCGGCAGATCCCACTCGCCGTCCCCGGTCCCTCCCGCCACGTGGGAGTAGTGGCGGTCGTAGAGACCGTAGAAGGTGGTCACAACGGGGGCGAAGGTGCCGTTGTATTCGTACTCGGACACCACGCCGTCGGCGATGCGGAGCGAGAAGGTGGCGTCGGGCGGGACATCGGTCCCGTACACCTCGAAGCGCGCCCGTCCCAGCGCCGCCGCGATCTGCTCCTCCTCGGGTGCAATGGACCCCATGGCCTGCTGGAAGGGCCCGATGCCGGAGATGAGGGCGCCCAGGAGCTGCATGGCCGGGTCGCCCATGCCCGCGGTGCCGCTGCGGACGGCGTCGACCGCGCCTGCGGAGTCCGCAAGCACGCTCTCGGCCACGATGGAGGCGGCGACATCCTCCGGGCTCCTCCCGCCGAGCAGGCTGGTGGCAAGCGGGGAATCGGCTCCGTAACTCGCTTCGATGTCGCGCAGGCGGGCTGCCAGCAGCAGCTCCTGCAGCGCCGGCGGCTGATCCGGCACTTCGCTCAGCGATGTCATCACTCCCTCGAGCGCCTCGGCGGGCGCGCCCGCCCGCGACCCGTTGGCGTACTGGAAGGCGAAGAGCGCGCGTGACAGCACCGCGCCCTCGTAATCCGGGCTCGCGAAGGCCAGGAACGACCCGAAACCGCCGGCTACGAGTGCTTTCCGGTCCTGCAGTTCCGCCATCTCCGCGATCAGCCCGCCGTACTCCTCCGCCAGCTCGGGATCGGCGTCGAGCGCTTCCTGAAACGCCCGTTCCTGGTCGCGGCGCTTCGCCAGGATCACCGGGTCGTGCAGCCCGCGCAGGATTCCCCCATAGGCCTCCTGCGTGTTGATCAGCGAGAAGATGGTGTTGCGCAGATCCATCGCCTCGCCCGCCTCCGGGTCCATGTCGTAGAACGCCTCGAGCGCGCCGATGCGGTTGTTGACGAAAGCCAGCAGCCCCTTGTCGGAGATGTCGCGCCGGAATTCGAGCTCGGCCACCGTCTGGATGCGGCTCGTGGAACCGGGGTTGCCGATCATGAACACGGCGTCGCCGCTCTCCACCCCGGTCTCGCTCCAGCGGAAGAAGCTCTCGCTGGTGTCGAGCGGATCGCCGTCCTCGTAGACGCGCAGGAAGGTGAAGTCGAGGGCGTAGCGGGGGTAGGTGAAATTGTCGGGGTCGCCGCCGAAGTAGCCGACGGACAGCTCGGGCGCCATCACCATGCGCACGTCGGTGTAGCGCCGGAAAACGTAGGCCGAGGTGCGTCCGCCGTTGTAGAGCGAGACCATCTCCACTTCGAAGCCGGCGTCCTCGCCCCCGTATTCCCCGGAGATGCGGGCCGCGATTTCCTCCTCGGCCGATTCGCGCGCCTGCGAGCGGGCCTGGGGTTCGTTGATACCCTCCAGGGCCGCGTCCATCTCCGCGGTCACGTCGCGAATCGCGATGAGCCGGTCGGCTTCGAATTCCTCGATCGCCCGCTCTTCGTCCAGGCTCTCCGCGTAGAACCCGTCGTCCAGAAGGCTCTCTCCCTCGCGGGACACCGCGGATATGTGCTCACGCGCGCAATGGTGGTTGGTGAGCACCAGCCCGTCGCCCGACACGAACGACGCCGAGCAGCCGGGGATGCGCAGCGCTCCCAGCCGGGCGCGGCGGAACCAGACGGAGTCGGCGTCGATTTCGTAGGTCTCGCGCAGGTAGTCGGCGGGCGGGTTCTCGAAGGTCCACATGCGCCCGTTGTCGAAGCGGCCGGCGCGCACGGTGTCGAGGCCGGCGACTGCGGGCGGGGCAGTGGTGGCAGCGGGCGGGGCCGGCGGCGCGGGCGTTTCGGCCTCCATTACGGGGTCGGGCCGCTCGGGCGCGGGCGGGTCGGTGGCCATCTGGGGCATCGGGGCGGCACCGCCGCCGCACGCCAGCGCGATCAGGCCCGCAAGGGCATAGCTATGTCGGGTTCTCACGTGTTGCCTCCCCGGGCGGCATCCTGGATATCGAGGATCTCGTCGATCAGAAAGAGGTCGGTGAGCAGGGCCCGGAAGTGGATGGAGGCATTCAGGTTGTCGATGAGCTGGGAGCTGACCCACTTCTGGGCAGATACCAACTGCACGGCCGCCAGGGTGCTTTCGGCATCCCGGCCCAGCACGTTGGCCATCGCGCGATACGCTTCAGCCGGCGTCAGCCCCGCCGCTTCCGCCAGGGCCGCCGTCCCCTCGCCCAGTCCATCGAGGGCTTCTTCGGTTCTGGCGAGGAATTGCCGCACCTGACCGCTGGAAGCACCCGGGCCGGTGCCCGCAGCCCCCTGGGCCGCGTAGGCCAGGAAGAACTCGTAGCTTTCCTCGATCGCCTCGATGCGGGCGCGCAGCTCGCTCCGGGTCAAGTCTGTTCCGGGAGCTGCCCCTGCGGGCCGTCTCCCGCCCAGCGCTCGGGGTCGTGGTGCTCGAGGTAGTCCTTCCGGTTCACGAAGCCGTTGAACATCGACATCGTGATCCACCACTTGTCGGGGCGCACCGCGAAGTAGATGTGCGCGATCACCAGCGAGATCAGCGCCACCCCGCTCAGCCCGTGCACCACGTAGACCACGCCCCACATCGCATCCGAGAGGATGTAGGGGTTGCGCGCCCAGAACCAGGTGTCGACCCGGAACATCATGAGCACGCCCGTGGCCACGGCGGCGAAGGTCACGACCACGATGACGTGGTGGTACATCTTGTGGTCGAGCGGATACTTGGCCGCCTTGCGGCCCTCCGGCTGCTCCTTGCCGAAGAAGCGCTTCACCTCGCGCTTGGCGGTCTCCACATCGTCCCTGCCCACCCACATCGACCAGAAGTCCTGCCAGAAGGTGGAGTGGATGATGTGGTAGACGACGGTCAGGATGAGCAGCACCCCGGCCAGCCAGTGAATGGTCACCCACGGAAACTGGATTCCCGCCCACGGGAAGAAGGCGGTGACCAGCAGGGCGAACATGGAGATGGCCATCAGCCAGTGGAACGCGCGCGCGGAAAAGGTGTGGCGCAGGATGCGCGCGGGCAGGCCCGGGGGGGCCGGGGCGTCATCGCCGTGACCGTTGGCGGTTGCCAGGCTGCGCACCCACAGGGCGTGCCCGGTCACGAAGACGATGCCCGCGATCAGCGCGGCCCACATCAGGTCGAAGGAGATCCCGATGAGGACCTCCTGATTCCATGGATTGGCGGCCCTGCGCCAGAGCTCCACCTCTACACCTCCGCGCGCACGGCTCGCCGCACCAGATTCTTCATGAGCGGGAGCTTGTACGCGTTGTGGCGCAAGGGCTGCGCGCGGCGAATGGCGATGTCACCGGCTGCGACTCCGATGTCGTCGGTCGGGGCCTGGCCGATGACTGCCCGCTCGGCCTCGTCGAGCCGCATGGGGTAGGGCGCGACCCCGTTGACCGAGATGCGCGCGTCCTGGATCGTGCCGCCCGAGGTGCGCATCGCCGATGCGACGGTCACCAGCGAGAAGTCCCACGACTGGCGGTCGCGGATCTTCTCGAAGTAGAAGTCGGCGCCGGCCCAGGTTCCCGGAATGCGGATCGCGGTGAGCAGGTCGCCGGGCTCCATGACGGTCATGCGCTCAATGTCGATACCGGGGCCGATGAAGAAATCCTCGGCGTCGTACACGGTCTCGCCGGACGAATTGGTGACCACCATCTGCGCGTCCAGCGCGATCGTGGCGGGCGCGGTGTCCGAGGGGTTGATCGCCACGCAGCGGCTGGCGCCGAAGACGCAGTGCTCGGCGTTCATGGCCTTGGGCGCCGAGGCGTAGCAGATGTTTCCGCCCGCCCGGTAGCAGGGCCATCCACCGCGGTAGTACCAGCAGCGGGTGTCCTGGGCGAGGTTGCCGCCGAGGGTGCCCTGGTTGCGGATCTGGGGCGTGGCCACATGCTCGGCGGCCTGGGCGAGCAGCCCGAAGCGTCCGACGATGTCGGGATGGGTCGCCACCTCGGTCAGGGAGGTCATCGGCCCGATGACGAGCCCGTCACCATCGGCGCGGATGCCGCTCAGTTCCTCGATGCCCCCGAGGTCCACGATGGCTTCGGGGCGCTTGATGCGGTCCTTGAACCAGTCGAAGCTGTCGAGTCCGCCCGCCAGTACCCAGGAGTTTTCCCCGTACTGGTCGAGCAGGTTGAGTGCGTCGCCGATGCTCGCCGGCTGGAAGAGCTCGCACGGCGGGATCATGTCGCGAATGACGGCCATGGTCGGAGCCTCCGGTTACACGTGCGTTTCGAGAGGACGATACGGCTGCTCGGTGCCCGTGAGCGCCGCGAGCACCACGTCGGTGGTGAGCGGCGTCCGGCACAGGCACTGGCCGCCGAGAGCGTCCGCGACCGCCGAAGCGATCGCTGCCGCCCCGGCCCCGATGGGTGGTTCTCCAATTCCCTTGGCGCCCACCGGCGTCTGCGGGTCGGGCTCGCCTACTGCGGCCCAGCCCATCTCCAGCGGAACGTCCAGAATGCCGGGCGGGCGAGCCGTGTAGAAGCGCTTGGCGAACGCGACGCCCCACTGCGGGTCGAAGACCCACTTCTGACTGCGCGCCTGGCCGAAGCCCTGCACTGCGCCGCCGTGGATCTGCGCCGCCAGGTTACGCGGGTGCAGCACGGTGCCGCAGTCGGTCACCCCGGTGTACTCGGTAAGATCGATCTGTCCGGTCTCGACATCCACCTCCACCTGGGCAAAGCCCATCACCCACGACCAGATGCTGCCGTCGCCGCCGTAGTTGTCGCGCGACACGCCCATCAGGCCCTCGCCGGCGAGATTGTTCGCGGACGCCACGGTCATGGGGTTGAGGTCGTCGGGCAGCTCGTGCCCGCTGTATCTGCCGCCCATGTCGATCGCGCGCCGGGCGGCCTCGGCGAAGGTCATGCCGCGGCCGGGATTGGCAGCCTGGAAGACACGTCCGTCCGCGCAGTCGTAGGCATCGGGAGACCCGCCCAGCGCGCCGGCGGCGATCTCCTGCAGCTTGCCCTTGGCGTCCAGCGCCGCCGCGTGGTTGGCGCGGGTGTGGGCGTGGGTGGTCTGGCTGCCGGATTGGCTCGAGCTCCAGGGCAGGTTGCGCGAGGTGTCGCCCCAGACCACCTCGCAGTCGTTCCAGTCCATGCCCAGCACATCGCACGCGGCGCGGGCGGTGTCGGCGATGGAGTGGGTTCCCAGGTTGCCGATGCCCTGGTGGATGTAGAGCTTGCCGTCGGGCCGTATCACCAGCAGCCCGTCCATCCCCCGGCTTCCGCCCACGAAGGGGCTGATGCCGATGCCGACTCCGATGGACTTCGTGCCGCGCCGGGTCGCGCTCAGTTGTGTCCTTTCCTCCCAGCCGAACACCTCCGCACCGAGGTCGAGCGCCTCGCGTGCGAAGCAGCTGGAGAGGGTTCCCTGGTTGGCGCCCAGCCAGCCGTCGGGGCCGGGGGCGTTGACCTGCCGGATGGCCAGCCGATCCATGCCCAGCTCGCGCGCGGCCTTGTCCATGATGGGCTCGAGCATGGCCACGATCTGTGCGCCGCCCGGAGCCCGCTGCGCGGAGCGGGGAGGGGTGTTGGTGTATACCGAGACCGCGCGGAAGCGGATGTTCTCGGGCTGGTAGCACAGCGAAGCCACCGTGCCGGCGGTGTTGAAGTCGCCGGAGCTTCCGTAGGAGCCGGCGTCCTGAACGATGTAGAGGTCGATGGCGGTTACCCGCCCGTCGTTCCCGAAGCCCATCTTCGCGAAGGACTGGAACCCGGGGCGACCCCGCCCGATGTAGGTCTCCTCGTAGCGGTTGATGCGCAGCATCACCGGGCGTCCGGTTTTGCGCGAGAGGATCGCCGGGACATCCATGATGGGCGCGCTGGAGATCTTGCTGCCGAAGCCGCCGCCGCAGTACTCCGCCACCAGCACGACGTCGGACTGGTCCATGCCCAGACGGTTGGCCAGCGCCGCGTGGGTGCGGGCGGTGCTCTGGGTGGAACCGTGCAGATAGAGCTTGCCGTTCTGCCAGTATGCCATGCAGCTCCGCGGTTCCATTGGGTGATGCGACAGCGACTGGTGCAGGATCGTCTCCTCGAGCACCAGGTCCGCGTCCTCGAAGCCGTCCTCGACGTCGCCGACGTTCCACTCCACCTGCGGCTCACCCATCGGCAGCCGGTCGGGGCCCGCGGCGTCGAAGTCGTCGTCGGTCCACTTGAACTCGCGAATCTCGCGGGTCTGGCCCTCGCGCCACTGGATGTTGCCGTCCAGGCGCGCGTTGGGGCCGCCCGGGCGCAGGCTGTCGAGCGGGTCCACCACGAAGGGCAGGGGCTCAAAGTCGACCCGGATCGCCTCGATGGCGTCCGCCGCCGTGGTCTCGTCCACCGCGGCCACCGCCAGCACGGGCTCGCCCTCGTAGAGCGGCTCGTTGGTCAGGGCGGCCTCTGCCGCGACCCCCGTGATCTCGGGCATCATCGGGTCGTCGGCGGTCAAAATGTCGACCACCCCCTCCATCGCCAGCGCCGCGCTCGGGTCGATCCGGCGGACGCGGCAGTGGGGCATGGGGGAAAGGAGTAGCTTGGCGAAGAGCATGCCCTCCGCGCGGAAGTCCTCGGCGTACTTGGCCCGGCCGGTGATCTTGGCTCGCAGATCCGGGGGCGCGATGTCTCGTCCAATAGCCTTCTCGGCCATTTCATCCTCCTCCGTAAAAGGCCGTTCGTCAGGCGCGTTGGTCCATCAACTCGACGGCTCGCTCCGCCGAATCGAGGATCTTGTTGTAGTCGCCGCAGCGGCAGAGGTTGCCGGACAGCGCCTGTGCGCATTGAGCTCGCGAAGCGCCCGGGTTGTCCTCGACGAATGCGGCCATGCTCATGATGAAGCCGGGGGCGCAGAAGGCGCACTGGAATCCGCCCTCGTCCATGACCGCCTGCTGCACCGGATGCAGCTCTCCGTCGGGGCTCTCGAGGCCCTCGATGGTGCGAATCTCACGGCCGCGCACCTGGTGGGTCAGCATCGAGCAGGAGTAGTGCGTGACGCCGTCGATGTGGACGGTGCAGGCCCCGCACTCGGCGCGGTCGCATCCCAGCTTGGTCCCGGTCAGCCCCAGCTTGTAGCGCAGCGTCATCGCCAG
Organism: Gammaproteobacteria bacterium; assembly: GCA_009840525.1. GTDB lineage: Bacteria > Gemmatimonadota > Gemmatimonadetes > Longimicrobiales > Gaopeijiaceae > BD2-11. Next base: position 35,035 of record VXNP01000117.1, read on the forward strand.
CGTCTCGTACGGGAGCACGTCGACGCGTCGCTGCTGGCCGTTGACGGTAAGCGTCATGAGCCGTTCCACCCCGCCCCGGGCCTGGCCGGCGGTCAGCACGCCCGGACCCCGGAACAGGTAGCTGGACGCGGAGACGGTCGCGCCCGCCGCGATCACGCCCTTGATGAACTTGCGGCGTGAGTAGTTGCGGGGACCGCGGTCGCGGATGATCTCGACTTCGGTCACGGTCATCACCTCCTTCGTGGTGTCGCTGGCCGGGAGTGCCCGGCACGCTTTCACAACTTGCCAAGATACGGAGCCGGTCCCGGATATGCGAGTCTTTGAGGGGCTATCTCAACCCACCCAGACCGTCTTCACGTTCACGAACTCGTGGATGCCGAAGAGCGAGAGCTCGCGTCCGTAGCCGCTCTCCTTGACCCCGCCGAAGGGAAGCGCCGGATCGGAGCGGACGAAGGCGTTCACGAAGCAATTGCCCGCATCGATCTGCTCGGCCGCGATGCGCCGCCCGCGCTCAAGGTCGCGGGTGAAGACCGAGGCGCCCAGCCCGTAGCGGGTGTCGTTGGCCACCGCGATGGCCGCGCGCTCGTCGGCCACCGGCACGATGGAGACGACCGGGCCGAACAGCTCCTCCTCGTAGGCGGGCATGCCCGGGCCGACGTCGGCCAGCACGGTGGGCGGATAGAACCAGCCCGGCTGCTCGGGCACCCGGCCGCCCACCAGCAGGGACGCGCCCGCCTCGACGCTCCCCCGCACCTGGTCGTGCAGGCGGTCGCGCAGGTCCTCGCGCGCCAGCGGGCCGATGCGGTTGGCCTCGTCGAAGGGATCGCCGAAGGTCGCGGTGGCCATCGCCTCCACCACCCGCTCGCGCAGCTCGGCGAGAACGGGCTCGACCACGATGCAGCGCTTGGCGGCGATGCAGCTCTGCCCGGCGTTGATGAGGCGGCTGGTCACGCACTGGCGGGTGGCGAGCTCCAGGTCGGCGTCCTCGAGCACGATGCACGGGTCGTTGCCGCCCAGCTCAAGCACGGACTTCTTGACGTGGGCGGCGGCGGTCGCGGCCACCGTCTTCCCGGCGACCGTGCTCCCCGTCAGCGTGACCGCGCGCACGCGCGGGTCGGCGATGAGTTCGGCGGCGCGCTTGTGGTCGATGAGCAGCGCGCGGAAGAGGCCCTCGGGGAACCCGGCTTCGCGGAAGATGCCCTCGATGGCCAGCCCGCACCCCGGCACGTTGGGCGCGTGCTTGAGGAGCGTGCCGTTGCCAGCCATCAGGTTGGGCGCGGCGAAGCGGAAGACCTGCCAGAAGGGGTAGTTCCAGGGCATGATGGCGAAGACGATGCCGATCGGCTGGAAGGTGATGAAGCTCTGCCGAGCCTCGGTCTCGACCGGCTGCGGAGCGAGATAGCCCGGAGCGTGCTCGGCGTAGTGTTCGCACACCATGGCGCACTTTTCGATCTCCGAGCGCGCCTCCCGCACGGGCTTCCCCATTTCGCGGGTCATGAGTTCGGCGAACTCCTCGCGCCGCTTTCTCAGGATGGGCGCCAGGCTCCCCACCAGCCGTGACCGCTCCTCCATGGGGGTGTCGCGCCAGGCTACGAAGGCGTTCTGGCAGCCGGCCACGGCGCGGGCGTAGTCGCCGGAGGACATCTCCGGGTAGTCCCTGATGCGCCGGCCGGTCGCGGGATCTATCGCAGTGAACGGCATCGGGTTTAACCTCCAGAGGAGTTGTCCGTCATCGTCCATCCTCAGAAAGCCTAGCCTGAACTCGCATGGAAACAAGGCGTCCCACGACTCCCGAAGCCGAGGAGATCCTCGGACTCTACTATCCCGTGCTCGACCACGGCTTCGTCTCGCTGGTCGACTACATGGGCAGCGACGAGAGCATCGAGCATGCCGCGCGCGTCAGCTACGGCTACGGCACCCGCAGGCGCAGCGCCACCCGCGGGCTCATCCGCTACCTGCGCCGCCATCTGCACACCACGCCCAGCGAGATGGTCGAACTCAAGTTCCACTGCGCCATGCCCATGTTCGTGGCCCGCCAGTGGGTACGGCACCGGACGGCGTGCCTGGCGGAGGGCACCGAGGTGTTCTTCGACCTGCCTGGCGCCGAAGCGAGGGGGCGCCGCCAACTCTACAAGCTGCCCATCGAAGAGATCTGGCGACGCTTTCAACCCACGCGGAATCGAACTCGCCCCGACAAGCAGCGGAACCCGTTTTTTCGCCGCGATCGCGTTCGCCGGATGAAACTCAGGCAAGTCAACGAGGACACTCTGGCGTTCCAGCACACCCGCATTGTGGACGTGTACCGGCACGGCCCGAAGCCGGTGTTCAGGATGGTTCTGGAGGACGGCAAGTCCATCGAAGCCACAGCTGATCACCGATTCATGTTTGCCGACGGCTGGAACACGCTCGGGGCAGCGGCCCGGTTGCGGGAGATCGGTGGGCGCGCGGCGTGGCAGCTTGGCGACCACTTCGTTTACGTCAACGGCGCAGCCGAAGAGCGGCCCGCATTCTACCGCGATCCGATCTGGCTGCAACGCGAGTACCGCGGATCCGGACAGTCGTTGGCGACAGCCAGCCGCCTCGACCATGCCAAGCTCGTGCGGATCAAGCACTTCGAGTTCGTGGGCGAGCGGGAGACATACGACCTCGAAGTCGAAGGCCCATACCACAACTTCGTGGCGAACGGCATCGTCACCCACAACTCCATTAACGAATACTCGGGCCGCTACAGCCTGATGCCGCTCCTCTTCTACAGCCCCGATAGAGAGAACTTCTCGCTCCAGAGCACCTCCAACAATCAGGGGAGGGAGGAGGATGCCGCTCCGAAGGGCCTCTATCGGGATGCGATCCGGCAATGGGAGGATGTGCGCAAGTCCGCTTCCCAGGCGTACGGGTGGATGGTCGAGCAGGATATCGCCCGCGAGCTGGCCCGAATCGACTTGCCGCTGTCGACATACACGCAGTGGTACTGGAAGATCGACCTGCACAACCTGCTGCACTTCCTCACGCTTCGCGTGGATGATCACGCCCAGTGGGAGATCCAGGAGTTCGGGCGGGTGATGGCCGGGATGCTCAAGCGGGTGGCCCCGATGAGCTTCGAGGCCTGGATCGACTACCAGGTGTGCGGCGACAAGCTGAGCCGAATGGAGCTGGAAGCGCTGGCGACGCTGCTCGCGCCGGGAGAGGATGGCGGGCTGGAGGTCAGGCAAGGTGGCGGATCGCTCAGCTTCGAGGAACTGCGCGGAATGGGGATGGCGCCGCGGGAAGTCCGCGAGCTGGTCGGCAAGATCCGGCGCCGGACGGCTCCGGATTTCGACCTGGATCTTGCGCGCTTCCGGAGCGCAGAGGACGTGGCCGCGGAGATGCACGAGGCAGTGCCCGGGAACTTCGAATAGGGAAGCAGCGGACGGCTCGTGCCGGATTCCGGTCATGACCTGTCGGATCCCGCGCACTTTAGCCGTTGAGGGGATGAGTGTTTTGAAGACGAGTATGAGCGACGCAGGAGGACCGATGCACGAGCACGACAACTCCCGGACAAGACTGGCACCGGATCGCGTTCCTCGCTGGCCCACCTTTGCGGCGCTGGCGCTGGTTCTGGCCCTGACGGGGCCGGTGGCAGGCCTGTGGGCGCAGGACCCGGACGCCGCGCCCCGCCCAATGACCATCGTCGACCTCATCGAGGTGCCGACGCTCGGCGACCCGCGCATCTCCCCTGACGGCACCCGCCTGCTCTTCGTTCGCCGGGACGCCGACTGGGAGGAAAACGGGACCGTCGCCCACATCTGGAGGGTGGACGCGGACGGCGGCAACCTGATCCAGGTCACCAACGGCGAGAACGGTGAGACGAGCCCGCGCTGGTCGCCCGACGGCAGCCGCATCGCGTTCCTGGCACGCCGCGGCGAAGACGACCACACCCAGATCTACCTGCTGAACGCCATGGGGGGCGAGGCGAACGCCCTCACCGACCATCCCACGGCGGTCTCGAGCATCACTTGGGCGCCGGACGGGAGCAGCATCTACTTCGTCGCATCGGACGAGCTCTCGGAGGAGGAGCAGGCCGCGCGCACCGCCGGGGACGACGTCTTTGCCTTCGACGAGAACTATCAGCAGCTCCACATCTGGCGGGCGAGCGTGGAGGGCGGGGAGGCGAGCCGGGTCACCGAGGGCGACTACTCGGTCACCGGGTACTCGCTCTCGCGCGACGGCACCCACATCGCCTTCCATCGCGGCGAATCGCCGCTCTTCGAGGGCGTAGACCGGCGCGAGGTGTGGGTGATGCGCTCCGATGGCAGCGACGCCCGCCAGCTGACCCGCAACTCGGTGCCGGAATACAATGCGCGCCTGTCTCCCGACAATCAGTGGGTGGCCTTCCACGCCGACTCGAACGAGGACTTCGACTTCTACTACAACGACAATCTCTTCCTCGTCCCGGCGTCCGGAGACGGGGAGGCGCGCTTGCTGCTCCCGGACATGCCGCACGGAGTCGACGCCATCGCGTGGTCGGGCGACGGCGAGGCCATCTTCTTCCGCGCCAACACGGGCGTGCGCGAGGAGCTGATGCGCGTGGACATCGCAGGCGAGCGGCTGACGCAGCTGACCGACGGCGACCACCAGGTCATCAACTGGCAGTACGCGCCCGCGCTGGACGCGCACGTCTTCGGGCTCAACCGGGCGGACAACCGGGGCGACCTTTGGGTGATCTCCGGCGACGGCTCACCGGAGCGCGTGACCCACGTCTTCGACTACCTCACCGAGGACTTCTTGCAGCCGCGCCAGGAGGCCATCCGCTGGCAGGGGGAGGACGGCGTCGAGGTAGAGGGGCTGCTCTTCTACCCGCTCGAGTATGAGGAGGGCACCCGGTATCCGCTGGTGGTACAGACCCACGGAGGCCCCGCCTCTTCGGACAAGTTCCAGTTCTCCACGGCGGGCAACTTCGTGCAGGTGCTGAACGGGATGGGCTACTTCGTCTTCAAGCCCAACTACCGGGGCAGCACCGGCTACGGCGACGATTTCCTGCGCAACATGGTGGGCAACTACTTCGACCAGGCTCACCTGGACGTGATGACCGGTGTGGACCACCTGATCGATCTCGGCCTGGTGGACGGCGCGCGCATGGCCAAGATGGGATGGAGCGCCGGCGGGCACATGACCAACAAGATCATCACCCACACCGGCCGCTTCAAAGCCGCCGCCTCCGGAGCGGGCGCCGCCAACTGGGTGTCGATGTACGCGCAGAGCGACATCCGCGTCTACCGCACTCCATGGTTCGGCGGCACCCCCTGGGAGGAGGACGCGCCCGTCGACCAGTACTGGCAGGACTCGCCGCTGCGCGAGGTGTGGCGGGTGAGCACCCCTACGATCTTTCTCGTGGGCGAGGAGGATGCCCGCGTGCCCATGCCGCAGTCGGTGGAGATGTATCGCGGGCTGAAGCACAACGGCGTGCCCACACATCTCTACGTGGCGCCCCGCGCGGGACACGGCTGGACCGAACTCAGACACCAGCTCTTCAAGGCCAACGTGCACCTGGAGTGGTTCGAGCGCTGGGTGCACGACCGCGAGTACGAGTGGGAGGAGGCGCCGGGAGACGAGGAGCAGGCGCGGGCGACGACGGCCGCGGAGGAGTCGCCGCGATCCTGGTAACGGGCTTCGGCGAAAGACACCGCATCATCCGAAAGACTCCTCCACGGCTTCCCGCGCTGCGGCTTCGATCTCCCAGGGGATGTCGGAGTCGCGATAGAGGGCAGCCCCGTTTGGCAGCAGGGTCCGTTCAGCCGTCGACCGGGCGCCGGGACGGACCGATGGGACGGGCCGCAGGTCTGGGTGCGAGCGCTGCTCCTCTGAATCCGCCCACCCGCGCCGCTTCCGCGCTTCGGTCCGCTCAACCCGCTTCGGCGCATCCACCAGCGTTCTTCCCTTCGGTGTGAAGAACAGCACCGTCCCGTCACCGTTGACGGACACCTTGATCCGTCCCTCGTGGACGGCGCGATGGTGACGCCGACAGAGCAGCAGTGTGTTCCTGAGACTCGTCTCGCCCCCGTCGGCCCAATGCTTAACATGATGCGCCTCCGTGAACCTGCACCCACACCCGGGGAAGCGGCATCCCCGGTCCCGCTCCTCCAGCGCCCGCCGGATGTGCGGAGGAATCGTGCGCGTCCTTCGGCCCACGCTCAGCATCGACCCGTCCTTCGCGTGGACCATCGCTACCACCGCGGCATCGCAGGCCATGCGCCGCGACGTCTCCGCGGAAACGCGAATCCCGTCCAGATCCGAGCGTGCCGGCTCGCCCTCTGCCGCGAGCGTCGCCGCATCGCAGTGGACCATGACCTGGTAGCGCTCGGCGCGGGTGCCGGACTCGACGCGGGGTGGGTCGACGTTCAATTGAGCGCGCTGTTCCTCGCGGGATTGAGTCGGCGGATCGTCGCCGGGCTCGCTACCCCCGAACCCCGCCGCCAGCGCCCGCTCCGCCAGCAGCCCCACGGCATCCGCTCGACGCTGCTTCGGCTCCGGGCGCGCGTCGCCGGCCTCGCGTCTGACACTCCTTCCACTTCCCGCCCCGTCTCGGGCCCCGCCCTCGCGCCCGAACAGCGCATCCGCTGCCGCCTCCACCGCCCTCATCAGCACCGCCCCGACCTCCGGCTCGAGCCGTCCCTTCACCACGTACATCCCGTCGCCATCCACGAACACGGCGAACGCGCGGCTGCGGTGCCGCGCTTGCTCGGCGGTCAGCTCCTCGTCGCGCGACAGCTTCTTCCACATGCGCACCATCTGCTCCAGATTCGCCGCCGACCCGGCGCGCGCGAACTCGAGCAACTCCGTCTCGCTCTCCGGAGTAGCCACGCGCGTGAGCGCCCGCACCTTGGCGTACGAAATGGTCCCGGCCCTCAGGGCGTCGGCGGTCTGCGGCAGGTTCTCCAGCGCGCGGGCGGCGCGGACCCGTTCGCGGGCCGGCCCGATCGTGATGCCGATCTTCCAGGCCAGCCACTCGGCGCATGAACCGAACCCGTCCTTCCAGCCGCCCCGGCGATCGAAATCGGCGATGAGGGCCATCATCCGGGCTTCTGCGGCGTTGATGCCCTCGGCCAACTCCGCGATGCGCTCGCCGATCTGGCGGAGTTCATCGTCGTCGTCGGGCCTGGGATCTGACGGAGCACAGGTGTCAGCGGAAGCCACTGTTTCAGTGCCGGAACGGGAGGGCGCAGAGGTGACATCGGACCGTCCACTCACCGGTTCCCGCACCATCGCAGGCCAGGGAAGAGGCTTCCTGCGAGTGTCGTAGAGAAGGTGCGGGGATGCGATCATCATTCCTCCAAAAGATATATTGTACAACAATTTACATACAATATAACGGCGCCGGAATCGACCTCTCAGGAGGCTCTGTAATGGCCGAAATCGGGTCGGGAGACGATCGACGAAGGAAGGGGCCTGCGAGCGCTCTCACAGAGGCGGTCAGCGCCGCCAGCGGGCCGCGGGATCCGGGATATCGGATCGCATCGAAGCGCGAGCCGAAAACCCGTCAATGGCAGAATGGGCCACGCAGATGTGAATTCGAGCGAGACTTGGCGCGGGCCGGCGGGAGCCGTGCGTCGAGCTCCTGTCAATGGCGAGACTGGCCCCGCCGATGTGAATTCGGGCGACGTGCCGCCGCGCTCCGGATCAGAAAGGGATGATCTCGATCCTGGAGCGACGGTCCGGTCCGGCCGAACGGCGGATTGGCGAGGGCGGGACGAAGGAAGCCGACGAGCCCCGCCCTCAGCCCCTCCCCTCGCCCTCTGAATGCAACCGCAGCACCGGACCCTGGTCCCGCTCCAGCGCGCTGCCGCGTCCGGACAGGCTGGGGTTGTTCATGAAGTAGTCGTGGGCGCTGAAGGAGCGCTTTCCGTCCGGCACCCGGGTGTAGGACCCGTCGGCCGCCAGGCGCCAACTGCTCTCGGTGTCCTTCAGGTTGGCGACCATGATCTCGCCGAGGATCTGGCGGTGCACAGTCCGGTTGGTGACCGGAACCAGCAGCTCCACGCGCCGGTCCAGGTTGCGCGGCATCCAGTCAGCCGATGAGATGAACACCTTCGCCCGGTCCGAAGGCAACTCGGCCCCGCCCCCCACGCAGACGATGCGCGAGTGCTCCAGGAACCGGCCCACGATGCTGGTCACGGTGATGTTCTCGGAGAGTCCGGGGACCCCGGGGCGCAGACAGCAGATGCCGCGCACCACGAGATGGATCCTCACGCCCGCGCGCGAGGCGTCGTAGAGGGCGTCGATGACCTCGCTGTCGAGCAGGGAGTTCATCTTGGCCCAGATGCCCGCTGGCTCTCCGCGCCGCGCGCGCTCCGCCTCGCCGGCAATCAGTTCGAGCAGCGTGCTGCGCATGGTGAAGGGCGCGATCGACAACTGGTCCAGGCCCTCGGGACGGGCATACCCGGTCATGAAGTTGAACGCCCGCGCGGCGTCGCGCGCCAGCGCCGGATCACACGTGAAATACGACAGGTCGGTGTAGATCTTGGCGGTCACCGGGTGGTAGTTCCCCGTGCCGAAGTGGACGTAGGAGCGGAGCGAGCCGCCCTCCCGCCGCACCACCAGCGAGATCTTCGCGTGAATCTTCAGCTCCGCCACCCCGAAGACCACGTGCACCCCGGCGCGCTCCATCCCCCGCGCGAACGCGATGTTGGCCGCCTCGTCGAAGCGCGCCTTCAGCTCGACCAGCGCGGTCACGTTCTTGCCTGCCTCGGCCGCCTCGATCAGCGCCGTCACGATGGGCGAGTCCTGACTTGTCCGGTAGAGCGTCTGCTTGATGGCCACCACGGCCGGATCCTCGGCGGCCTGGCGCAGCAACTGCACCACCACGTCGAAGCTCTCGTACGGGTGGTGCACGAGGATGTCCTTCATGCGGATGGCGGCGAAGCAGTCCCCGCCGAAGTCGCGAATCCGCTCCGGGAAGCGTGCGTTGTAGGGCGAAAACACCAGATCCGGGCGATCGTCGCCGATGAGCTGCGCGGTGTCGCCCAGCCCCAGCAGGTCGCCCTCGCGGAAGATGTCTGCGGGGCCGACGTCCAGTTCGCGCATCAGGAAGCGCTGCAGGGTCTCGGACATGCCGCGCGACACTCTCAGGTGGATGACCCGCCCCCGGCGCCTGCGCTTGAGCGCGGACTCGAATTCCAGCAGCAGATCCTCGGCCTCGTCCTCGATCTCCACGTCGCTGTCGCGGATCACGCGGAAATACCCGGTCTCCCTGACCGCAAAGCCCGGGAAGAGGCTGTCCAGATGCATCCCGAGCAGTTCCTCGAGGCGAATGAAGCGCTGGCTCTCTCCCGGAACGGCGATGAAGCGGTCGATCTGAGAAGGCAGCGGAAGCAGGGCGTGCATCTCGGTGCCGTCCCGCGGGCGCGCCAGCGACAGCACCATCGCGTATCCGGTATTGGGGATGAAGGGGAAGGGATGCGCGGGGTCCACGGCCAGCGGGGTGAGGACCTGGAAGATCTGTTCGTCGAAGTAGGCATCCAGGGCCGAACGCGCGGCCCCGCTCAACTCGCTCGGATGCGCGATGACGATGCCGACGCCGCGCAGTTCGTCCCGCATTTCGCGCCATCGTCTTTGCTGGCGCACCATCAGCGCCTGGGCGCGGCGGTCGATGGCCTTGAGCTGCTCGGCCGGCGTCATGCCCTCGGGCGTCCTGGTCGTGATGCCGGCGTCCACCTGGGCCCTCAGCCCCGCCACGCGCACCATGTAGAACTCGTCGAGGTTCGTGGCGGAGATGGAGAGGAAGCGCAGCCGCTCCAGCAGCGGATGGCGGGAACTCGAGGACTCCGCCAGCACGCGCTCGTTGAACGCCAGCCACGAGAGCTCCCGGTTGATGAAGCGCTCGGGGGCTTCGGGCGTCAGGGTCTCTGCGGCGGCTGTCTGGGTCACGCGGATCGGCTCCGGCACCGGGGACACGAAACGCCGCCCGCCGGTCCCGGCCGGTGCGGCGCATGTCGAAGTCTGTACCATTCTTACACTTCTCCGGGCGGGTCAAGGTTCCACGGCGGCTTGGTGCGGTGTATGTCGCCTGCCAATCTGCCTTCGTATACTGGACCAGACATTGCTGCGCGATGAGTACGGAGACGAGCTATGACCATTGACCTGCAGTTCTTTGCTTCGCTTGTAGGCGGCGTCGCCGGCATCAAGTTGGCAAGGATGTTCTACCATCGATGGCGAAGGCGGAGAATCCCGGGTCGTCCGTTCTCTTGGCTCCGGGTGGCCTGCCTCAGCCTCGTTGTGATCAGCATGCTCATCGTAGCTCTAGAGCTCTGACGACTGGTTGCTGATCCGTTCGTGATCCGCGCGCGTGCGCTGGCTCCACTTGCTCTTGTCCTCGCCTCCTGCGGCGAGGCGGAGCAGGATGCGTCACATTTCTCCCTGGCTCCGTTCGAGGCGTCTCAAGCTCCCCTCAGCGAAGACGAAGTAGTCACCTTGGCGAGCGAGACCACGGCGTGCGTGATCGAGTCCTACGAAGTTCGCATTCACTGCATCGACCGGACGGACGGACCGGTTGCCGTCTTTGGTCGTCAAGGCCAGGGTCCGGGTGAATTCCGATACGCCCCCGTAGACATTGTCCGTGGCCCCGACGGGACCATCGGCGTCTTCAGTGCCCAGCATATGTTGGTTTTCGAGACTGCTGGCACGCTCATCTCCGAGATGCCGCTTCCCAGCGTGCTGCTCTTTCCGAGCGGGCCATTCGGTCCCACGCTGGTCGCCGCCGAGCTCCAGGCAAACAGGGAATCCGGGAGAATGCGCATAACTAGTTGGCGACACCTGGAGATGGATGTCGCTTCGGGGGAGATCCTCTGGGAGAGGGTCTTTCCTGCCGACATGGCCGCTGATGCGGGATGTCCTCCTGGCGTAGAGGGTGTCGTGAGACCGGAAGGGGCTCCTCTCCCTCCAACCCCGGAGGGAATGAGCCGCGCCCTGACGTTTCCGGATGGCGGCATGGTCTTCACGATGTTGTGCCGCGGACAGATGCTGTTCGTGGCGGACCGCGACGACGATGGCGGGACCTTGGTCCAGGCTCCGACGTACGTGCGGGAGTTGCCCAACCAGCGGGACGTTGAGCGCTACCTCGACGGTTGTGGTCCCGGCTTCCCGTCTCCGGGGTCCTTTCGTCCAACGTGCGCGCTTGACGTGTTCCGCCGTACGCCGAAAGCCTATGCGTCCCCCGAGCGCCATCGAGTCGATGACGTGGGTCGACTATGGGTCCTCACCAACCGGGACCGTGAGGAGTTCTCCCATCTCGACGTTTTTCGAGGTCCCGAGTACCTGGGGACCGTTCGCGTGCGGCACCGCGGGGTCGGCTTCGATGTCCTGGGCTCGACGCTGGCGGTGCTCGTGGAACGTCCGGTCGGGGAGGGTGATGCGGACGGTCTTCCGGACCGCGCGATCGATTGGTACGACATCAGCGGGCTGGAGTTCGGCCTTGCAGGCCAGGAAACCGCAGTTGGGTCTCCTTAGTCCGAAGGCCGGTAGGCGCAAGGTCGGACCGGCTGGCAGGGGCGCGGCGAGCGCACAGTCTCAGGATGGCTCGATTCGTTGCCGGTAGTCCCTTTCGACGTCGGCGTGGCTCGGGTCCGCGCGCCCTGGCGGTGGAGTACTGGTAGGGCCAGCTCGGCCCCTCAGCGGAGGTGGACCCGGAAATCCTTGAGCCAGAGTTCGCCGGCGCCGCTGACCGCCTCGTTGCCGAACTCGATCGCGGTCAGGTAGTGGTCGGCGGGGAGATAGCCCCGGTCGATCAGGTAGCGGAAGAGGGCCAGCAGGTCTACGGAACCGACGAGCAGATCCCGATGCCGCACAAGAGCCATGTAGTCGGCCACCAACTCGCGGTCCCCGTCGGCGTTCGGCCAGACCCTGTCCGGCCAGTGGTACAGATCCCACAGGACGCCCTCGATCCGGACCGGGCCGACATAGAACTGCTCCCCCGCCGGCCGGAAGTCATGGTCGAGCCAGATCATCACTTCGTGTGAGATGCCGGACACGCTGGGCGGATCGTCGCGCGTGATCCAGAAGTCGAACGCGAGGTTGTAGGTGCCCTCGACGGCGAGATAGGCCGCGTAGTCGACCTCCAGGGCCTCGATGGCGTCGATTCGTCGAGGAAGCTCCGGCGTGGTCGACCGCGGATGCCAGGGCTTGTGCCCGTAGATCAGCTCCGGATAGGCCTTGACCTGTCCCCTCCTCGTCGGCCAGCGCCATCGCCAGCCGTATTCCGCCCGCTCGACCAGCCCGGACAGTGTCCGCCGCATGATGCACTGCTCGTAGTCTCGCGTGTCCTGCCGGTTCCAGACGTTGTTGAAGTAGGAGAAGTCTCCCACGAACCACTCTTCCCAGCCCCGGCAGGCCATGATCTCAGGCGGCACGGGGGTGGGATCCGCGGGC
>VXNP01000096.1 GCA_009840525.1 Gammaproteobacteria bacterium
CCCCCGCCCTCCTCCAGCCAGTCGGCCAGCACGCCGATGCGGGCCCCCTCCAGCGCGGCCGGGTCGAGCGCCGCCTGGAAATCCGGTACGCCGCGGCCCTCCAGCACGGCCGTGGCCGGGTCGGCCGCGTCCGGCCCGACCGTCGCGTCCAACGTGATCGCCAGGTCGGTGACGGTGCGCGCGAGCGGGCCGCCCGTGTCCTGCGAGTGCGAGAGCGGCAGTATGCCGTCGATGCTCGACAGCCCCTTGGTGGGCCGCAGCCCGAACAGGTTGTGCACCGCCGCCGGTATGCGGATCGACCCGCAGGTGGCGCTCCCCCACGCCCCCGCCCCGCCGCTCGCGGCCACCGCCGCCCCGGTCCCCCCCGAGCTCCCGCCCGGGTTGCGCGCGGGCTCGTAGGCGTTGCGGCTCTGCCCGCCGAGCGAGCTGACGGTGGTGATTCCCGCGGCCAGCTCGTGCAGGTTGGTCTTCCCGACGATGACGGCGCCAGCCTCGCGCAGCCGCGCCACCTGGAAGGCGTCGTCAGGCGGCATGAGCCCCGACAGTGCCAGGCTCGACCCGGTGGTCGGCATCCCGGCCACATCGTAATTGTCCTTCATGAGCACCGGGATGCCGTGCAACGGCCCGCGCACCGTCCCCGCCGCCCGCTCGCGGTCGAGTGCGTCGGCCTCCTCTCCCGCCTGCGGATTCAGCCTCGTGATGGTGTTCAACTCCGGCCCGGCCACGTCATACGCCGCGACGCGGTCGAGGTAGAGATCGACCAGTTGGCGGGAGGTCACCCGGCCCTCCTCCAGCGCTCGCTGCAGCTCGGGGATGGAGGCTTCCGCGACCTCGAAGTCGGAAACCGCGGCCCCGCCGTCACATCCGGCGACGGCAAGCGCGACTACGGCCAGCAGCGTGGTATGGAATCCCTTGCGCATCGAAACTCCTCGGTGTGGGACGCGATCCGTCGGCAGATGGCCAGTGATCGGACTACAACCGCGACAGACGCGTCGGCACGTCGCCGACCTCCCCTCCCGGCTTCCGCACCAACGCCCCTTTCCCACCCACGCGAACGAACGGCAGATCGTGCCGGTCGATGAATTCGCGACAGGCCTGCAGAGCGCCGTCGCACCAGGCGGGCTCAACGCAATCGTCCAGAACCACGCCGCCGCCGGGAACGATCCGGGGCCAGAGGGCCTCGAGCGTCACCGCCGTGGGCAGGTAGAGATCTACGTCCAGAAACACCGCGCCGATGGGACCGATCTCGTCCCAGTTTACCTTCGAGCAATCGCTCTCGATGATGCGGTAATTGCTGTACCCGAGCCGGGCCAGACTGTAGTCGAAGACGCGCGCGCTGCCGTACGAGTAGTCGGAGAGCTCTCGGGCGCGCTTGCGGCGGTTTTCGACCTCGTAGTCGATGCTCTCCCGGGTGAAACCGGCGAAGGTGTCGACCAGCACCAGGGTCCGCGGATCGCCGGTGGTTCTGAGGTGCTCGAGGAGAAAGACCGAGGTGTCTCCCCGCGCCACGCCGATCTCCACGATCGCTCCCTCGGTGCCGCGGGTGGCGTCGATCAGCCCGATCATTGCTGCGAGCTCGCCCGGGTCCACCCAGTAGCGGTATTCGGGAAGCATCGCGTTGCGCAGACCCGGCAGCCGGTAGACGATGCGCTTGAGCATGGTCATGAGCCCGCGCGCGCGCCGGTTCAGGATGCGGATCACGGAAATCGATGCGCCCACACCGGGGCTTTGTGGCGCGCCCGGGATCGTTGGGGAGGGGGGCATGGTCCGGGGACTAGAGGTCGGTTGGAGGCTCGGCGATGTCGCGAAGATGCGCGCATTCCATGATTACGGGCAACGCGTGCATCATGCCATCACCGCAGATCATGACACTCCCGCCATCTCGCGAGATACTCGCCGACCGTGACCACCTCGTGCGTGTCCTCCACTTCCCGCACGATGCGCTCGATGAGATCCGCCCTCACCCCTTCCACGAAGGGATGGCCGTACATGAGCGCGAAGCTGCGCCCGCGGATCGCGTCCGCCGCTGCCTTCACGATCTCACCGTCGTCGCGTCCGAGCGCCAGCATCTGCTCGACGAGCGGCACAGTGCCCTCGCCGGCCACATTCACCGGGACCTGGTAGTGCGTCAGCTCGCGCCCCCCAACACGCGGCCGGAAGGGGCTGTCGCCGGACATGTCGGACCCGTACTCGAATCCGTAGCTGTCGGTCAGATGCAGAACCCGGTCGTCGTAGCGGAACCCGGGACTGGCGAACCCCCGGGGCTTGCCGTAGTCCCGGCGGAAACTCTGGTACGCGGGTCGCAGCAGGTCCTCGAGTTGCTCTTCGGAGAGATCGGGGAGGGCCCGCTGCCAGAGCGCATGGTCGGTCCCGCCATGCAGTCCGAGTTCGTGTCCGGCCTCGAAGAGCCGGTCGAACGTCGCCCGGAATCGCGTCCCCAGCCGCGGATTCAGAAGCATGGTCTCGAAGACTCCCGCCGTTCCGAGCTTGGCCAGCGTCGGGAGCGACGGAGGCCCGGGAGGGCGCGCCGCGACACGGCGCAACTGCTTGCGCGCGACATGCCTGAGGGTATGCCTCCAGTTGAAGGTGTAACCGAGGTTCAGGTAGAAGGTGAAGTGCACGCCGAGCCGGCCGGCCGCGGCCATCAGACGCGGAATGCCCACGCGGCAGCAGCGCACCGAGTCTACGTCGAAGTGGAATGCGAGGGTGTTCAGCGCAACGCCCCTACGTCCTGGACTCGATGAGCGTCCTCATGGCGCTGAACGACGTGGCCCTGCCTGCGTCCTCCGGGGAAAGCACCACCCCGAACTCCTGCTCGACCGCCAGAATCAGGTTGATGTGCGCGAGCGAATCCCAGGCGCCGTCGGTCTCCGCGCCCATGTCCCCGTCCGGCGGCACCATCACGCCGAATTGAAGCTGGAAGATGCGCGCCAGTCGATCATGCACCGTCATCGGGCCTCTCTCAGGATCGCGATTTGGAGGGTCGCTGCGTCCGGAAGGTCACTGCGTGCGGAAGCTCCTCGAGCGCCGAGTCATCGCGGGGGAGCCGGAGAACATAGTCCATTCCGGCGCCCCCGGCCTCGCCCGCGCCGGATTCCACATCTCCCTCCGAGGCCGGAGCAGCGTCGCCCGCCCGGGCTTGCGCCCTGGTCCCGCCGGCCTGCACACCCGCCGGCAGCCGTCGCGGCTCGAACCCGAAGCGTGGGTAGAAGTCCCGCACCATGCCATTGCGTGCGGTCGGCCGAAAGGCCGCTGTCACGCGCCTTACTCCGGCGGCCGCGAGATCATCGAGAACCGCTGCCAGGAAGGTCTCCTCGATCCGGCGCCCGAAAGCGCGGCAGCTCATCAACAGCGAGTCGATTTCGGCTTCACCCGGGCGTTTCCCTTCCCTTGCGATGGCAACCCCGACGGTGCCGTAGTCCGAGAACCGGTCGCGCATGGCCATGGTGTAGACCCGGTCGCAGTCCAGCATGGCTCGTATCTCGGCCACCGAGTAGCGGCGGGTGGTGAGGTTGAACTGGTTGGTCCGCTCCGTGAGCTGACTGATTCGTTCGACCGATGCGGACACGCCGCGCCGGACGGTGAGTTCGATGTTCAGGCTCTCGAGGAACTCCCGGTAGCCGCCCACGCGCTCTCGCAACGCGCGGCGCCGGACATCGGCGCGCACCGACTCGGAACGCCGGAGATCGTCCTCGGTCACCCGCAGGATTTCGGTGCCGCGCAGGGATTCGATGAAGCCGGGGATCTCAAGGGGCACGCCCGGAAAACGCTCCACCTGCACCTCGGGCAGCGCCTGGCGCACCCGCTCGCACTCCACGTCGCTGTCGTCGATGAAGATGAGCGAATCGACGCCGATGTTCAGGTCGGCGGCGATGCCGCGGATGTTCCCGGCCTTGTCCTCCCAGTTGATGCGATGGGTCGCGAAGTGCTCCTCGCGCAACACCATGCCGGGGGAGGACCGGAGGAAGGCGAACACCCCGGCTTCGTCGTTCTTGCTGTTGAGCGCCAGCAGAAAGCCCTGGTCGTGGAGGGCCCTGAGGTGCAGTTGAAAGAGGCGGTACAGGCTCCCCGGATACTCGGTGCCGATATGGACCCCCTCGGGGCCGTCCTCCCCGAGGACGCCGCCCCAAAGGGTGTTGTCACAGTCGAGCACGAGGCACTTGCGGGGCTGGGACAGCGCGGCGGCCAACGTGGACGCGAATGCCTGCGCGAACCGGGGCGCGAAGGCGGCGCTGAACGCGACCCGTGACGGGAAGTAGGTGCGCGCGTCGCGATACCCCGTCACGCCGAACCGGGCAACGGCGCCGGCGAGATCGAGCACGGCGACCGAGTCCCTGTTCGCGGCGAAGTCGGCCAGAGCCAGATTGACCCGCCGGGCGACCTGCGGCCAGGCGCGCGGGTCGCGGGCGCCGCGCGGGCCGGACATCTCCAGCATGGCGGGGGCGAGATTGGCGACGATTACCGAACCGTCCACGCGCGCAACGAGACCCTCCAGAACGCCCGTGAGCCGAGCGCGCAGTACCTCGGCGAAGTCGTCCGGCGGTGCGAACAATGCGTCGCCCGCCAAGTGATCCGGATCCCAGTAGACGAACGCGACATCGGCTCCGGCCAGGAGCGCGCGGTGGCGCTCGCCGAGGCCTTCCGCATAGGGCTCGTAGACATCGAAGTCCCCCAGCCGGAACTCCGGGATGAAGCCCCGCTGCACAAGCGCGACCGTCGCCGCGGGCAGGGCAGGCTCGAGCGTCGCGTTGCGAAGCACGGCTGCCCGCAGGGGGCGAAAGCCCTGAGGAAGCGCATTCGGATCGAAGTCAGCCACAACCCGCTGGACCATCGCCGCGAGCGACACATCGGCGATCAGGCCTGATCCCCCGCCGCGTACAAGAGAAGCGAACGCGGCCCCGTCCTCCGTCTCCGCCGCCCGGGTGAGACGCTCGGCCAGGTCTTGGCTGGGGGGAGTTTGGGTCACGGACCTGGATCAATGAGGGCGGCAGCGAGCACCGCGTCCAGGTTGTCGCGATCAGGCAGCCACCGGTGAAGGAAGACGGTGCAACCTAGCATGCGCACAGACTCGATGGGAGACCGCGGCGTGGTTTCGCTGCTTCATTGATGCTACGACATCCGTTTCCGTAGTTTCATGATGCCTGTCGGGATTCCACCGGCTCTTCCGACCGTCACGGGGAGGATTCAAAGCATGCTGGGAAAGCTGATTCGCTACCTCGCGTCGATGGCGCCCCTGGGGCTCCACTTTCGGGCCCGCCTCTATCGCTTCTCCGGGGTGAGGGTAGGCCGAGAAGCCGCCATCGACCGCAATGTGCAGTTGACCCATGCAGACGACATATCCATCGGCGACCGGGTGACCATTGCGGCGGGGGTGTCCCTGCTTGCCGAGACGACGGCGCTGAGTTCGCGCCTCGAGTCGGACTACCGGATCCGAAAGGCGGCCCCCGTGGTCATCGAAGACGATGCCTGGATCGGCGTCAAGGCGACCGTCCTCCCGGGGGTTACGGTGGGACGCATGGCCACGGTCGGAGCCAACTCTCTGGTCCTTCAGGATGTCCCTCCGCGCGCGGTCGTCCTCGGCGTCCCCGCCCGGATCGTCTTCGTCCGGCCGGAGCGGGATGCCGGCTCGGGAGCAGATGCATCGCCCGTCGAGTTGTCATCGTCATGACTGAAGACCACCGAGCAAGAGGGCTCGCACGCATCGGGCGCGGTCTCTCGAAGATCGCCCGAAATCCCGGAGTCGCCCTTCGCGTCCTGTGGCCGCGATTCCGGCCCATCGCATCCGGCTCTCCCGACCCGGAGGCCCGGCGCATGGCGAGATGGTCCTTCGGCTCGCTTGAGCGCGAACCCGCCCACGCCGTCCTGGCCGGCATCGAAACGATGGATGTGCGCGTGATGCGTTCGTTCGACCGGCAACCCGGGATGTCGCTGGACCCGGCGGAAGTCCTCGTCCTGTCGGCCATGGTGCGCCTTCTGGAGCCGCGGAAGATCCTCGAGATCGGGACCTACGACGGCAACACGACGCTGAACCTGGCCGCCAACAGCCCCCCCGATGCCCGCATCTTCACTCTGGACCTGCCAACCGACTGGCACGGCGATTTCGCGCTGGAGGTGCCCGGCATCCAGAACAACGCCGCGGTGGGTGACATCACCGGGATCCAGTTCCGTGACTCCCCTCTTCGCGACAAGATCACCCAGCTGTTCGACGACTCCGCGCGCTTCGACTGGGATCGCTTCGCGCCTTTCGACCTCGTTTTCATCGACGGCGCGCACACGTACGACTATGTACGCTCAGATACCCGCAACGCGTTGCGAGTGCTGCGTCCGGGCGGCACTCTGGTCTGGCACGACTACGGGATGCTCGAAGACGTCAGTCGGCTCGTAGATGAGACCGCCGCGCACATCAGGGTGCACGCGATTCAGGGAACCCGGCTCGCCGTCGGGTTTCCGTGAGGAGGATTCGCTGTGGGACGGGCGAACGCATCGACCGGGCTATGCGATGATGTGCCTCCGGCGAGCAGGAGAGGATGCCGGACCACCTCGGATGGTTCTGCCGATTCCGGATTGTTTCGCTAGAATCAGGGGCTCCGAGCAGACGCCGTCGGGTGCCCGAAGCGTCTAGTCGTACCTCTGACCCCGAGCCCGCCATGGCCGACAAACCCGATAGCCACCACCCAGCCGGAAAGCCCTTCCCACTCAACCGCCGCGACTTCCTGAAGGCCGGCGCGCTCGGGGTGGCTGCGGGCGCCGCGGCCGGCTGCACCGAGCCCGGAGCCGAAGCGGCCACGACCGGAGCTCAGGCCCGGGCCTCGGCCACCGCCGCCACCCCCCAGG
>VXNP01000140.1 GCA_009840525.1 Gammaproteobacteria bacterium
CCTCCGGAGTGACCGGACCGATCCGCAGCCCCGGGACGGTCCTCCGGAGGGGCGCACCATATGTGCTGGCGCTCGCCGGCCTGGCGTGGGCCGTGTCCTGCGGCGACGAACCAACCACCCCACCCCCCAACCGGCCCCCGGCGGCCGAGGGCACAATCCCCACCCAGAGCCTCAAGCCCTGGGACACGATCACGCTGAACGCGGCCGACTTCTTCAGCGACCCCGAGGGACAGCAGCTCACCTTCACCACGGCGAGCTCCGACACCACCGTCGTTTCCGTGTCCGTGACGGACAGCACGCTGACCATCTACGCCGAGGGACCGGGAGCGGCTACGGTCTCCGTGACCGCCCACGACCCCCGGGGGCTGGCCGCCAACCAGATCATCGACGTAACGGTAGAGCCGTATTCCGACCGTCAGATCCTCACCCTCTTCTACGAAGCCACCGGCGGCCCGAACTGGTACGGCGGGCTGGGCTGGCTCTCCGGCGCGCCACTGGAGGACTGGTTCGGAGTCGAGGTTGACGACGACGGAAACGTGATCGAGTTGGAGCTCTATCGGAACAACCTGGTCGGCACCGTCCCACCGGAACTCGGTGGGCTCGCCAGCCTGACCCGCCTGCAACTCGCGTCCAACCACCTGAGCGGTCCGATTCCCGCCGAGTTGGCGGAGCTGTCCAACCTGTCGTTCCTCGGGTTCTTCAACAACGACCTGGGAGGCGCCGTCCCGCCGGAACTCGGCGGCCTGGCCAGCCTCACGCACCTGGAACTCGACCGCAACCGCCTGACAGGCCCGATTCCGCGGAGCTTTCTGGAACTCGATGGGCTGAGGCGCTTCTACTTCGCCCAGAGCAGCGGGCTCTGCGTCCCCGGCTCTCCCGAGTTCACGGCATGGGTGTCGGCCATGAAGGGGGGAGCCCAGGGACCATTCTGCAACCAGTCCGACCTGCGCGTGCTGGAATCGCTCTACCTGGCATCCGGGGGCGAGGAATGGACGAACGCCACCGGCTGGCGCGAGGGCGCCGCCGCGGCCGAACGCTACGGAGTCGGCACGGACGCGCTGGGCCGGGTCACCGCGCTCGACCTGACCGCCAACGGGCTGACCGGCCGCCTCCCCGAGAACCTTGGCCGGCTGACGCTGCTTACAGAGCTCCGGGTCGCGGGCAACGCGCTCACCGGACGGCTGCCACAGTCCCTCCCGGCGCTCCCGCTTCGGTGGTTCGACTACGCGGAAACAGAACTGTGCGTCCCGGCCGACGCATTCTTCGAGGACTGGCTCGGAGGGATTGAGTGGCATCAGGGGACGAGCATCGACTGTGCCCCTCCCTCCGACCGCGATGTCCTGGTGGCGCTCTACGACGCCACGGGCGGGCCCGAATGGACCGGCCGCGGCAACTGGCTGACCGAAGCCGAACTCGGCGAATGGTACGGCGTCGAGACGGATTCCTCAGGGCGGGTGACCGCGCTCAGGCTGCAGAACAACGGCCTCGAGGGCCCGTTGCCGCCGGAACTCGGGCACTTGTCCGCGTTGCGGGACCTGGTTCTCTGGAACAACGACTTGTGGGGTCCCATCCCACCGGAACTGGGCAACCTCCCCAACCTCACCAGCCTCGTCGTCGTGAACAGCAACCTGTCGGGGACCATTCCGCCGGAGCTCGGCAACCTGACCGAGTTGAGGGTCCTGTTGCTGGCAAGCAGCGAGCTGACGGGACCCATCCCTGCAGAACTGGGCAAGCTGGTCAACCTCACCTCCCTGACGCTCGACGACAACGCTCTGGAAGGACCGATCCCGCCTGAACTCGGGAGCCTCGCCGCGCTGGAGTCGCTGAGTCTCGCCCTGAACGACCTGACGGGCCCCATCCCCCCGGAACTGGGGAGCCTGTCGAGCCTCCGCCAGCTCGGTCTTGGAGGCAACCGGCTCACAGGCTCCATCCCCCCGGAACTGGCGATGCTGGAGGAGCTGCAGGTCCTCGTCCTTTGGGACAACGATCTTACCGGACCGGTGCCTCCGGAACTCGGCAGTCTCGGCAACCTGCTCTATGCGACCCTCGCCGAAAACGAGCTCACGGGCCCCATTCCGCCGGAGCTCGGCTCCCTGGCACGCATCGACTACCTCACCCTTGCAGACAACAACCTCACGGGCCCGATCCCGCTCGAATTCGGACGCCTGATCGAGGCAATCGATCTGGATCTGAGAAAAAACGCCCTTACCGGCTCGATTCCGGCCGAACTGGGCCGGCTGCCGCGCCTGGTGCGCCTGTCGCTGGGCCGCAACGACCTGAGCGGTCCGATCCCGCCCGAGATGGGAGGAATGAGCCACCTCCGCGAACTCGACGTGACGGACAATGCCGGGCTCTCGGGAGCGCTTCCGGAACAGTTGACGGAGCTGAGCATCGACGTGCTCGCCGCGGGAGGAACCGACCTGTGCGCGCCTTCGGACGAGGCCTTCCGGCAGTGGCTGGGAGCCATTCGCAAGCGGCGGGTGACCCAGTGCCTGGACAGCGAACCCGCGTCGGCCTATCTGACCCAGGCGGTGCAGTCGCGCTCCCACCCCGTTCCGCTGGTCGCCGGCCGCCCTGCGCTCCTCAGGGTATTCGTCACCGCGACGCGCCCCGGCGACGCGAACATGCCTGCGGTGCGGGCGAGGTTGCTTCTCGACGGGGTCGAGACGCACGTGGCGGAGATCGCATCCTCCCCGGTTCCCATCCCCGGCGATGTGGAGGAGGGCGACCTGGCGGCCTCCGCCAACGCCGAGATCCCCGGGGAGGTCATCCAGCCGGGCCTCGAGATGGTGATCGAGATCGACCCGGAAGGAGTTCTGGACCCGACGCTCGGCGTAGCACGGCGCATTCCCGCGGATGGCCGGCTCGGTGTTGAGGTGCGCGCGATGCCCATGCTGGACCTGACGCTGGTGCCCTTCCTGCTGGAGCAGACGCCCGATTCCTCGATCCTGGCGCTGACCACCGGCATGGCGGCGGACCCGGGCGGCCACGAACTGCTCCACGACACCCGGACCCTGCTTCCGGTCGGGGAACTCGAGGTGACCGCCCACGAGCCGGTGCTGATTTCGTCCAACAACGCCTACGACCTGTTCCGGGAAACCATCGCCATCTGGGCCGTGGAGGGGGGGATGGGCCACTACATGGGCATGATCAGTGGACGCACGACCGTCGCCCGCGGCATCGCGAGCGTCCCCGGCCGGGTCAGCTTCTCGGTGCCCGACTCGCGAATCATCGCACATGAACTGGGGCACAACGTGAGCCTCCATCACGCCCCCTGCGGAGGCGCCGGCGGTCCCGACCCCTCGTTCCCCGAACCGGACGGGTCGATCGGCGCCTGGGGATACGACTTCCGCCGCAGCAAGCTGGTCGCGCCCGCCCGGCACGATCTGATGTCGTATTGCGAACCGCCCTGGGTCAGCGACTACTACTTCACCAACGCGCTCCGCTTCCGGATCCGTGACGAAGCGCCCCGTGCGACGCAGGCAAGGACGGGGGCCGGCCGCTCGCTCCTGCTCTGGGGGGGCGTCGACCCGGACGGCAAGCCGTTCCTGGAACCGGCCTTCGTGCTGGAGGCGCCCGCCAACGTCCCTCGGGCGGGCAGCGAATACCGGATCACGGGCCGCGACGCGCGCAACCGCGAGCTGTTCTCGCTCGGTTTCGACATGCCGGTGCCCGCCGATGGCGACGGAAGGCCGGCGTTCGTCATCATGCTTCCGATACGCGACGGCTGGGCCGAGGACCTCGCCGGCATCACGCTTGCCGGCCCGGGCGGCTCGGATACGCTGAACCGGGAATCGGCGCGTCCGATGGCCATCCTGCGCAATCCGCGGACCGGCCAGGTCCGTGGAATCCTGCGTCGCACGGCTCCCGTCGCGCAGGCCGCCATGGACGGGGCCGCCGGCGTTGCCGGACCCGGGCTGGAAGTGTTGTTCAGCCCGGGGCTGCCCGGCGCCGCAGCCTGGAGGCGCTGACGATGCGCGGCTCCGGACCTGACAAGCTCAGGAAGGAGGAGGCGCCGCGTCCGGCCGCTCCGGCGAATCGGCGGCCGGCGCTACCGTAAACTCGGTGAACATCCCCCGGCCGTCATGCCCGGAAAAGTCGCAGATCGCCAAATAGGCGCCCGGCTCGAGCTCGACGGTAGCCACCCGGCGCTCGCCGGGGTTGAGGCGCCGCTCCAGCACCCAGGCCGCGAGGGTGTCCTCCATCCGGCGGAAGTAGATGTTGTGCTCCTCGAACCCGGCGTTGACGAAGCGCACCGGGTGCGGTCCGGCGGGAAGGACGAGCGGCATGGAAATGGTGTACTCGTCCATCAGGATCTGCATGGTGTCCACGCGGGAGGGCGGCGGGGTCTCGGCCGGAGCAGCCGGCCGATCGTCGTCCGGCTCGGCGCATCCCCCGGCGGCGAAGCATGCGGCGACGAGCACCAGCAGCCGTGAGGCCTTGGACGGCGCGGGGCTGCGGCGAACATGTACTGGGGATTCCGGATACAAGGAAGCTGCGCGCCGCACGAGGAGTGTCACCAGCGATGGGAACGCCGCCGTCCCGCCGCGCCCGGTCGGAGACAGAGGGGCGCCGGAGCGCACGGTCTCCCGCCGGAGACGCGCGCCCGGACCGGCGAGCAACCGGCGCTGCCCTGCAGAGGCGCCGGTCGGAATCGAACCGACGATCGAGGATTTGCAGTCCTCTGCCTTACCACTTGGCCACGGCGCCAAAAGAATGGGGAGCCGACGAGCGCGCTCCCCATACCGGCTTTGCAAGAGCGGGAAACCGGACTCGAACCGGCGACCCCCACCTTGGCAAGGTGGTGCTCTACCAACTGAGCTATTCCCGCATGAAAGGAGGCCCGGGGCGGGCCATCCACCCCCCGCGGCCAACGTTTCGCGCGAGGATTTCGTCGCAGGGGGACAGCAACGTTAGACGAGCGGTTGCAGGGTGTCAACCGCCGCCCGCGCCGCCGCCCGGGCGATTCACGCCCGCAACCGTCACTGTTAACTTGTCACCGCTTCCCTCCCCCTTCCGGATGTGCCGTGCTCGGTAGCCGCCCGACAGTCCTCGCCCTCCTCGCCCTCCTCCTCGCCTCCGCCGGCACGAGCGTCGCCCCGGCGGGCACGAGCGCCCAGGAGCCGTATTCGCCGCTGGTGCCGCGCGGGAACGTACGTGTGGGGTTGCTGGGGCAGTACTCGTCCTTCTCGGACCTCTACGAGATCGGCGGACTGACCGGCGGGCCGCACCGGCTGGGTGGCCTTTTCTCCGGTCCAGCGGGCAGCCGCATCTTTCCGTTTCTGGCCGAGCCCGAGGCGGCAGTGCGCGCGGCGATCGACGACGACTACGAGATGAGCCTCGGGACGATGTCGTCGGTGCTGGAGAAGAGCACGGCTTGGGTGCCGGTGTCGGTCGACGTGGGCGTCTTCGACTGGCTGACCGTGGGCGCGATGGTGCCGCTGGTCCAGAACGAGACCGAGTTCACGACGACCTTCGCGGCGGACTCGGCCAGCGCCACCGCCGGCTTCGGCCCCGGACTGGAGAACCCGGCGGCGGTTGCGGGGTTTCTGTCCGGCTTTCAGGGATCGATCGGCGCCTATGACGCGTTTCGTGGCGAGACATGCGCGGCCGACCCGATGTCGAACGTCTGCAGGGACGCCACGGCGCTGCTGGCGGATGCGCGCTCCTTCCACTCGCTCCTGTCGCTCATGTACGGGAGCGTATTCGCGCCGCTGTCGTGGTCCGGCGCCGGCATGGCACTGGACGCAAGGCTGGCCGCGTTCTCGGAGGCGTTCGAAGCGGCCGGGGTGCCGGGCGTTGCCGATCTGCCGCTGGCGAGCACGCTGCTCACCACCGAAGACGTGGGGCGGCTGATCAGCGAACCCGGTTTCGGCATCGAGTCGACCCACCCGCTGGACCAATGGCGGTCGCTCTGGCGGCTCGGCGACATCGAGGTGCGGGCCGATGCACGAGTGATCGAGACCGGCGAGCCGGGCGCGTCCACGCACCTCACTGCCGGCGCCGGCGCGATGGTGCGGCTACCGACCGGAACGCAGGACGACGCGGCCAACTTCCTGGACTCGGGGAGCGGCGACAGGCAGATGGACGTCGAGGGTCGTGTGTGGATGAACGGGCGTTGGCGTGGGCGACTCGGGCTGTGGGCCGATGTCCGCTACGGCCTCCAGATGCCGGGCAGCACGGTGCGGCGTGTTTTCGACCCCGGCGTCGCATTGCCCCCCCGCATCACCCAGGCCACCCTCGACTGGAATCCGGGCGACTATCAGTTCATGGAGCTGTCGCCCTGGTACCGGATCACGGAGCCGCTGGCACTGACGGCCGGGTACCGGTTTTTCCGCAAGGGGGACGACTCGTTCAGTGTGCCGGCGGTGGTGGTGGTGGACGAGGGTACGGAGGCGGCCCGCGCCAGGCAGAGTGATCCGGCGATACTGGTTCCGGGCAGCGGAGGCTCGGTGGGCCAGGCGCTGCTGGGCATGGTGTACAACCGGGCTGCGTATGTGGACGAAGACGGGGTGGGCGGTGCGCCGTTGGAGATCCGGGTGATCTATCGGCATCCGGTCGGCGGGAGCGGGATGATGCCGGTGACGCGGTCGCTGGAGGTGGGGTTCAGGCTG
>VXNP01000118.1 GCA_009840525.1 Gammaproteobacteria bacterium
ATCCCCCCCCCCCCCCGCCGCCCCGGGCGTCGGGGGGCGGGGCGGGGGCGCCGGGGGCGGGGCGTGCCCCGGGCGCCCGGCCCCCCCGCGTCCCGGGCCTCGAGTTCCAGATGGTCGCGTGCGGCACGCAACGCGGGCGCCGGCATGAGGCCGGCGCCCGCGTTGTTCAGGTGGACCCGCTCCCGGCAGCCGGGAGTGTCCGCCCGCAGCCGGGCGATGTCCAGGGGCGCCCGGACGGAGGTGGCCGTCATCGTGCCGGGAAACAGCCGTTGCGCGGAGGTCTCGTCGCGCAGTTATCGCCCGCTGTCGTCCGAGACCGCCGCCCGCGCCTCCTTCGCCTGACGCACCATCTCCCTCACGTCCTCAAGCAACTGCTGGGCGTCGTAGATGATGCCGTCCTTGATCGTGTACTTGATTCCCCCGACGCGCCCGGGCACCCCGGTTTCGTCGTCCAGCTTGGGCGCGCCGTTGCCGTACAGCACCTTCAGGTTCTCGAGCGGATTCTCATCCACCAGAACCAGGTCGGCACGCGTATTCGGACGGACGATGCCGAAGTCGGCGGGGGCGTCGTCGTACTTGGTGAGCATCTGCGCCGGGTACAGGGTCGCGGAGCGGATCACTTCCACGGGATGGAAGCCGGCCTCGCGCAGCAGCTCGAACTCGCGGATGTAGTCGAAGCCGTAGAGCTTGTAGATGAAGCCCGAGTCCGAGCCCGTGGTCACGATCCCGCCGGCGTTCTTGTAGTCGTTCAGGAAGTGCATCCACTTCTGGTAGAACCTGCGCCAGTGGTACTCGTCCTCGGTGGTCCAGTAGAACCAGTAGGACCCGTGCGCTATCCGGCTGGGCTGGTAGAAGTCCTCCTGCGACGGAAGCGTGTACTCCTCGTGGTAATCCGCTTCGCGCGCGCGCATGACATCGCGGCTGGCCTCGTAGATGGTCATCGTCGGATCGAGCCCGAAGCCCAGCTCCAGGAACTCGTCGATGAGGTCCTCCCACTGCTCGCTGCCGGGCTCCGCGGCCTGGTACCAGAGGCGTCCCACGTTGCCGAAGCGGTGCTGCTCGTCGTTGTAGTTGTAGTTGAGGGGCCAGTCCTGGACCGAGTAGTCGGTGAGCATGGACTCCATGAGCCCGTAGTAGTGCGTCATCATGTCCAGTCCGGACCGGGCCGCCTCGACCGCCGTCATGCGCGCCATGCCCATCTGGTCGAGGTGGGCGACGGTCTCGAGGTCGAAGCGATGCGCCTCATCGATGAGCGCGGCCATGATCTCGGGGTCGTAGGCGCCCAGCTTGAGGCCGTCGATGGTCTGCCCGTCCACCTCCTGCGACGCGGCCCAGCGCACCCACTCGCGTGCGTCCTCGGGAGTGATGATCAGGCGTCCGCCCCAGCCCAGGCCGCTCCCGGGACGCGCATACGCGTACATGTGGGGCGCGACAATGGTGTTCTGGGCTGCCTTCGCCTTCTCGCGCAGCTGCCACTCGAACTCACCGTGGGGCACGCCCCGCGACGTGGTGATGCCGTGTCCCATCCACAGCTTGTAGACGTACTCACCCTGCGGGGCCTTCGGGACGCCTCCCGTGTGGGCGTGCATGTCCACGAAGCCGGGAAGCAGGAACATGCCCTCGCCGTCGATCTCGTGGTCGCCCGCCTCGGGACGCCGCTGCTCGTTGATATCCACCAGCGGGTAGCCCACCGAGGCTATCTCGACGATGCGGTCGTTCTCGATGACGACGTCCATCGGCCCCCGGGGCGGCGAGCCGGTGCCGTCGATGACGGTCACCCCGCGGATGACAAGGCGGTCGAAGGGGCCCTGGCCCTCGTCGGCTCCGCGGGGGGTGGTGGGCTCCATCTGGGCCTGCGCGGCGATGGGCGCGAGGGAGACCGCCAGCGCACAGAGCACGAGGGACGACAGGAACGGGAGCGGGCGCCGGGATGACCGATAATGCTTCATGGGGTTCCTCCAGCGTGAGCGAGTTTCATTAAGGCGCAGGAAATCTAGGGAAAGCGCGGGTGGGGTGCGAACGGGTGAACACCGTCCCGGGCCGGTGGGGACGGACGGTCCCGCCTCGTGAACCTCCTCCTCGATCCCCCCGTCTGGCTCTGGAGCCTCTTGTCGATAGCCGCCGTCAACGGCCGACACCCAGCCGCTCGCGTCAACGACCAGGGGCTTCAACCTGGTTCGAGCCGATTCCGATCGGCTTCAAGGTGCTCGAGCGCTGTGGGCCCGGGCGGCGCCTGTTCCATCGCGGCATGGCAGTCCCTCAACCACGCGCGGAGCCATTCCTCAGGCGTCTGCTGGTCCGCCGCTTCATTCTCGATGGTGGCTTTCATGTCGCTTTCCTGGCCAGCGCGCCCACGCAATAGGTCGTCAATCCCCGAACGCGGCTTCCGCCAGCCGCTTCTTGTACCACTCGGGGAAGCCCTTGGTGAGCGCGCCGTCGAAACGCTTCTCGAAGTGCTTCCACAAGCGGTCCTTGAGGTCGTCCAGGCACTCCTCGCGCACGTCCTCGCGGATGTGGCGGATGATCCTGCCGATCTCGACCGGGGTGCCGCCTTCGATCAGCCCCTCGGCCAGCAGCCCGGTCACCACCTTCTCCCAGCGGGCCGGGCCGGAAACCGAGTCCGCCAGCACCTTGAGGAACTCGGTCTGCCTGAGGCGCTTCCAATCGGGGTTGCCGGCATGGGCCTCCTTGAACTTCTCCGAGACGAACTTGGCCCGGATCGGAAGACCATCCTCGCCAAAGAGGGGAACCTCGTGGGCACGCTTGATGACCACGCCCTCGATCCCGGGCCCGCCCAGGAACGACTCCAGCTCCAGCAGCTTCTCCAGCCGGGCCGGGCTCGACAGCATCCCCTCGAAGAGGAGGGGCACCGCCTCGATTCCCAGCCGGGTCGCCACCCGGGCCTTTTCCTCGTAGCCGAGGTAGTCCTCGGTGCCGGCGTCGACATCGAAGAGAGCGATGTGGCCCAGCGGCACACGGCCATACGACAGCGTGTTGTGCCGCGGCCGGCCCACCGCCTCCCCGCGATAGACGACGCCCGGAGTCAGCAGGCCGTCTTCCGCCATCCGGCGGATCGACGCGACCGACGGGGCGAAGAGGTTCGGCGGGTCGACCAGATCGAGCGTAAGCCGCTTCGAGCGGGCCCACAGGCGAGGCGGATCGCCGACCAGACCCCAGCTGATCTGCGAGCCGTCCACCTTCTCTTCCACGACGACGGGCTTGTCGAGCAGTCCCTTCGTGGCACGGTGGCCGAGGGCGAAGATCTTTCCGTAGCGTCCCAGCATGGTTCTCGTCCGCGTGGAGGTCTGGCTCGCGACAGGGTGTCGAGAGCTTCTCGCGGCGCGAGAACCGGGATCGGCGGCCGACGGAAGTCGGCTGTGGCTTCGCGTGATGATGCGCCGGGTTGCAGCGTGACGGAATAAGCACGGCCGAGGTCCTCCGGTCAAGAGCTCCATTGGCGCTCTCGGCCGCCAGACCGGATGGCTCTCCGTGCACTCCGGCTGCGCGGCGAGTCCTCCCGGAGCGTGGCCCTGGCGTTGAGGTTATCGTTGTGTCGTTCGTCATCGCGGGCGGGCACAATCCATATCCGACCCGAGGAGCCTCCCCGACCCCTTGAGAACCAGGACGTGACCGCAAGCGAGGGGGAAGTTCGGCGCCGAGCCGACCGCCTGCGCGCCGAGATCAGGCGCCACGACCACCTCTACCATGTCGAGAACCGGCCAGAGATCTCGGACGGCGCCTACGACAGGCTGTTCCGCGAGCTTCAAGCCATCGAGGAGGAGTTTCCACACCTCCTGACCCCCGACTCCCCCACACAGCGGGTCGGGGCGGATCCGCTTTCGCAACTCCCGGTGGTGCGGCATGTGGTGGCCATGCTGTCGCTCGACTCGTCCGAATCGGAGGAGGATCTGCGTCGCTTCGACGAGCGGGTGCGCAAGGCGATGGACGGGCCGGTCGAATACCTCGTGGAGCCCAAGCTGGATGGGTCCTCGCTTGAGCTGGTCTATGTGGATGGGGTGCTGGACCGCGCCGTTACGCGGGGCAACGGGGTGGAGGGCGAGGGCGTCACCGAGAATGCGCGTACCATCCCTTCGGTGCCGCTGCGACTGAGGTTGGCAGAGGAGTTGGCGACGCTCGGTCCCTCCGATGGTGACTCGTCGGAATCGGCCGATGCCTTCCTGATCCCATCCCTGCTTGCCGTCCGGGGCGAGGTGCTCATGCACCTCTCTTCCTTCGAGGAATTGAACCGGACCCGTGTCGAAGCCGGTCTGGAACCCTACGCCAACCCGCGTAACGCGGCGGCGGGGGCGTTGCGCCAACTCGACTCGCGCATCACGCGGACGCGGCCGTTGGAGTTTTTCGCTTTCGACATCCTCGACATCAGGTGGGCGGCCTCCGGCACCGAGGAGGGAGAAGCCTCCGCCGCTGAGGAAGCGAAGGGCTTCGACACCGACGAGCAGGCGGTGGAAGCGCTGCGCAGGTGGGGACTGCGGCTGCCGGACCGCACCCGCAAAGTGGCGGACATCGACGAAGCCATCGCCTATCACGCCGAGTTCGCGCGGGACCGGGACGGCCTCGACTACGAGATCGACGGAGTGGTGCTGAAGCTGAACGCGTTGGCTCCGCGTGGCGCGCTGGGGAGCACGTCCCACCACCCGCGATGGGCGTTCGCATTCAAGTTCGCGCCCCGGCAGGAGGTGACCCGCCTGGAGCGCATCACCGTGCAGGTCGGCCGCACGGGCAAGCTGACTCCGCTCGCCCTGCTGCGCCCCGTCGAGGTTGGGGGCGTGACCGTGTCGCGCGCCTCGCTGCACAACCGCGAGGAGCTGGAGCGCAAGGATGTGCGCGCGGGCGACCTGGTCCGCATACAGCGCGCGGGCGACGTCATTCCGCAGGTGGTCGAGCGGGTGGAGGAGCCCGGGCGGGTGCGCGGCGAACCCTTCCGGATGCCCGAGGAGTGCCCCCGCTGCGGCGCGGCCGTGGTGGAAGAGGGGCCGTTCGTGGTGTGTTCGAACCGCCTGGGCTGTCCGGCGCAACTGGAACGCGGCATCGAGCATTTCGTGTCGCGGGGCGGGCTCGACATCGAGGGCCTCGGTTCGGAGACGGTTGCGCTTCTGGTCGGTGAGGGCCTGGTGTGCGAGCCCGCCGACCTCTTCGATGTGACGCCGGACGACCTCCTCAAGCTCGAGGGGTTCGCGGAAACCAGGTCGAGAAAGCTGGCCGCGGCGATTCAGAGGGCGAGGAAGACGGAACTCGCGCGCTTCATCTACGGCCTGGGCATCCCCGAAGTGGGAGCCACGGTGGCGCGGGTGCTGGCTGCCGAGTTCCGCGATCTTACGATCCTGCGGACAACTACGGCGGAGCGACTCGAGGAGGTGGAAGGAATCGGGCCCATCATGTCGGAGAAGATCACGGCGTTCTTCTTCGACGAAGCCCGGGCCGCTTCTCTCGACGCCATCCTGTCCAAGGGCTTCGAGCTGATTCCTCCGCCCGAGCGGGAGAGCCGTGCGCTGGAGGGAAAGAGCTTCGTATTCACCGGAAGGCTGGACTCGATCACACGATCCGAGGCGAAGAAGCGCGTGGAGAGCCTCGGTGGCCGCGTGGTTTCTTCCGTAAGCTCCGCCACCGGATACCTGGTCAGGGGCGAGCGACCGGGATCCAAGGCGAGGAAGGCCGAAGAGCTGGAGGTTCCTGTGCTGGACGAGCAGGCCTTCCTGAGATTGCTCGAGGAATAGCCGAGCGGAATCCCGGACTACCGTCCGTGCCCGATCCCAAGGTGACGGTGCCCGCAACCCCGCGGGGCCCCGGATGGCATCCACCGGTGCGCGATTTCAGCGGTGCGTTTATCGTTCGTGGCATGGAACCCAGGAATCGCACCTCCAGCCGCCGCTACACGGCTCCGCCCAGGTAACCGGATTGTATCTCGCGGCCCTGGGGCTGTTGGCGGGTGTGATCGGCCTCTATCTGGGCGCCCACTGGCTCGTCTTCGGCGCCGCCGGGCTGGGCAGGACGATCGGGGCGCGGCCCATCGTGGTGGGGCTGACCGTGGTCTCGCTGGGCACGTCCGCACCCGAGCTGGTGGTTTGTGTGCTCGCGGCCATCGGGGGGAGTTCCGACCTGGCGATCGGCAACGCCCTCGGTTCCAATCTCGCCAACGTCGGCCTGATCCTCGCGGTCACCGCGATCGTCCAGCCGCTCGGCGTCAACCGGCGCATGGTGGTACGCGAGATTCCCGCCATGCTCGCGATCACCGTGCTGGCCTATCCGCTGATCGCCGACCAGTACGCATCTCGACTGGACGGGGCGGTTCTTCTGGGCGTGCTCGTGATCTACCTGGGCGCCCTGCTGCGCTCGGCGCGCCGCGAGACCCCCGAGATCCTGAAGGAGTTCGAGGCGTTTTCCGAGGATGATGCCCGTGCCAAGCCGACATCGGTCACGAAGAACGTCCTGCTGGTCCTCCTGGGATCGGGACTTCTGGTGCTGGGCGGACGACTGATCGTCGTCAGCGCAATCGATATCGCCACGGGGATGGGCATCTCGGAGCTGCTAATCGGCGGCACCGTGGTCGCCATCGGCACATCGCTGCCCGAACTGGCCACCTCGGTGGTCGCGGCGACGCGCAACGAGGCGGATATCGCCGTCGGCAACGTCATCGGCTCCAACATCTTCAATCTGACTGCGGTCCTGGGCACCGCAGCCGTCATCGAACCGCTCTCGGTGGCCTCGGGCGTGCTGGGCCGCGAATTCCTCGCGATGTTCATCCTGTCGGCGCTGGTGTGGCCGATGGCGTGGTCCGCGCTCAAGGTGCGGCGCTGGGAGGGAGTTACGCTCCTGGCGCTCTACGCCGTATTCTGGCTGTGGCTGGGAGGGAGCGCATGAGCAGATCCGACATGGAATCTGCGCTGGAGCGCTGGCAGGAGTCCGGCCTCATCTCCGGCGAGCTGGCCGAGCGGCTGCGGGAGGAGCACGAGCACAGCCAGCGGCGGGGGCGCCGGCGGTTTCTGCAATACGCCGTCGCGGGAATGGCGGGCATTCTGCTGGTGATCGCCGCGGTCACCTTCTTTGCCTGGTCGTGGCCCGAACTGGGGCCCGGGGCGCGCACCTGCGTGATTGCCGGGACGGGGATCGCGATCGTGCTGCTGGGGATGCGGCTCGAGGCCGCGCGGCGCTACGTGCCGGTGACCTACGCGCTCCAGACCAGCGGTCTGATCCTGCTCCTCGCCGCGAGCGTGTACTCCATGGAGGCCTGGGACAACACGACGCCGGGGGGGGTCGTGGTCGGCCTTCTCGCCCTGGCGACTCCGGCCGCGACCATCCCGGTCTTCGTGCGCCGCAACCCGATCATGCCGGCTGCGGGAACGGCGCTCGGCTACGGCTTCCTGGCGGCGTTTCTCTTTCGGGCCTTCGATCTCGACGCCGACGTCATCATCTGGATCCTCGACGGCGCGCTGGCGGCTACCCTGGTGATTCTTGCGCTGCTGCTGCGAGCCGGACGCGCACAGTCCGTCTCCCGCCGAACGCTGTACGCCTTCACGGTCAGTCTCTACGCGGGTTATCCGATGGCCGGAATGACCGCGGCCGGACCTCTTGAACTGGGCGAGGAGACGCTTCTGGCGCTCGACGTCTGGCTGGTGCTGGTCACAGGGCTGGCGCTATGGGGCATCCACAGGGCCCCGGCGATGCTGCGGAGCGCACGCTACAGCCTGCACCTCGCGGCATCGGTTCTGATTGCCATCCCGCTGGGATTCGGGACCACATTGGAGGTATACGATCTTCCTCCGCCGGGTGCGGCGGCCGTCCTGGCCGGGGCCGGGGCAGCCGGGCTGTGGTACGGCTTGCGGCAGGACGCGCAGCCGCTGGTGCTCTGTTCGTGCGCAACCATCGTCAGCGCCGCCTGGTACCTGGGCGTGGATGCCGGAGAGCGCCTGGGTACGGTGCTCGCGCTGGCGTTTACCGCGGCGCTCTTCTTCTGGGTGGCCACCCGGTTGGGCAGGGGGAAGGAGGCATGAAATGCTTGGGATAGATCTGAGCGGCAAGCGCGCGTTCATCGCCGGGGTCGCGGACGACAGGGGGTACGGCTGGGCCATCGCCCGGGCGCTGGCTGCGGCCGGCGCCACCATCTGCCTGGGCACCTGGCCGCCGGTGATGCGCATCTTCCGGATGAGCCTGAAGAGGGGCAGGCTGGATCGCTCACTCCCGGGCGGAGGCGAACTCGAGATCGAGAAGATCTATCCCCTCGACGCCATCTTCGACACGCCGGAGGACATTCCGGCGAAGTATCGGGACGACAAGCGCTATCGTGCGGTCGACGGCTACACCATCCAGGAGGTCGCGGACACCCTTCGCGCCGATTTCGGAGATGGGTGCCTGGATATCCTCGTGCACTCGCTCGCGAACGGCCCGGAGGTGCGCAAGCCGCTCATCGAGACCAGCCGCAGCGGCTACCTGGCCGCGATCAGCGCGAGTTCCTACTCCCTCGTGAGCATGGTCCAGCGCTTTGGTCCCCTCATGCGGCCGGGCGCGGCCGCGGTCTCGCTGAGCTACCTGGCTTCCGAACGGGTCATCCCCGGGTACGGCGGGGGGATGAGCGCGGCCAAGGCGGCGCTCGAGAGCGACACCCGCGTGCTCGCCTTCGAGGCGGGGAGGCGGTGGGGGATGCGGGTGAACACCATCAGCGCGGGCCCGCTGCCCAGCCGGGCGGCGTCCGCGATTGGCCTCATCGACCGCATGGTCGAGTACTACCGCACCAATGCGGCCCTGCCGGAGGTGAATACCGCCGACGACGTGGCCAACGCCGCCGCCTTCCTGTGCTCGCCGCTGGGGGCGGGGATCACCGGCGCGACCCTACATGTGGACAAGGGCTACCACGTAATGGGCATCGCCGCCGAGCCGCAGCTGTAGGAAGATGAGCGGCGGGCGTCCCTTCGGCGATGCCCTGGCGCACATCCGGGTCACGCCCCCGGGGCCGCGCTCGCGAGCGCTCGGGAAGCGGTTGCGGCGGGCCGAATCCCGCAACGTGACCTTCATCGGCGACCGCTTCCCGGTCTTCTGGGACGAGGCCCTGGGGTCCAACGTGCGCGATGTCGACGGCAACCTGCACGTCGACCTTACGGGCGCGTTCGGGGTGGCCTTTGCCGGCCACCGCCATCCGCGCATCATGCGGGCGGCGGCCGAGCAGCAGAGCCGGCTGACGCACGGCATGGGCGACATTCACCCTCCGGCGGCCAAGGTCGAACTGCTGGAACGGCTGACGGGGCTCGCTCCCTGGCCGGAGGCGCGCGCGGTTCTGGCCTCCGCGGGTTCTGAAGCTGTGGAAATCGCGCTGAAAACCGCCGAGTTATCCACAGGACGACCGGGTATCCTCGCCTTTGAATGTGGATATCACGGTTTGACCCTCGGTGCACTGGCCACCACCCACCGCGTCGACTTCCGCACCCCTTTCCGCAGGCGCCTCTACGACGGCGTGGCGTTCGCTCCGTTTCCCGTCCGCCCGGAAGAGGCGTCGCCGAGCCTCGCGGCGTGTGAGCGGGCGTTCGAGGATGGCGCCCGCCGTGGAGCCGCGATCGGCGCGGTGCTGGTGGAGCCGGTGCAGGGCCGGGGGGGCGTGCGCATACCGCCGCCGGGGTTCTTCCCGCGCCTGTCCCGCCTCGCGCGGCAGCACGGGGCGGTGGTGGTGGCCGACGAGGTGTTCACCGGCCTCGGCCGCTGCGGGAGCATGTTCGCGGGGCCCGCCCTCGGCCTCGACGCCGACCTCATCTGCCTGGGCAAGGCGCTGGGGGGCGGCTTCCCGCTGAGCGCGTGCCTGGGGACGAAGGAGGTCTTCGACGCCTGGCCGGAGTCCGACGGGGAGGCCCTGCATACCAGCACCTTCCTCGGGCATCCGGTCGCCTGCGCCGCGTCGCTGGCCTTCCTGGACCTGGTGGAGGGGGAGCGCCTCGACCGGCACGCGGCGAGCATGGGGGTGCACCTCCTGGCCCATCTGCGCGAGGCACTGGATGGCGTCGCGCACGTGACGGAGGTCCGGGGGCTGGGCCTGCTGGCCGGAATCGAGATCGTCCGTCGCGCGCGGGCATCGCATGGGCCCGCTGAGGCCGTGCCCTGGGAGGGAGCGGGGGGCCGCATCGCCGCCCGGCTCCTGGCACAGGGCATCATGGTGCTGCCCGCGGGCGAGCAGGGTCAGGTGATTGAGCTGACCCCTCCCGCAACCATGTCGCGCGATCTCCTCAACCACGCGCTGGACCGGCTGGTTCGCGCCGTCATCAATCTCTCAGAATAGGCCGCTCGCCTTCAGATACTCCAGCGTCGCCGCCGCGCACGCCTCCGGCTGCTCCAACTGCGCAAGGTGCGTTCCTCCGGGGATCCAGGCATAGTCCACGGTTGGAATATGATGGAGTTCGGTCGTCGGGAAGTACGTATAGGGGATGCCGGGGTCCGCTCCGATGACCATCGTCGGACAGGCGAGCGCCCCAAAATCGATCAGCGCCGCGTACTGTCCCCCGTACCTGTAGATCCGTGCCTCATACTCGCGGGGACAGCGAAGGGTGTACCCGTCGCCGTTCGCGGATCGGCGCAACGTCGTCCGGGCCATGAGGCGGCGGACTCCGCGGGCCACGTACTGGAACGCGGGCATGTACAGAAGCACCTCCGCGAATTCCGCGCGGGTCCGATACCGATCCGCGCGCGCAAGCGTCATCGTGGCCGCGCGCCTCGCCACGTCCGCACATTCCTCACGCGCGGGTCCGAACTCGCACAGCGGCGGATCGAAGAGAACGCGCGCGACGAACTCCCCCCCGCGCGTAGGAGACAGCAGCGAGACGAGGCCCGAGAGAGAATGGAATACGCCGGCGTGCGGCTTTTTGCCGAAGCCCCTCCCGATGGCTTCCTGGATGCGGAGGTGGTCGTCGATGAGCGTGGGAACAGTGTGGCGTCCGAGCGGCCCGGGCGTATTCCAGCCGTGATTGCGGAGGTCGTAGAGCACGAGATCGAAGTCGTCCGCGAACAGCGACCAGAACGGGTAGTAGAGATCGATCGCGAGGCTGTTGCCGTGGCTCAGCACGATGCGTGGACCGGAGGGGTTCCCGTGGCGCCGGAGCGTGGTCAGGGCGCCGTCGCCCAGGCGCACATCGTGCATGGCAAGAGGTTCGGGCACCTGCCAGACCTGCGTGTCTTTTGGATCACTCATGGCGGAACCGGGCGGGGGTTGATTCAACGCGGGGGAAGTCGGTATCTTACCGGCCCTTTGCTTGAAGACGCCCCCATCGTCTAGTGGCCTAGGATACTTGGTTCTCAGCCAAGAGACCGGGGTTCGACTCCCCGTGGGGGTATCGCGGAACGCGGGCCGTCGCTTTCGGGTGCGGCCCGGGTTTCGTTTGGCCGCTTAGCTCAGTTGGCAGAGCACTACGCTCACATCGTAGGGGTCGCTGGTTCGAGTCCAGCAGCGGCCACTCCTCCGCTTCATCCCGCCAGCCGCCTCGTCATCTCCACGGGCTGCGGCCGGGCCCCCGGCTTCCACGCGGTCACGTAGCCCGCAACCGCGCTCGCCGCAACGGAATACGGCGAAGCCAGGTACAGTTGACCCGGTCCCGAGCGTCCCGGAAAGTTGCGGTTCTGGGACGAGATGCTCACCTCGTCGGGGCGGCGTGTTACCCCGGGTCCGGCGTTGATGCAGGCGCCGCAACCCGGCTCGATGAAGGTGGCGCCGATGCGCCGGAAGAGATCCAGGTAGCCCTGCTCCCGGCAGTACTCGCGCACATCGGTGGAACCGCACTGGATGAAGCACTCCACGTCCGGGTGCACGCCCAGCCCCCAGCGGTCGTGCATCTCGCTGAAGACGCGGGCGTACATGTCCATGTCCTCCTTCTTGCCCGCCGTGCACGACCCCGCGTAGGCGATGTCGATGCGGATGCGCTCGGGCTCGAGGTCGTCGAGCGGGACCCCGTTGCCGGGGTCGTTGGGGAGCGCCGCCATGGGCTGGATGGCGGAGGCGTCGATCTCGATCACGCGGACGTAGTTGGCGCCCGGGTCGCTGTGCATGTCGCGCGCCAGCGCCTCCGCCCGCTCCCGCTCCATCCCGCGCTCGGCGACCAGGTACTCCACGGATTTCCCGTCCGCCGCGACCAGCCCGGTGAAGGCGCC
This sequence comes from Gammaproteobacteria bacterium, assembly GCA_009840525.1. Lineage (GTDB taxonomy): Bacteria > Gemmatimonadota > Gemmatimonadetes > Longimicrobiales > Gaopeijiaceae > BD2-11. The sequence continues at coordinate 12,136 of VXNP01000118.1, forward strand.
CACCTCGGCGGCCATGTTGGTCATGGTGGCGCGCTCGTCCACGGGGAGGGCCTCCACGGCCGGGCCCGCGTACTCGATGATCTGCCCGATCGCGTGGCCGTCGCGGATGTAGGGGTGGCGCAGGATCTCGAGCATGTAGTCCTTGGCGGTCACCCCCTCGGCGGGCGTTCCCGAGATCACGACCTTGAAGGAGGGCGGGACCTGCACGCGCACGTCCCTGGTGATCCAGGAGTTGAAGATGGCGGTCGTGCCCACCCCGAACGCCAGCGCCCCGATCGCGCCCGCGTGGGGCGTGTGCGAGTCCGAGCCGATGATGAGCATCCCCGGTTCCGCGTAGTCCTCGAGGATCTTGGAGTGGCAGATGGCGACCGACCCCATCTGGTGCCCCATCTGCTCCCCATAGAGGCGGATGCCCTGCTTCTCCGCGAACTCGCGCTGCTTCACCTCGAGCTGGTTGGCGACCTCGAGCAGTCCCTCCTCGATGCGCTCCTGGCTCATCGCCTTGTGCAGGAAGGTCAGATGATCGCGGAAGAAGAGCACGCTGTCCGGATCCCGCACCCGGCCCTCGGGCCCCATCTTCTGTTCGAAGAAGATGGCCGCCATGGGCGTCACGTACTCGTGCGAGAAGCGGATGTCGGTGCGGAAGAAGCCGGCCTCGCCCGGGGTGACCGAGTCGACGCCGACCTTGCCGTCCGCCGGATCCACCACCCAGTGCCGCGCGAAGATCTTCTCCGCGAGGGTCATCGGGGGGTTTGCGCCCGAAGCGCCGGGGCCGGCCGAGGCGTCAGGTGTCGCGCGCGGCGAGTACTGGCCGCTGTCACGCGGCGCGGCCGGCGTGCACGAGGGCGCAGGCACCGTCGCCCTGCCCTGCATGCGGGCCACGTTGAACTCGAACAGCCCTCCGTACTCGATGATCTGCCGGGTGATGTCGTCCTTGCCGCGGGTGAACTCCTCGAGCCGGAGCGGCTCGCCGCGCGCGATGCGCTCCGCCACGCCGAAGTCGGTAGTGGTAAGCACGCCCAGGTTCTGGCAGTTCTCGTTGTAGATGCGCTCGATGCTCTCGCTGACCACCACCCGGATGCCGGCCATCAGCTCCGCGTACGGGCTCTGTTCCCGGCTTGAGCCCTTGCCCCGCCGCCTGCCCGCGACCGAGCATACGAAGCCGCCGTCGCGCACACTCGCGCGCCCGACCGGATACTCCTCCGCTCCGCTCTCCGTGTTCGTCGTGCGCAGCCCGAGGTACGGGAATTCCCCCAGCGTCTCGTCGTAGAAGAAGCAGATGTACGCAGGCGTGATCTCGTCGGTCGATATCTGGTCGCGCAGGCCGGCGCGCAGCTCCTCGCTCAGTTCCAGGTCCAGTCCCTCGTAGAGCTGGGCGCGCACGAGGTCCGTGTCGTCGGCCAGGTACAGCACGCGTCCGCGCACGTTGAGGGTCGCGGGTCGCTTGGGCGTCGGACGGGTGAGGAGGTCCCCGGCCATCCGCGCGTCAGCTGAAGTCGACGCCGAAGACCACGGCGATGATGATCGCGGCCACGGCGATGGGCGCCACGAAGCGGATGAAGAAGCGCCACGCGCCGTAGTGGAACCAGCGTGGTTGGGTGCCGTCCTCGAGCTCGCCGCGGGTCGCCTCGCGGGTCATGAACCATCCCGCCGCCAGCGTGATGAAGAACCCGCCTGTTGGCAGCATCCAGTTCGACACGAAATGGTCGGCGTTGGCAAACCACCCCGCCTTCCCGCCGCCAAAGAACGGGACGCTCATGGTCGAGAGAAGCCCTCCGCCCTCGACACCCAGGAGCCCGGGGATCGACAGCACGGCGAGGGTTGTGAACGCGAAGATGGCCGCCCCGGCGCTGATCGTGGCCTTGTGGCGAGTCAGGCGCCGCTCGTCGATCAGGTACGCGGAAACCACCTCGAGCAGCGAGATGGTCGAGGTGAGCGCGGCCAGCGCCACCAGAACATAGAAGAGCGGACCGAGCACCACCCCAAAGGGAACCTCGCTGTAGAAGAGCTGGGGCAGCGAGATGAAGAGCATCCCGACCGTCGAGCCGCCTACCTCGTCGCGCATCCCGGCCACCGAGAAGATCACCGAGAACATGACCACGGTCGCCACCAGGGCAATCAGCGTGTCGAGCGCCACGATCGCGCCGGACGCCTTCACGACCGAGTGCTTGCGCGAGATGTACGACCCGTAGGTGATCATCGCGCCCATTCCGAGCGAAAGAGTGAAGAATGAGTGGCCGAGCGCCTCGAGGATCGCCCCTCTCTCCAGCTCCGCGAAGTTGGGCCGAAAGATGTGGTTGAGCGCCTCGCCCGCTCCGCTCATGCCCAGTGCGCTCACCAACATGAGGAGCAGGATGCCGAACAGGATGGGCAGGAAGATCCGGGCGATCCGTTCGATCCCCTTGCTCACGCCGAAATAGACCACTGCGATGGTTCCGAGGCTGAACCCCAGGGAGAGCAGCAACTGCAGGCCGGTGTTGAGCGCCTGCGTGTTGAAGAGGTCACCGGCCGACATGTCGGCGGGGTAGCCGCCGAGGGTCCACCCGACCGTCTGCGTGAAGTAATAGAGCGACCACCCGGCGATGACCGTGTAGTAGCTGAGCAGGATGAAGCCGGCCAGCACGCCCCAGCCCCCCACCAGTGCCCCGAGCTTGCGTCCGCCGGGCCACTTCGACGTCACCGCTTCCTTCAGCGCGCCCACCGCGCTCTTCTGGCTGCGCCGCCCGATCAGCAGCTCGGCCAGCATGATCGGCAGACCGACCGCGGCGATGCAAATCAGGTATACGAGGACGAAAGCCCCGCCGTTGTTCTCCCAGGTGATGAACGGGAATTTCCACAAGTTGCCGAGGCCGATCGCGCTGCCGGTGGCGGCAAGCACGAGGCCTGCGTTGGAGCTCCAGTGGTCTCGCTGCTGTGACATGGCGTCTGCTCGGGGCTGGTCGTCCCGGTTCATCGGGACGAGGGGTCGGGTCGAAGTTGCCGCGGGACGGCTCTATATTGCGCGCGGGACAAGGCGGTGCGCCAGTCATGACAGGCTGCCTCGAGCGGGGACGCTCCCGCTCCGGCCGAGAGATCCAGGCGTCCGGAACAGGGAGATACTCATGAGCCATTCGAGGATTCGGCGTTCGGTCCCCGCGCTCGCCGCGGCGTGCTTCCTGGGAGGGTTGGTCGTCGGCTGCGGGGGAGGAGAGAACGACTCCCCGGACGACGCGTTGCGCGTCGCGCTGCTGACGTCCGGGCCGGTGAGCGACGCCGGGTGGTACGCGGGGGCGTACGAGGGCCTGCTGCTGATCGAAGAGTCGCTCGGGGCGCAGGTCAGCCATCAACAGACCCGGTCCCCGGCCGAGTTCGACGAGGCGTTCTTCTCGTATGGTTCCTCGGGCTACGACCTGGTCTTCGCCCACGGCTTCGAATACCAGGACGCGGCGTTGCGCGCCGGGGAAGAGTTCCCGGAGCTGACCATCGTCGTCTCCAGCGGGGGACGGATTTCGGACAACGTGCGCTCGCTGATCTTCCGGCTGGAGGAGGGCAGCTATCTCGCCGGCATGATGGCGGGAGGCCTCACCCGGTCGCGGGTGGTGGGGATGGTCGGAGGCGTGGCGATTCCGCCCGCCCAGGGCACCTTTCGCGCCTTCGAGGCGGGGGCGCGTTCCATCGACCCGGACATCGAGGTGCTGGAGGCCTTCATCGGCAGCTGGGACGACGTGGCGGCTGCCAGGGAGGCGGCGACGGCGCAGCTGAACCGGGGAGCCGATGTCCTGGTGCACAACACCGACGCGGCCAGTTTCGGCGTGTTTCAGGCGGTTCGGGAGGCGAACGGGGACGAGAACCCGGTGTGGGCCATCGGCATGAACCGCGATCAGAACGACGTGGCCCCCGAGGTCATCGCGGGGAGTGCCGCCATCGACATCCCCAGGGCCTTCCTGGACGTGGCGAGCCGGTTCACCGCCGGGACGCTCCCGCCGGGGGCGCTCGATCTCAGCCTCGGCGAGGGCGTTGTGGACTTCATCGTCAACCCGGAGGCGCTCGGCCGCATCCCCGCCGATCTGCTCGCACGCATCGACGAGGCGAGGGTGGCCATCCGGGAGGGCATGCTGGAGGTGCCCCGGATCGAGTTCCTGGAGGAGGAACCCGGAGGCCCTTGAGGCCAATGGGCGGCGCGGCCGTCGAGATGCGGTCGGTAAGCAAGCGCTTCGGATCGGTCGAGGCGCTTGCCGACGCGAATCTCAGCGCCCGTCCGGGGGAGGTTCATGCGCTGCTGGGCGAGAACGGCGCCGGCAAGACGACGCTCATGCGGGTGCTGTGCGGCATGCTCCGTCCGGACGGCGGCGAAGTTCTGGTCGAGGGTCGCCGGTTGCCGCCGGAGGGGACGCGCGCCGCGGCCGCGGCCGGGGTCGGGATGGTGCACCAGCATTTCACCCTGGTGCCCAGTCTGACGGTTGCCGAGAACGTGGCGCTGGGGACGCGAGAGGGCGGCGGGTTCCGCCTGGCCCTCGAGCGCGTGCACGAGCGGCTGACGGAGCTCGAGCAGGTAACGGGGCTGCCGGTCGACCCCGGGGCTGCCGTGGCCGGTCTGTCGGTGGGCGCGAAACAGCGGGTGGAGATCCTGAAGGCGCTCTACCGGGACCCGCGGGTGTTGGTGCTGGACGAGCCGACGACGGTGCTGGGGCCGCAGGAGGTGGACTGGCTGTTCGGCGTGCTGCGGTCACTGGTGGAGGAGGCACGCACGGTCCTGTTGATCGGGCACAAGCTGGACGAAATCCTGCGGGTGGCCGACCGGGTGACCGTGCTCCGGCGCGGGCGAACCGTGCTGGCGGAAGGGCGCGAAGCGGTGGACGCGCCCGGGCTGGCGCGGGCGATGATCGGGCGGGAGACGACACCGGCGGCCCGGCCCGCGCGCGTCGAAGCGGGTGAGCGGGTTGCGCGCCTGAAAGCGGTGGGAGCCCTGGGCGAAGACGGCCGCACGGCGGTGCGGGACGTCACGCTGGAGGTGCACCGGGGCGAGATCGTGGGCATCGGCGGGGTGGAGGGCAACGGCCAGCGCGAGCTCGCTCTCGTGCTGTCGGGGAGGCGGCGCCCGGCGGCCGGTAGTGCGGACCTCCCCGCCACCGTCAGCCTGATCCCGCAGGACCGGGGCGCGGGCGGGCTGGTCGCCGGTTTCGACCTGGCCGAGAACACCGCGCTGGCCTTCCACGACGACGACGCGCACCGTCGCGGGCCGCTCATCGACTGGGCGGCGATGCGGGGCACCGCGCACGAGATCGTGACCGGGTTCGATGTGCGAGCGCCAGGGTGGCGGGCGACGGCGCAGTCGCTCTCGGGTGGCAACCGGCAGAAGCTGCTGGTGGGCCGGGAACTGGCGCGCGCCCCCGACCTGCTGGTGGCGGAGAACCCGATGCGCGGGCTCGACATCGCGGCCGCCGCCTTCCTGCGCGCCAAGCTCGTGGAGCTGAAGGGAGGCGGTCCGGGGGCGGAGGAAGCCGGTGGGGCGGGTGGTCGGCCCGCGGGCGCGGCACCGGGGATCGTGCTCTTCTCCACCGACCTGGACGAGGTGCTCGACCTGGCCGACCGGGTCTTCGTGCTCGTGCGCGGCCAGCTGATCGCCGTGCCGGAAGCGGAGCGCAACCCGGCGGGGATGGGCCGGCCGATGTTCGGATCGGAACAGGCATGATCCGCCTCGCCCGGATCGCGCGCCTCCCATGATCCGGCAGTTGTTGCGCCCGCGCCTCCGGTCGCGCCGGATCGGCCCGCTGGCGGCCGGCGTGGTGGCGCTCCTGGCGGCGACGCTGCTGGCGGCCGCGGGGCTGGCCCTCGCCGGATACGATCCGGCCGCCGCCGGGCGGGCGCTGGTTTCGGGCGCCTTCGGTTCCTGGGAGCGGTTCGCCTCGATCACCCTGGTGCGCGCGACCCCGCTCATTCTGACGGGGCTGGCGGTGGCGCTCGCATTCCGCGCCGGCGTGTGGAACATCGGAGCGGAGGGGCAGCTCTATGCGGGCGCGGTGGCGGCCGTGTGGGTGGGGCTCACCTTTCCGGGCGCCCCGGCGTGGCTCCTTCTCCCCGGGGCGATGGCGGCCGCGGCGGTGGCGGGAGGCCTTTGGACGCTCGTACCGGTGGGGCTGAAACTCCGTGCCGGCGTCGGAGAGGTCATCACCACCATCCTGATGAACTTCGTCGCCATCCACACGGTGGCGTGGCTGGTGCACGGCCCCCTGCAGGAGGCGCGCGGGGTGTTTCCCCAGACCGATCCGGTTGCGCTCGCGGCCCGGCTCCCGCGCCTCGGGTCCGGTCGGCTGCACGCCGGCTTCCCGGTCGCGGTCGTGCTCGCGGGGGCGCTCTGGTGGCTGCTGAGGCACAGCGCCTGGGGATTCCGCGTGCGGGCGGTGGGCGCCTCGATCCGCGCGGCTGCGGTGTCCGGCCGCATACACACGGGCCGAGTGGTGCTGGGGGCGTTCCTGCTCTCCGGCATGCTCGCCGGGCTGGCGGGCGGGGTGGAGGTGGCCGGGGTGACCTTCGCGCTCTACGAGAACCTCTCCCCCGGCTACGGCTACACGGCCATCGCGGTCGCCCTGCTCGCGGGTCTGAATCCCCTCGCGGTGCTCCTGGCGGCCGGGTTCTTCGGGGTCCTGCAGGCGGGCGCGGCCGCGATGCAGCGCGACGTGGGGGTGCCCGCGGTCTGGGTCAGCGCCATCGAGGCGCTGGTCATTCTGGCGGTGGTGGCGGCGGACCGGTTCCTGCGCCGGGGCATGGCCGGGAAGGGAGGAGGCTGACGGTGGACGCGGCGGCTCTTCAGGCCTTCCTCGAGGCATCGGTGCGGCTGGGCGCACCCCTTGCCCTGGCCGCCCTGGGCGAGACCATCAGCGAGCGCGCCGGCGTCATCAACATCGGCCTGGAGGGCTCGATCATCGGGGGCGCCCTCGGCGGGGCCCTCGGGGCGCTGCTCACCGGATCGCCGGGCGCGGGCGTTCTGGCGGGGGCCATGGCCGGGACCGCCATCGCCGGAGTCTTCGCGCTGTTCGCCATCACCCTGAACGCCGATCAGATCATCGTCGGCACCGCGGTGACCCTCGGGGGACTGGGCATCACGGGCGTCGTGTACCAGAGCGTGTTCGGGGCCACCGGCACGGCACTGACCCTGCCCACGCTGCCCGCGCTCCCGCTCCCGGGCCTGTCGGCGCTGCCTGCCCTCGGACCGGCGCTCTTCAGCCAGGCCTGGACCACCTACCTGGCCTATCTGCTGGCGCCCGCGCTCTGGTACTACCTGTTCCGCACCCGCTGGGGACTCGAACTGCGGGCCGTGGGCGAAGAGCCGACCGCAGCCGATGCGGCCGGAATCCGCGTGCGCCGCACCCGCGTCCTGGCGGTCCTCGGCGCAGGCTTTCTGGCGGGAATCGCGGGAGCCCATCTGGCGCTCGCGCACGCCGGCACGTTCGCGGAGGGCATGTCGGCGGGACGCGGCTTCATCGCCATCGCGGTGGTCGTCCTGGGCCGCTGGAATCCCCTCCTCGTCCTCCTAGCCTCCCTCTTCTTCGGCGCGGCCTCCGCGCTTCAGTTCGAACTCCAGGCGGTGTTCGCGAACGTGCCCTACCAGCTCCTCCTGGCCTTCCCCTATCTGCTCACGCTCGCGGCCCTCGCGGGGTGGATCGGCCGGTCCAGGGCGCCCGCGGCCCTCGCGCGTCCGTGGCCCCCGCGGTCGGGCGAATAGCGGTCCCGGGAGTCGGCAAAACGCCGCGGACCGAGTATCCTAGAAAGGGATTCGGCGCTCCGTGCTCCACGCGCGCCGCCCCTGACCCGGCGAGCATCTGAAATCGAAGGAGAGAGGCCCATGAGACGGTTTACAGTCGCCTGCATCCAGGGACTCGCGGTCCTCGCCCCGAACACGGCGTGCGCGGCGGCGACACCGGAGATGGCTGCCACGCCGGCGCCGCTCCCGGCGATGCAGGCCACCGAGCCATCGCCCCCCGCCGATGCGGCGGACGCTGCGGCGCTTCCCCGGGTGACCATTGTGGCCACGGGAGGAACCATCGCGGGAGTGTCCGACACCCGCACCAGCTTCCAGAGCTACCGGGCCGGGTCGCTCGGCATCGACGAGATGCTCTCGGAGCTCAGGCCCCAGATCGACGAGGTCGCGGACGTCGCCACCGTTCAGTTCGGCAACCGGCCCTCCGGCGGCTACGCGATCGCCGACTTCTACGACCTCACCCTCGCCGTCGAGGAAGCGCTCGAGACGGCGGACGCCGTGGTCGTGACCTCGGGAACGGGCAGCATGGACGAGTTCGTCTACTGGCTCGACCTGACCGTGCAGAGCCGGAAGCCTGTCGTCATCACCGGCGCGATGCGGCCCTGGACCGTCATCGGCACCGACGCGCACGCCAACCTGTTCAACGCCATCGTGCTGGCCGCCAGCGGCGAGACCCGCTGTTTCGGCACCGTGCTCATGCTCAACGACGAATTCCACGCCGCCAAGGAGGCATGGAAGGGCGACGCCTACCGGATGGACACCTTCGTGTCGCGCGAGCTCGGCAACCTGGGCTTCATCGACGAACTGGACGTGCGAACCTACCGGGCTCCGCCGCGGGTACAGCACTGTTCCGATCCCGGGCGGTGGATGACCCCGTTCGATCTGAATGCGATCTCGAAGGACGACCTTCCCCGGGTCGAGGTCCTCATCGGATACCAGGGCGCCGGGCTGGACGAGGCCATTACGGCGTGGGCCGAAGCCGGGGTCCGGGGCATCGTGCTCGCCGGGGGCCGCGGGTCCGGGGAGGTGCAGGAGAAGGCCGAGGAGATGGGGGTGGTCTTCCGGCGCACCCATCGCTTCCGCACCGGCACCGACAACCTCTACCCGCAGAAGGCGAGGCTGCTTCTGCTGCTGTCGCTCGCGTTCACCGACGACCCGGACCAGGTGGACGCCTGGTTCGACGAGTTGAGCGGAGCTGAATTCCAGGTCGATCCGGGAAGATGACAACCCGGGCGCGGGTCTGCGTGTACAAAGGGGACACGCTTTTCCCCGCTGAAGTGCCCGGCTAGGTTGCGGGCTCGATTGCCGTGCGCATGACCAAAGGATGTATCCAGATGCCTCGATTTCCGCTTCTGATTCCCGCCGCCCTGATGGCCGCATTGGTCGTCGGATCCGCCCTGGCCGCCGTTCCCGCGCTCGCCCAGGCGCCCCCGGATGACCGGGGCACGGTCGCGGTCGGGCTGTTGTTGCGCGAGCTGGACGGCGTGAAGCGGGTGCTGATGACCGCTGCGCACCCGGACGATGAGGACACCAACACGATCACCACTCTCGCACGCGGCATGGGCGCGCGCACGGCCTACCTGGCGCTCACCCGGGGCGAGGGAGGGCAGAACCTCATCGGCACCGAGTTCTGGGAAGGGCTGGGGATCATCCGCAGCAATGAACTCGTGGCTGCGCGCGCCATCGACGGCGGCGAGCAGTTCTTCACCCGGGCAATCGACTTCGGCTTCTCCAAGTCCGCGGACGAGACGCTTTCCAAGTGGCCCCGCGAGGAGATTCTCGGGGATGTGGTGTGGGCCATCCGGCGTTTCCGGCCCCAAGTCATCGTCTCGGTGTTCAGCGGTACGCCCAGGGACGGGCACGGCCAGCATCAGGTAGCGGGCATTCTCACGCATGAGGCCTTCGACGTGGCCGCGGACCCGAGCCGCTTCCCGGAACAGCTCGGGGACGGCATCGAAGCCTGGCAGGCCGACAAGCTCTATCTGGCGCGGGGCGGATTCGTGGGAGGCGAGTCGGTCACGCTGCAACCGGGAACCTTCGATCCGCTCCTGGCTCGCTCCTATCTGCAGGTCTCCATGGACTCGCGCAGCCAGCACCGCTCCCAGGACATGGGATCGGCGCAGCCGATGGGACCGCGGCAGTCGATCCTGGCGCTGGTGAAGACGGCGGAGGGGGTCGACGGCACCGGCAGCTTCTTCGCGGGCGTCGATACGACCTTCGCGGGGCTTGTCGCACAGGCCGTACCGCCGAGCGAGGCATCCCAGGAGGAGATCGAGACCTATCGGGCAGCCATCGGCGTCGCCGAGGCTTCGCTGGATGCGATGGCGCCGGAGCAGGCCGCCCCGGCGCTGGCGCGCGCCCTCGAAACGCTGGAGCGGATCATCGAGCGCGCCGGCGGCCCGAGCGCGCCCCCCGAGGTGACCGAAGCACTCGCACGCCGGCATGACCTGGTGCGCAAGGCCCTTCTGGCCTCCTCCGCGGTGCTGACGCAGGTGCGCGCGAGCGACGACCTGGTCGTGCCCGGGGAGTCCTTCGAGGTGCGGGTCGATCTCTGGAACGCGGGACCCTATCGCGTCGAGGGAGCCGGCCCGGGGCTGGCGCTGCCGGAGGGCTGGAGCGCGGACCTGCTCCCGGGCAGAACCATCGACACCGGGGGGTTCGGTCCCCGCCGGACCTCGCTGACGACGGTGTCGGGAACCTCGGAGACGCTCGCGCCGGGCGAGATCCGCCGCTGGGTGTTCCGCGTGGAGGTGCCCGCGGACGCCGACCCCTCTCGCCGCTACTACATGCGCGAACCCCGGGAGGGCGACATCTACGCCTGGCCGGACGACTGGCACCTGCGCGGCCTGCCCCACGATCCCCCCGTGGTGACCGGCGGCGCGCGCTTCGAGCTGGTGCTGGACGGCGGCCCGACAGGTTCGCCCACGCGCATGGCCCTCGCCAGCGAGGACGATGCCCGCTACTACGGGGTGGACCCCGCCCAGGGCGAGTTCACCAAGCCGCTGCTGGTGGTGCCCGCCGTGTCGGTGACGGTCGCGCCCGCGCAGATGGTGTGGGCGCTCGGCGACACCGGGGCGCGCACCGTCAGCATCCGCGTCCGCAACGAGGCGCAGGAGGGTGTAACCGGTGAACTTGCCCTGGAGGGAGCAGGGTGGTCGGTCGCGCCCGCCTCCGTCCCGGTGGAACTCGCCTCACCCGGCACCGAGCGCACCTACACGCTCACCGTGGCCCCCGAGGCGGGCCGGGGCGTCGGCCGCGACCGGCTGACGGCCACCGTGCGCGCCGCCGACGGCCGTGCCTGGAGCGAGCGCGTCGAGCTCATCGACTACCCGCACATCGAGCGGGCGGCCCAGTTCTTCCCGGCGGAACTGCACACCTCCATCTTCCCGGTCACCCTGCCCGAGGGCCGGCGTGTCGGATACATCATGGGCACGGGGGATTCCGGCCCCGAGGCCCTCGCCTCCCTGGGCTTCGAGGTGGAGATGCTGGGGCCGGCCGAGGTGCTCGCCGGCAACTTCGCGCGCTTCGACGCCCTCGTGCTGGGCGTGCGCGCCTACGAGGCCCGCGAGGACCTGGCGGCCGCCAACGAGGCGGTCCTGGACTTCGCACGCGCCGGGGGCACCGTGGTGACCCAGTACAACCAGTACGCCTTTCCGGCGAGCGGCCACGCGCCCTACCCGGTCACGATCTCCCGGCCGCACGACCGCATCACCGACGAGAACGCCGCCGTCACCTTCCTGCATCCGGCGGCCCCTGTGCTGAACACGCCCAACCCCATCACCGATGCCGACTTCGAAGGCTGGAGGCAGGAACGCGGCCTCTACATGCTGAACACCTGGGACCCGGCCTTCACTCCCGTGCTCTCCATGGCCGATCCCGGCGAGGCCCCCAAGGAGGGCTCGCTCCTGATCGCTCCTCTCGGAGAGGGCGTGTACATCTACACCGGACTCGCCCTCTTCCGGCAGTTCGGCGACGGCGTCCCGGGCGCGTATCGCCTGTTCGCCAATCTGGTCTCCCTCGACGGCCCGACCTGGCGACAGTACATAACGCCGGTCCCCGACGCGGACTGGGGCGGTGCCCGATGAGCGCGCCGCGTTCCGGACGTTTCGCCCTGGCGGGGTTCCTGCTGGCCGCCGCCTTGCTCGTTGCCCCGACCCGGGCCCACGCCCAGACCCCCGTCTGGTCGGCAACGCTCACCGTGGCCCGAACGAATGCCGCGGACGCGGTCGGCTACTGCCAGGGCGCAGCCAACTGCAGCGGGGAAACGGCGCACTACGGCGAACTGAGTGAGCCGGGCTTCTCGATCGGCGAGATGGCCTACACCGTCACCAGCATCCGCTGGGGAGCCGGCGGAGAGGGCTACATCCACCTCACCCTGGACCAGGCCCTGTCCGACGAGGATGTCGCGTCCCTCGTTCTACAGTTGGATGACACGAGCCTCAGCCTGGCGGAGGCCCGAGTAAACGAGCCTGCGGAACATGACTTCACCGCCAACTACTCCTGGGATGGCAGCGGCCCTGTCCCGGATGAGGCGGCTTCCGTCAGCGTGAGCCTCGGCAGGGGTCCCGCGCCCATCCGGTAGCAGGTTCCCGCGCGACTCATCGCCAAGCCTTGCGTAACGTCAGGGTTCCAGGGAGCAGCCGCGAGCAGTCCCCGGATGAATCGCCGCTCGAGGACCGGGGGGGAAGCGTGTCCACCGGCCGCTCGACGGCACCAACCGGCACCGTGCCCCGACACCGCTCAGACCGTACTTTCCCAAGACCTGATAGCAGGCGATCGAAGGGGTTCACCGAGGCCGTCGGGAGGAAGGATGCCTTCAACCGGTCGGGAACGCATGCCAACCAGGCACCCAGCGACCAGGGACGTGCCGGAACAAGTGATTCCGACCGTGTCGGTGCTCCTGGCGCTGGTGTTTCTGATGACGGGCGCCATGAAACTCATCGGGGGGTGGTGGGACCGGTTCGAGGTGTGGGGCTACCCGGTCTGGTTCTTCTACGTCATCGGTGTCACGGAGACGGCGGCGGGCCTCGCCCTGATGCGGAAGCGGACGCGGCTGTACGGGGCGCTGACCATCATGGCCGTGATGGCTGGCGCGCTCTTCACGCTGCTGCGGGCCGGCGACACCGACCGCATCGCGATTCCGGCTCTGGCACTCGTGCTCGCGGTCGTCGTGGCCAACTACTCGAAGTAGCCGTACTTTCGTCGCTTACACGGACACTCCGGTCGTCCCACACTCGCAACGCAAGGAGCAGAAATGGCGGACAAGGGAAGCAGGGGGATTACGATCGTATCGGTGCTGCTGGCGTTGCTCTTCCTGCTGAACGGCGGCATGAAACTCGCCGGGATGATGGTCGAGCAATTCGCGATGTGGGGATACTCCGGCTGGTTCCAGTACCTGATCGGCGTCGCCGAGACGGCCGCCGGCGTGGGCTTCCTGATGACGAAGGCGCGCTTCCTCGCCGCTGTGGCCATGATCCCGATCATGCTCGGCGCGATCTACACGCTGGTCACAAACGGTCAGGCGGGGCAGGCCGTCGTTCCTGGAGTGGTTCTCCTCCTCTGCCTGCTCGTGGCGAAGAAATCACGGTAGGGTCGGCATGCAACCTCGCGTTGCCGGGATGACCGTCTGCGAGGGAGTCGCCCGATAGCCCGACGGGACAGCTCGCGCGATACGACGAGCACCCACGCGAGGGCGAAGGCTGCCATGAAGGAAAGACGCGCCGCGCCGTCGCGAGCCAACGTCGCGATCATCGGGGCCGGCATCGTCGGCAATTGCCTGGTCGAGCATCTGGCGAAGCTCGGCTGGGATGACCTCGTGCTCATCGAGAAGGGCCCGCTGCCCGATCCCGGCGGGTCCACCGGCCATGCGTCCAACTTCATCTTCCCGACGGATCACGGGCGCGAGATCGCGCTGATCACCCTCGAGAGCCAGCGCCAGTACGAGGCGCTCGGCGTCAACACGACCTGCGGGGGGATCGAGGTCGCGCGCACCGAGGAGCGCATGGAGGAGCTTCGCCGGCGCATGACCTCGGCGCGCGTTTGGGGCATCGAGAGCGAACTGCTGACGCCGGAGGAAGTCGTCGCCAGGGTCCCATTCGTCAACCCGGATGTCATTCTCGGTGGCTTCTACACCCCGAGCGTCTCGGTCGTCGACTCGGTCGGGGCGGGCACGATCATGCGGGAACGGGCGCTGGCCAGGGGCGTGCTTACCGTGCTGGCCGAGACCGAGGTGACCGGCCTCGAGGTGGAGCCGGTCCCATTCCAGCGCCCGCGCATTCGTGCGGTAGCGACGACTCGGGGAACCATCGAAGTCGACCACGCGATCATCGCCTGCGGCGTCTGGAGCCCGCGCATCGCCGCGATGGCCGGCGCTACGATTCCGCTGACGCCGGCGGTGCACCAGATGGCCGATTTCGGCCCGGTCGAACTCCTGCTCGGAACCGGCAACGAGATCGGCTACCCCATCGTGCGCGACATGGACTCGTTCATGTACGAGCGCCAGAGCGATGGGGCGATGGAGGTGGGCTCGTACGCGCATCGTCCCATCCTGATGCACCCCGACGACATTCCCTCCGTCGCCGAGGCGGAGCGTTCGCCTACCGAACTGCCCTTCACGCCCGCAGATTTCGCGCCGCAGCTCGAGCGGGCGCGCGAGATCATGGGCGAGCTCCTCGCCGGCACCGAGGTGCAGTACGCCGTGAACGGCCTGCTCTCGCTCACACCCGACACCCAGCAACTGCTGGGCGAGACCGCCGAGGTGGCCAACCTCTGGTCGGCAGCGGCCGTGTGGGTGCGGGAAGGCCCCGGATCGGCGCGACTGGTAGCGGAGTGGATGACGCATGGCTACCCGCGTCTTCTCGATCCGCACGAGTCGGACGTCACCCGCTTCCAGCCGCACGAGCGCACGGTCCATCACGTTCGGGCACGCTGCGGCGAGCACTTCCGCAAGACGTACGGAATCGTTCATCCGCGCGAGCAGTGGGAGTCCGCGCGCGGCGTCAACCGGTCCCCGTTCCACCCGCGGACCGAGGCACTGGGCGCCGAGTACTTCGAAGCGCGCGGATGGGAGCGCCCGCAGTGGTACGCCTCGAACGAGGACTTGGTGGAGCGCTACGACGTCCCGGACCGCCCTCACGAATGGGACCGGCGCTGGTGGTCTCCGATCATCAACGCGGAGCACCTGCACCTGCGCGAGAACGTGGGTGTGGTGGATCTGGGCGCGTTCCAGATCTTCGACGTGTCCGGGCCCGGCGCGATCCAGTTCCTGGAGACGATGACGGTCAACGCCTGCGACCGTCCGGTCGGCAGCTCGATCTACACGCCGCTCCTGACGCCGGACGGAGGCTTCCGCGCCGATCTCACCATCCAGCGGCTTGACGAGCACAGGTTTCGCATTGTCACCGGTGTCCTGGACGGAACCCGCGACGCATTCTGGTTCCGCAAGTATCTGCCAACGGATGGGTCGGTGCAGTTCGAGGACCGGTCGTCCGCGATAACCACCCTCGGGATGTGGGGGCCCGCCGCGCAGGCGCTGGTCTCGAGCGTCGCGGATTGCGGCCTGAGCCAGGATGAGTTCCCCTACGGCACGGCGCGGGACGCGCTCATCGACGGGATTCCCACCACCTTGCTGCGCATCTCCTACGTGGGCGAGAGCGGTTGGGAGATCTACACGCGCACGGAGCACGGCCTGGCGCTCTGGGATGCGATCCGGGGCGCGGGCCGAGGCTTCGACGCGAGGCCGGTGGGCATCGGCGTCTACGGCACCACCGCGCGCATGGAGAAGGGCTACCTGCTGATGGGCGCGGAGCTCACGTCGGAGTATTCACCGGTCGAGGCCGGGTTGGCGCGCCGCCACGTCAAGCAGGCGGACTTCGTCGGCAAGGCGGCCTACCTGAAGGCCCGCGAACGGGGTCCGATGGCGAAGATCTGCACGCTCACCATGGACGACCACACGAGCGCGTCCGGCGTCGCGCGCTTCCCCACGGGCGGAAACGAACCGATCCTGACGCTCGATGGGGACCGCATCGTGGATGCGCTGGGGCGCGAGTCCCGCGTGACCTCCGCCGGAATGGGGCCGACCGTGGGAAAATACCTGCTGATGGCTTGGCTGCCGTCCCAACTCGCCCGCGTCGGCGAACGGCTGCAGGTGATGTACATGAACGAGTGTTTCCCGGTCACGGTGGCTGCGGTCGGCACGGCCCTGTTCGACCCGTCCGGCAGCCGGATGAAGGGGTAAACGCTCGCACTAATCCGCGGGCCACGAAATCGACGCATCCTTCGCGCGCGCGCCTCTACTCCACCGCATCCTCGCCCCGCGCGTGCGCCACCTCGCGCGCACTGGGGTTGGCCGAGGGCCGGAACGGAACCTCGCATACCCGGGCCCGATCCGGCTTGCCCGGCTCGCTCGCGTACTCGTCCGGCAGCCAGACCGTGAGTTCCGTGCCGACCGCGGACATCCCGACGGGCACGTAGCCCAGCGCGATGTTGCATCCCAGCTCGGGCGCATGCCAGGGCGAAGTAAGGTATCCGATCGGGTCACCTGCATCGGCGCCGGACACCAGCCAGAAATCGGGCGCATAGTCGTCGATGGGCCTGCCGCCGATCGTCATCCCCACCAATGTCATGGAGAACGGCGGCCGCCCGGCCTCGATCTCCGCCCGCATCCCTTCCAGCGCCGACCGGCCGATGTAGTCGCCCTCCTTCTCTCGCGGCACCTGGTATCCGAGGTTGCACTGGAACGGAACGGTCTCGTGGTCCATGTCCTGTCCCCAGGACAGGATGCCCGCCTGGATCCGACGCTGATGGCCGGGGGCGATGACCATGAGCTGGTGGGCCTCGCCCGCGTCGAGCACCGCGTGCCACAGTTTCTCGGCGTGCAGCGTCGCGTCGCGCAGGTAGATCTCGTAGCCCTTCTCACCCGAGAAGCCCGACTGCGAGATCACCACCGAACATCCTGCGATCTCAGCCTCCAGGAGCCCGTAGTAGGGGATTTCGCGGATGCCGTCGCCCACCAGATCGGCCATGAGCGCCAACGACTTCGGCCCCTGGATCTGCAGGGGGCAGACGTCGATCTCGTCGATCTCGACATCCATCTTCATTCCCACATTGACGCCCTGCAGCCAGAACAGCAGGTCGGAGTCGGCGAGGGAGAACCAGAACTCGTCCTCCGACAGGCGCAGCAGCACCGGGTCGTTGAGGATGGCGCCCCGTTCGTTGCAGAGGATGACGTACTTGCCGTGCATCGGCTCGATGCGGGTGGCGTCGCGCGTGATGACGTAGTCGGTGAACCGCTCGGCGTCCGGTCCCTTCACCCGGATCTGCCGCTCCACGGCGACATTCCAGAGCGTGACGTGCTGCGTCAGCGCTTCGTGTTCGGTCGCCGCGCCGCCGTTCTCCGGCCGCACGTAGCCGCGCGGGTGGTAGATGCGGTTGTAGGTTGTTGCGCGCCAGCAGCCCGCATCGTGGGACAGATGCCAGTACGGCGACTTCCGCACGCGGGTGGAAATGAGCAGCTCCACGGGGGTGCGGCCGCTCTGGCGAAGGTTGATGGGTACGATGCGATCGGATTGATCGACGGAAACAGGATGGCTGACCATGGGTGTCCGGGATTCCGGGTTGACGGGATGGCGTATGTCCACAAAAGTCCGTCATGAGCGGCTTGGCGACAACCGGAGTGGCGGCGTGAGGGTCGTCGTCGATACAAGCGTCTTCCTGCCGGGCGTGTTCTTCGGCGGGCCGCCCCGCGACGTGCTCGCGGCGTGGCGAGCCGGGCAATTCGAGGTGGTGGTGTCCCCCGAGGTCCTTCGGGAATACGTTCGGGTCGGCGAACGGTTGTCGGCGCGGTTTCCCGGCGCGGATTTCGAACGCGTGCTTGAGATGATCGCCGGCGACGCCACGCTGGTGTCGGCGCCCCCCTTGCCCGAGGCTGTGTGCGAGGACTCCGACGACGACAAGTTTCTCGCGTGTGCGGTGGCCGCCGGAGCCGGGTACGTGGTGAGCAGCGACAAGGCGCTCCTTGCAACCTCTCCCTACCGGAACGTGAAGGTCGTTCGTTCGCGTGATTTCCTGAACATGCTCCGAGTCACGGCCACTCCGGCGCAGGATGACCGCGACTCGGCGGCTCGACTGGACCTGCGGAATCCCGCCGGCTGACGAGGCAACGCCATGACACGCGCATCGCTTCGCGCAGCAGTCCGTCTGGGGCTGACGGTTGTGGTGGCGGGGTGTGCGCTGGAGTTCGACCCGCCGAGCCCGGCGTCCATCGTAGTGTCCCCCGGGTCTGCGACGTTCACCTTCCTGGGAGAGTCGAGGGCGTTCACCGCGACCATCCTGGATGAAGACGGGAGCGCGCTGGAGGGTACGGTGTCCTGGACGACGGACGCCCCAGCCGTGCTCGGTGTGAACCCCTCCGGGGTGGTCACGGCCCTTGCGAACGGAGCCGGCACGGTCAGGGCCGTCTTCGAGGGAGTCAGCGGGACGGCCGCGGTTACGGTCAGCCAGACGCCCACCACCCTGGAACGGGTTGGCGGCGACGCACAGACAGGCAGTCCGGGAGCACCGCTGGTCGAGCCGCTCGTCGGCCGCCTTCGTGACGCTGGCGGGAGCCCGGTCGCGGGCACGGCTGTGTCCTTCTCACCCGCGGAAGGGAGCGGCTCCGTCACTCCCGCCGCGGCCACGACCGACCCGGCGGGCGAGGCGCAGACGCTCTGGACGCTGGGCGACGCTGCCGGCCGCCAGTCGGTGGTCGCGTCCGTGGCCGAAGGTCCCAACGCGGTGTTTACCGCCATGGCCGAGCCACCCCACGCCCTGCTCATTCACTCCGGCGACGGGCAGGTGGCCCGGACGGGACGAGAAATCGACGAACCCGTGCAAGTGCGGGCGCTCTCGCGGTCGAGCGCCGGCCTGAGCGGGGTCACGGTCACCTTCGAGGTCACGGCCGGGGGCGGCTCGGTCCCCCTGTCCAGCGCCGTGACCGACGCCGACGGGATCGCCTCCCCGGGCCCATGGACGATGGGCGATCCCGGGCCGCAGGAATTGCGTGCCACCGCCCCCGGGGTGAACCGGGTGATCTTCCACGCCACCGCCCTGGCCGCACCGGTCGCCGAACTCGTAGCCGTCGAGGGCGACGGACAGCGGACGGAAATCGCGCTCCCCGTGCGCGTTGCGCCCCGCGTGCGGGCAGAAGATGAAGACGGCAACCCGGTGGCGGATACCAGGGTCGCCTTCTCCGCGAGCGCCGACGGCAGGGTCGAGCCGGAGCAGGCGACGACCGACTCGGCCGGGTTCGCGGCGGTCGACAGGTGGATCCTCGGCAGAACCCCCGGAACCACCTACACGCTCACGGCGAGCGTAGCCAACTCGGACGGCACGTCGGCCACGGCAACCTTCAGTGCGGAGGCCACGCCGGCGGTCTACGACATTGAACTCGAGCACGTCACCTCGTCGCTGCTCACCGCCTCGCAGCGCGAGGCCTTCGAGGAAGCCGAACGGTTCTGGGAGAGCGCGGTCACGGCCAATCTCTCATGGAGCACGCTGCGCAGGTCCTCCCTCGCCAGGTGCCTCTCGGAAAACCAAATGTCCGGAGACGTCCCCGGCGACCGGGTGGTCGACGACCTGCTGATCTACGTCGAAATCAAGGAAATCGACGGGCGCTCGGGCGTCTTCGGAGGCGCGGGGCCCTGCCAGATCCGCGAGGGCAACTCGCTGCCCGCCGTCGGCGTGATGTTCTTCGACATCGCCGACCTGGACAGCATGGAGGCCAACGGCCAGCTGGAGGAAACCATCGTCCATGAGATGGCGCACGTAATCGGGTTCGGAACCCTGTGGTCGCACCTGGGCCTCCTGCAGGACTCGGCCCGGGCCGACCGGAACGCGAATACGCACTTCACCGGCGCCGCGGCGAAGGCGGCCTTCGACGAGATTCGCGGCAACAACTACACGGACAGCGATCTCGTGCCGGTGCAGCACCAGGGCGGCGTGGGCGTGTGGAACGGGCACTGGCGCGAGCTGGTCTTCCGTTCCGAGTTGATGACCCCCTTCCCCGACCGCGGCCCCAATCCGATGAGCGTGGTCAGCCTCGCGTCGTTCGTGGACATCGGGTATCCGGAGGTCGACTACAGCGTGGCGGATGAGTACGTGCTGCCGCCCCCGCAGTACGCGGCGCAGGCGGCGGCGGGGGTCAAAGCGGCGGCGGTCCCCCGGAACGCGATCGACTTCGGCAGGGAGATCCTGCTGATGCCAATCGAGGTCGTGGGCCGCGACGGCAACGTGGTGCGGTACCTGACGCCGCCGGAGCGCTGACTTCGTGCCCCGAACCTTCAAATCTCGCAGGCGTCTCCGTTGCATCCCGGCTTTCCTCTCGCGGCCGCGCGCCGGATGAACGGCACGTACAGCAGTAGCCCGTAGAGGAAGAACAGCGGTACCTGCAGGCACACCTTCCGGGTCGCGTAGACGCCGGTGAACACCGCTCTGTGCCGCGTGTCGACAACCACGATCTCGCCCGCCGGCACTTCGCCCAGCGGAGACCGTTCGGTCGACGGCTCGATCTGGCGGAGCCAGTCCAGTCGAGCCGTCCGTCTCGCTTGGCGCGCGCAGTCTGGGCAGGCCGGATTGTAGTGGAGGGTGAGTCTGGTCATGGGGTGGCGCTCGGGTGATGGCGGTCCACCAGCATTACCAAGCTTCCGAGACCGTGCAATCGTTGACCCGGATGAAGCCGCTCCGTGGAATGTCTGTTCGTGAGAGCGTCGAATTCTTGTCTCCCAAGTCGTTGCATTTCTGTTTACAACAGCGTTGCAGACGTGTCTCCGCCCCGAAAGCGCATGTAGAGCCCCGGAGGTGCTGACCGTGAGGCTCGCGCCCTCTACCCCTCCGCCTCCAGCGGCGCGTAGGGCTTCGTCCCGGGCACCATGATCCCGCCTCGCTTCGTGCCGAGGGCGATGTTCCCGTAGCGCTCTGCGTAGGCGGGCGGAAGTTCACGCCCGTCGCTCGCGGACAGCCATAGCCGCAGCAGGTGGCGCTTGCGCTCCGGATCGGGATGGTCCTCGTACCCGGTGCGCGAGTGGACGATCTGGTGGTTGTGCACGAACTGCATGTCCCCGGGCCGGAGTTCCATGTCGAGGCGGATGTCCTGGCGGGCTGCCAGATCCTCGAACAGGTCCATGGCCTCGGTCTGCTCGCGCGATACCGGCGGCACCCCCTCGTGGCGCTGGGCACCATCGAAGAAATCGCGGGCGTAATACGTCGTAATACAGCCGGCGTGATGGTTGAAGACGGGCATCCGGTACCAGGGGCCCTTGCCTTCGGGAATCTCCCCCTTGCGGTCGATATGGATGGGCCGCGAGAGCAGCTCGGCCAGCTCGGGCCGGCGTCGGCGCATTTCGCTGTAGATGGTGGCGGAACTGGAGATGCTGCTCAGCCCGCCCTCCTTCGCGGGGCGCACGCAGAAGAGCCCGACGAGGTCGCAGGAGTCCGTGTGGAAGCGATGGCGCGCGCGGGTCGCGTACAGCCGGTGCTCGGGGTTGTGGGGGTCGTGGCCGATGTCCTTCACGTGGCCGAGCAGGTGGCCCTTGGCGTTCTGGGAGATGGCTTCCCCGAGGTGCGTGCCGATCCCCCAGAAGGCGGTCGCGATCTGCTTCATCGACCGGTCTTTCACCGGCAGGCCGCGCATGAGCGCGAACCCGCGACCGCGCAGCAGCTCCTCGCGTATGCGGGCGAGTTCGGGCGCCAGTCCGGGCAGGGGGAAGTCGTTCCGCGTGATGCCGACGATGTCGAGGCCCTTGCGTTCCACTCTCCCCACCGCCAGGTGAATTTCGCGGATTTCCCCTTCCGTGAAGTGGCGGATCCAGGCGCCGGACCCGCTCATCTCGGATCCATACCAGACGTCGGGGCCTGCTGCTTCGGGGTCCAAACCGGGGTTCGATGATGCTGACATGTCAGTCCGAGGGCGAGCCCTCCAGCAGCCCCTCCAGCGGCAGCTCGCGCGCGCCGTTCTCGTCGCATACGGCGTACGTGACCTGGCCGGATGCGTACATCGACACGCCCGCGTATTCGGCCCTCTTGTTGAGCGCGAAGAAGCGCACGTTGAAGTTGGGCTCGCCGCGCGAGTTGAGGAGGCGCTCCTCCACGGTGTTCGCGCGGATGCGTTCGAGCGCGGCCATCCCCGCGTCCAGCGGATGCATGCCTTCCCTCATCTTCTCGACGATGAGGAAGGAGCAGAGGTTGAACAGGTTGGCCTCGCCCCGGCCGGTGGAGCCCGCGGCGCCGATGTCGCCGTCCACGTAGAGCCCGGCGCCCAGGATGGGGGAGTCGCCCGCGCGTCCGGGAATCTTCCAGGAGAGCCCGCTGGTGGTGGTCACCCCGCAGATGTCCCCGCCCGGGCCAATGCCGTCGCAGTTGATGGTGCCCCAGAAGCTGCTTTCGTCGATGAGGCCCTCGCGCACCATGTCCAGACCGGCCTGGTAGCCCGCGTAGTGGTGGTCCCGCAGGGCTGCCTGGGCGCGTGCGAGTTCCTCCGGGCCGGCCGCGCCGTCCGATGCCTCCCGGCTTTCCGGACCAGCGCCTCCGTTCATCGCGCCGGCGTCGAGACCGGCTCCGCTTCCCGTACCGCCCGGGCGCCCCCTGCGCGGATCGGGGAAGTGGCCGGGGTCGATGCGCCTCTTCCATTCCAGCCACAGCTCGCGGGAGCGGTCGGTGTTCAGGTCGTCCTCGATCTCGAAGCCCATCATGCGGGCGAACTCCTGCGCACCCGCGCCCACCAGCAGGTGGTGGTCGGTGTATTCCATGACCGCCTTGGCCACCAGCGAGGGGGTGCGCACCCCTCGAGCCCCGCCACGCCTCCGGCCTGCTTCTTCGGCCCGTGCATGCAGCACGCGTCCAGCTGCACCACTCCGTTCGCATTGGGCAGGCCCCCGTAGCCGATCCCCGTCTCGGTGGGGTCGAGTTCGGGGATGTTCACCCCCGCGACCAGGGCGTCCAGCACGTCCGCGCCCTCGGTGATCATCCGGAACGCCCGTTCCACGGCGCTCTCCGGGCCGCCGTTGGTGAAGCGGATGCCGCTGGTGTCGGAGATCACCACCGGGGAGACCGACTGCGGGGTGTAGACCGTGGGCGCCCCTTCCAGGGTACGTGGCTCAGCCCCTTCCAGGGTGCGCGGGACGGCGCCGGCCACGCCCGCGGCGGCGGCGGTCTTGACGAAGTCGCGACGTTTCATCTTCGGGAATCCGGCGGAGGGTTGGACAGGCCGGCCACATGGGCGCGTCCGCGCCCGCAGCCGGCGAACTGCGAAAGTATGGACAGGCCCTCTCGGGCCAAGCAAGTTTCACCACATGAAGATCAGCGAAAAAGCGGTTCGCAAGGCGTTGCGCACGGTGAAGGATCCCGAGCTGCACCTGGATCTGGTGGTGCTCGGGCTGGTGTACGACATCGAGATCGAGGACGCGAACGTCCAGGTGCGCATCTCGCTCACCACGCCGATGTGCCCCGCCGCGCCACAGATCGTGGAGGATGCACGCGCAGCGGTAGCGGGCGTGGAGGGCGTCGAGAACGCCGAGGTGCAGCTGACCTTCGATCCTCCCTGGACTCCGGAGCGCATCAGCCCCCTTATCCGCTCCTCGCTGGGGCTCTGACGAAGACCGCCCGGCGGAGGCCAGGTCCGCGCGCGGGGGGGTCGCGGACGGGTTCGCCGACGCCGATGACCTCGGAAAGGACGGGTAGCCGTGCCCTTCACTGAAGAAGAACTCAAGGCCCGCGTGCAGAAGGGCTACATCGTGGAATCTCCCGAGGAGATGACCGACGGCTACAGGAAGGCGCTCGCCATCCAGCTCACCGTCCAGGCCGACACCGAACTCATGAGCGCGCCTTCCTACTGGATGGCCGCGCGCCACGCGCCCTCCGCCAACACCCAGGTGAGCGCGCACGCCATCATCCAGGACGAACTGGCGCACGCCAACATCGCCTATCGCCTGCTCGAGGACATGGGCATCTCGAAGCAGAAGCTGGTCTACGAGCGGGAGCCACACGAGTTCAAGCACCCCTACGGCTTCGACCAGCCCCTCGACAACTGGGCGGACCTGGTGGTGGCCAACGGCTTCTTCGACCGCGCCGGCATCTGCCTGCTCTCGGACGTGCACCGCAACACTTCCTACGGGCCGCTCAAGCGGGCGCTGGTGAAGGTGGACATGGAGGAGACCTTCCACCTGCGGCACGGGGAGGTGTGGATGCGGCGGCTGGCCCGGGCCGGCGGCGCGGCCAAGGAGATTCTTCAGCGGTCGGTCGACTGGATGTTCCCGATGACCGTGGAGTGGTTCGGGCTTCCCGACGACCGCAAGCGCCACAGCGGCCAGCTCGAGTACAAGCTGAAGGGGCTCACCAACGACCAGCTGCGGCAGCTTTGGATGTCGTCGACGGTGCCCCTGTGCGAGCGGCTGGGCCTCGACGTCCCGGCGCATTTCGACGAGGCCTCGCAGTCGTACGTGCTCGACTATCCCTTCCCCTGCCAGTACGACGCGAGCGAAAAGCGCTGGCTCTTCGAGGAGGGGAGAATCACGTGGGGGCAGGTCTTCCAGCGCTGGAAGGGGCGCGGCCCGATGAACGAGATCTACGTCGAGTCGATCCGGCGGTCGCGCGGCCAGGTGAGCTCGTGGCTGAACTGAGCGTCGGCCTGCCGATGCATGTGGCCTCGCACATGAGCGGCGGGCGCGACCTGTGGTCGGAACCCCTCCCGGAGCGACCCGATGATCCGGAGGCGGCCGTATGGCGCGCGCTCGGCGAGGTGCTCGATCCGGAACTGCCCGTGAGCGTGACCGACCTGGGGCTGATCTACGGGGTGAGGGTGGACGGCGGACGGGTCGAGGTTCGCCTGACCTTCACCGCCACGGCGTGCCCGTGCATGGAGTTCATCGAGGAGGACGTGCGCGACCGTCTGCTCGCCGAGCCCTGGATCACGGCGGTGGAGATCGAACAGGTATGGGATCCGCCCTGGACGAGCGCGCGCATCAGCCCGGCGGGACGGCGCGCGCTCCGGGGTGCGGGGGTGAGCGCCTGAGGGCGCCGGCGGAGGGCACCATGGAGGAAGCCGTCTACGATGTCTTTGCGCGCAAGCAGAGGAGCGAGCCGCTCCGCCACATAGGCTATGTGGACGCCACCGACGATGCCCTGGCGCGCGTCTACGCCTGGAAGACCTACGACGAGGAGAACTGGTTCGAGATGTGCGTCGTGCGCCGCTCCCACATCATCCCGGTGAACCGGATCGACGGCCCGTACGCGGCACGTGCGACCGGCCGGCTCGGGCGTCACGCCGTGGAGGGCCGGTGAACGCTCGGGACTTCTCCCCCGAAGTCCGGGAGGCGCTCCAGAGGCTCATCCTGTCGCTCGCCGACACCAAGCGCATGCTCGGCATCCGCTACAGCGACTGGCTGCTGGGTGCCCCCTCCATCGAGAGCGGCATCGCAACCGCCTCCATGTCGCAGGACGAGTGGGGCCATGCGCGCCTCCTCTACGCCATGCTCAAGGACTTCGGCGTCGACCCCGTGGAGGTCGAGCATTCCCGCCCACCCGCCGAGTATTGCTCGGCGTCCTGCCTGGACGAGCCCTTTGCCGACTGGGCCGCGGTCGTCGCCGGCGTCGTGGTGGTGGACGGGACCCTCTCGCTTGCGCTTGAGCGTTTTGCGACCGGCGCCTACGACGCGGCCCGCCGGCGCATCCCGAAGATGCTCGCGGAGGAAGCGTTCCACCGGGATTTCGGACAAGCCTGGATGCGCCGCATCAGCGAGGGCTCGGAGGAGGGACGGCAGCTTCTGGCCGCCGCCGTCGAGTCGATGCTGCCCGACGTGGTCACGTGCCTGCTGCCCGGCGACGACGAAGCCGAGCTGCTCGCCGGGGCGGGAGTGACGGGCCAACCGGGGGATGCGCGCGCCAGGCTCGGGCGGAGGCTGGCGGAGCCCCTGGCGGCGCTGGGCATGGTCCCCGCCGCCGATCCGCCGCTCCCCGGCGACTGGATCGCCAGCCGCCGCCGCCCGGCCGGTGAGCCCGCCGGAGACGCTGTCGAGCGCGCCCGCGGGGACCGCAACCGCGCGTTGTTCGTCGAATGAGCGCCGACGAGGTCGCGGCCGCCGCCACGACCGGCCTTCCCGCGTCCCCCAGATGCCCGTTCTGCGACCGCACCGAGACCCGGCTGGTCAATCCGTTCGGCAGCCAGCTCTCGGTGGCAACCTACTGGTGCGACCGCTGCCGCACGGCGTTCGAGCACATCAAGTGGACGGGAGCCGGTTCTCCGCTTGTCCCCTGAAGCATACCGGCGGCTCGCGGGTACGCACCCAGATATCCCTGACACCACCACTTCCCATCCAGACGAGACTCATGGTGAAGTTTTCCACATCGCATCGCGGCGCCCTCGGGGCGGCGCTCGCCATGGTCCTTTTTGCCGCTTGCTCGGCCTCGTCGGCCCTGCCTCCCTCCCGCGGCCTCATCACCCTCTCGGGCGCGCGCGTCCCTCCCAATCCCGCGCGCATGGACTCCATCGACATCTGGCTTCGCCCGGAGCTGCAGAACATCGAAGAGGACCCCACGTTTCTCATCGTCACCGGCTTCAGCGACGGGCCGAGGATGCCCTGGGAGGGTTTCGTCATCGAGGGCGACACCGCCCGCCTCAGCCTGGACGGCGCCATCGCCGAAGCGCGGCCCACGTACCTGGTCTACGCGCACCTGCACCTCATGCACCGGATGGAGCGGCTGGAGGAGTGGCTTCCGGACGCGGTGGGGCTCGAGGGGTACGAGCTCGAGCGGGCGATCGTGGCCCGCACCGCCGACGTCTGGTTCTACGGTCGATCGCTGTACGGCTGGGCTCCCTATCTGCCCCTGGATGAACTGCTCTTCTCCAGCGAGAACGGTTATCTGGACGCCTATCTGCTGACCGCGCGCGCGGAGGAGTTCGCCATGGAGCGGGACGCCTGGCTGGACGAGAGAGCCGGGGCGCAAGAGGCATACCGTACCTGGTTCCGGAGTGCCTTCGAGACCAACCCGCCCGGCTTGCGCTGATGCCGGACCGCGACCCGCCGGCTCCGCACACGGGAGCGCGGGGTCGCGAACCTGCCGACGCGGGGCTGGTCGAGGAATGGGCCCGGACCGGGAACTGGCTCTTCCGCTGGCGCAGCTACCTTCCGCTCCTCGTCCTGGCCGCACTCGCCGCCCTGAGCTTCGCCTTCCCACCCGGCACTGCCGGCCAACTGGACGGCTGGGAACTGGCGGGGATGCTGGTGGCCGTGGCGGGGCTGGTGCTGCGCGCGTGGACCGTCGGACATGCGCCGGCCGGGACTTCAGGCCGGGGAACCCGCAAGCTCGAAGCCGCCGCGTTGAGCACCGAAGGGATGTACTCGGTGGTGCGGCATCCCCTCTACCTGGGGAACCTCCTGATCTGGGCGGGCGTGGCCACGACCACGGGCAATCTCGCCGCCGTGGCGGTCACCGTTCTCGTGTTCTGGATCTACAACGGGCGCATCATGCTCGCCGAGGAGCGCTTCCTGCAGGCACGTTTCGGCTCCGACTTCACCCGCTGGGCGGCGCGCACGCCTGCGCTGCTGCCGGCTCCGCGGCTCTGGCGGCCGTACCGGCTGCCGTTCTCGCTGCTGTTTGCGCTCGGGCGGGACCACGCCGCCTTCTACGCCTGGGTGGCCGCGACCACCGCGCTGGAAGTCGCGGAGACGCTGGGCGCCGGGGGCGGTCTCGATCTGGCACCCTTCTGGGAGGTCTACTTCGGAGCCGGCACGGTGGTGTACGTTGTGCTCTGGCGGCTCAAGAAGGACTCGACTCTGCTCGATGTGGAGGGCAGGTAGACGGCGCCGGTCGGGGAGGGGCGATGGTCGCGATCCGTCCTCACGACGGTGTGAGCAGCCACTTGATCGACACCGGCTCGGTACTGGAGGCGTCTTCCCGCACGTGGACGTCGACGCGGCCCGTATCGGCGAGGCGGCGGTTGCTGACCCTCCCTCCGAACGCCGCGAACCCCGTCACCGTGACGCTCTGCCGGGTTCCGTCGGGAGCCGTGGCGGTGAGCCGGGATCCCCTGAGGTCGCGTACGCGGGGCGGTGGGCCGTCCTGCAGTTGGAGGCGCAGAATGCGGCCGCCATGGGGCGCGTCCAGAGCGTCGATCACTCGAAAGACCGGGGTTTTCCGTACGCCGCTTGCCGCCATGCTACCTTGGGAGGTTGGAGTCTGCCGCCGTGGCCCGACGAGAAGTCCCGGGGCGATGGAGAGACAAACTGGAAACCCGGTATCTGCCCGTCAATGCCGGAAGGAGGAGAGGTGACCGGGCCCGGACCCGAACACGCGCGCGCCGAAGCGGGCGCGCTGCAACTGGACGGCGACCTGATGCGCCGCCTGGGATACGAGATGGTGGACCGGGTGGTGGCCCGCTGGACCGGCCTCCGCGAAGACCGCGCCTGGGGCACCGCCGACCGGACGTTCACGGAAGCCCGTCTTCGCGAGGCGGCTCCCGAGACCGGCCGCGATCCGGACGAGGTCATCGACCGGGTTCTGCGCGACGTCCTTCCCTACGCGGGGCGCATCGATCATCCCCGCTTTTTCGCCTTCATTCCCTCCTCGCCCACCTGGCCGAGCTTCCTGGCGCACATGCTCACCGGCGGCTTCAACGTCTTCCAGGGCACATGGCTGGAATCGGCGGGTCCCAGCCAGGTGGAGCTGGTGGTGCTCGACTGGTTCCGCGAATGGCTGGGCATGCCGGAGACGGCGGGCGGCGTGTTCACCAGCGGGGGCTCGGCCGCGACCCTGAACGCCATGGTGGCCGCGCGCCACGCGGCGGGCGACGGCGAGCGGCTGATGCTGTACGAAGGCGATCAGTGCCACGCGTCCGTGGAAAGGGCCGCGCGCATCTGCGGCTTCCGCGCGGACAACCTGCGCCGCGTGCCCACCGACGACCGTTATCGGCTGGATGTCGAGGTGCTGGAGCACATGATCCGCTACGACCGGGCCGAAGGCAGGACGCCCTTCATGGTGTCCGCCAACGCGGGCGCCACCAACACGGGGGCCATCGATCCGCTGGACGCCATCGCCGATCTGTGCGAGCGCGAGGGGCTCTGGTTCCACATCGACGGGGCCTACGGCGGCTTCGCGGTCCTCGACGAAGGCGCGCGACGGAGCCTCAAGGGCATCGAACGTGCCGACAGCGTGGTTCTGGATCCGCACAAGTGGTTCTTCCAGCCCTATGAGACGGGGTGCCTGATGGTGCGCGACCCGGCGCTGCTGCGCGACGCCTTCCGCATCATGCCCGAGTACCTGCAGGACACGGACATGAGCCTGGAGCACGTGAACTTCGCCGACCGCGGACTCCAGCTCAGCCGCTCCTTCCGGGCGCTGCGGGTCTGGATGTCGGTCCAGATCCTGGGGCTGGAGGAGTTCCGGGTCGTCATCGGACGTGCGCTCGAGCTGGCGCGCAGGGCGGAGGCCTGGATCCGGGGACGCGCGCGCCTGGAGCTGCTCAGCCCGGCCAGCCTGGGCGTGGTCTGCTATCGCTTTCGGCCACCGGGCATGGATGCGCCGGCGCTGGATGCGCTCAACCGCGAGATTCAGGACGAGATCGTCAAGAGCGGGTTCGCGATGATCTCCTCGACGCGGCTTCAGAGCGCCTACTCGCTGCGCCTGTGCATCCTCAACTACCGGAGCACCTGGGAGGACGTGCGCGCCACCCTCGAGCGCGTGGAAGAGATCGGGCAGCGGCGCGTGAAGGCGGCGGCGTGCACCTCGTAGACCAGATCCTGCTGGCGGTGCTGCTGGTCCTCGCACCCATCAACGGCGTCGCGCAGTTGTGGCTGGCGAGGAAGAACCAGGAGATCGCGCGTATTTCGGTGTACGTGAGCTCGGGGATCTTCATCCTCGTTCTGGGAGCGGCCAGCGCGGTCGTGGGGGTGACCGGCGTCGGGCCGACCGCCCTGGGACTGGCTCCGCCCGATCCCTTCGCGTTCGTGGCGTGGACGGCCGCGATCGCCGCAGCGGTCCTGGGGATCATGATGCTGTTCACGTGGATCGCCCGTGCCGCCGGGCTGCGCGACTCGCCCTTCCTGGCCCGGCTGCTTCCCCGCACCCGGCGCGAGAGGGCGTACTTCGCGGGCCTCTCCTTCGTTGCCGGGACGGGCGAGGAGATTGCCTACCGGGGGTACGCCATGTCGGCGCTGGGGGCGATGTCGGTGGGTCCGTGGATGGCCGCGGCGGTCACCTCGGCGGCGTTCGGGTTGTTACATTCCTACCAGGGTGCGCGGGGCATCGTGACGACCGGGGTGGCCGGGTTCGCCTTCGCCGCGTCGTTCGTTCTGACCGGGAGCATCTGGCCCGCGATGACCGCGCACATCACGATCGATCTGGTCGCCGGGCTGGTTCTCGGCGAAAGGCTGCTCACCCATCGAGACGGAGGAACCGGGGCGTGCGCGTAGACCTCGCTTTGCTGGCGGACGCCGCCACGGTGGACAGCGCCGGCAAGCTGAACATCCTGGGCATCTTCGATTCGATCACCTCCACGCGGTTTCCGGCCAAGCACGGCCTCATCTCCCTGGTGCTGCGCTTCTCGGCGGGGCTGGAGCAGGCCGGGGAACACGCCATCAGGATTCGCCTGCGCGGGCCGGCGGGGGAGGATCTCCTGCGCCTGGACGGCAAGGTCACGTTCGGGCCCGGCCCGGCGCGTGATGGCGGACAACTGAAGATACCCCACATCCTGAACATGGACGGGATCGTCTTCAGGACCCCGGGACGCTACGCCTTCGATGTCGACCTCGACGGCGAGCATCAGGTGTCGCTGCCGCTCCGGGTGGTTTCGTCCGCGTTCGCGGAGGCCGCCGAAGCCTGAGCGCCCCACGTTTGCAATCCCCGGCCGAGGAGTAGCCATGATGCAGATAGCCCGGTCGAGGGAACGCATTCTTCCGCGTCCCATCGAGCAGGAGATGCGGGAGTCGTTCCTCGACTACTCGATGAGCGTCATCGTCCAGCGGGCGCTGCCGGATGTGCGCGACGGGCTCAAGCCGGTGCACCGGCGCATCCTCTTCGCCATGCACGAGCTGGGGCTGGCCCCGGACCGGAGCTACAAGAAGAGCGCCACCGTGGTCGGGGACGTGCTGGGCAAGTACCACCCGCACGGGGACAGCGCCGTCTACGACGCCCTTGTGCGCATGGTGCAGGATTTCTCGCTGCGCTATCCGCTGGTGGACGGTCAGGGCAACTTCGGTTCCATCGACGGGGATCCGGCGGCTGCGTACCGCTACACCGAGGCGCGCCTCTCGCGGGTGGCCGCCGATCTGCTGACCGACATCGCCCGGGACACCGTCGACTGGACGCCCAACTTCGACGACCGCCTGAAGGAGCCGGTCGTGGTGCCCTCGCGCCTCCCCAACCTGCTGATGAACGGCAGCGCCGGGATCGCCGTGGGCATGAGCACGAACGTGCCGCCGCACAACCTCGGGGAGCTGGTTGCGGCGATCAGGAAGCTGACGGACGACGAAGAGCCGACGCTGGACGAGCTGATGGAGGTCATTCCCGGGCCGGATTTTCCGACCGGCGGCTTCATCGTCGGGCGCAAGGGCATCCGGGAGATGTACCGCACGGGCCGCGGACGCATCGTCATGCGGGCGCGCGTGGTGCGCGAGAAGATCCGCGGCGGAAGGGAGCAGCTGGTGATTGCCGAGCTGCCCTACGCCACCTCGAAGTCCAAGATCATCGCCCAGATCGCCGGCCTGTCGCGCAAGGGGGCGCTGTCCGAGGTGTCCAACCTGCGCGACGAGTCCGACCGCGACGGCATCCGCCTGGTCATCGAACTGAAGCGTGGCGCCGATGCCGGCACGGTGCTGAAGCGGCTCTTCCGGCGCACCGGCCTGCAGTCCACCTTCGGCGCGATCCTGCTGGCGCTGGACGGCGGCGAGCCGCGCGAGTTCACCCTGAAGGAGATGCTGGAGCGCTTCCGCGATCACCGCATAGAGGTCATCCGGAGGCGGTCGCAGCATGAACTGGCCAAGGCGGAAGACCGCGCGCACGTCGTCGAGGGCATGCTGCGCGCCCTCGATTTCATCGATGAGGTGATCGCGATCATCCGCTCATCGGAGGACCGCGCGCAGGCGGCGGAGCGGCTGCAGGGCGAGCTGGATCTGACGGAGCGGCAGGCCGGCGCCATCCTGGACATGCAGCTGGCGCGCCTGACTTCGCTCGAGCGGCAGAAGCTGGAAGACGAACTTGTCGGGCTGCGAAGGACCATCCGCCGGCTCCGCCACATCCTGTCGAGCGAGTACCGCCAGTTGCAGGTGATGCTCGAGGAGCTGGAAGAAGGGGTGCGGCAGTTCGGCGACGCGCGCCGCACGACCATTCTTGACAGGAAGACCGCCTCGAAGGAGACCGTGGAGGCCGCGGAGGCGGACGAGGATGTGGTGGTCACCGTCAGCCACCAGGGGTTCGTGAAGCGCATGCCCGTGCATCTGTACCGCCGCCGGCTGGCGAGCGGGAAGCTGCTCGCGGGGATGGCGCGCTACGCGGACGACTACCTGGAGCGCCTCTTCGTGGCGCGCACACAGGGGTGGATTCTCGCGTTCACGGAAGGCGGCCACGTTCACTTCCTGAGCGTGGCCGATGTACCCGAGAGCGGCCTGGCGTCGCGCGGGCAGTCGCTCTACAGCCTCACCGCGGGCAGCCGCGCGGATCCGTTCACCGCGCTCCTGCAGGTCGACACCATGACCGGGGAGGGTCAGGTGGTGTTCGTGACCGAGCGCGGCACGGTGAAGCGGACGCGCCTGTCGGAGTTCTCGAACCCGCGGCCGGCCGGGCTGGCTGCCTCGCGGGTGCGGCCGGGCGACCGCATCGTCACGGTGATGCTCTCGGAGGGCGGCGCCGACGTCATGCTGGCGACCCGCCACGGCCGAGCGATCCGCTTCGCCGAGGGGCAGGTGCCGGTCGTGGGTCGGACCGCCTTCGGGGTGAAGGGCATCCGGCTGCGCGGCGACGACTTGGTCGTATCTGCGCTCCTGATCCGCCGGGAAGGCACGGTGCTGGCGGTGTCCGACCAGGGGTGGGGCCGGCGCACGGACGTGAACGACTACCCGCGGCGGAAGCGCGGCGGCCTGGGCGTGGTGATGCGCGCGCCCGGCGACCGCCAAGGAAGCCTGATCGGCGCGATCGAGGTCCTCGACCAGGACGCGGTCATGCTGGTGACGGCCGCCGGCCGGATCACCCAGGTGGTGGCTGGGGACGTGCCGGTGACCGGGAAGGCCGCGCGGGGCACCCGGTTGGCCGAGGTGGAAGTGGGCGACCGGGTGGTCCGGGTGACCCGCAGCCAGGGGGGTGGGG
>VXNP01000122.1 GCA_009840525.1 Gammaproteobacteria bacterium
GACCCGGTCGTGCAAATCAAGCGGGAATCTGCATGATTATGGGAGACAAGCCAGCCCGCGATCCGTGTCAGGCGCGCGACGTTAGACTACGTTGAGTCCGGGCGCGTGGCGCTACCGGTGCGCCCTCGAAGTCATGGATGACCCCAAACCTCCGGTCAGCAACCGGGAGAGCCGCTGGTGTCAGAAGATACTCAACTCCTCGAAGGCCAGGTCCTTACAGGTCCCTCGTTCAGCGAGCCGATGCTGGTGGAGACGGTTCGGGAGAACGGGAGCGGTGTTTGGGTAGTCGGCATGGTCGGCCAGCGTTCCGAGCGGTTCCGCCGGGTGACGTTGACGGCTGACGACATCGCGGCGCTGAAGATCGCCGACTCGGTGCTTTCGTATTCGGGAAACGGGCGACGCCTGCGCTTGGCGTTGCAGGCCTACGCGCTGGGCATCGCGTACGAGTTCGATCCCTACTTCGGGCTCTCGATCTCGCGGGTGGATCCGCTGCCCCACCAGCTTGAGGCGGTCTACGACCACCTGCTCAAGCTCCCGAGCGTGCGCTTCCTGCTGGCCGACGATGCCGGCGCGGGGAAGACGATCATGGCGGGGCTGCTGCTCCGCGAACTGAAGCTCCGGGGCTTGGTCGAGCGGATTCTCGTGGTTTGCCCCGCAAACCTGTCGTTCCAGTGGCAGCGGGAACTGCGGGAGAAGTTCGACGAGCGGTTTCTGGTCCTGAAGGGCGGCGACATCCGCGACCAGTTCGGCGTCAACCAGTGGATGGAGCGGAAGCGAGTCATCACGTCGCTCGACCTCGCGAAGCGCGAGGAGATCCTGCCGGGCTTGCGTCAGGCGCATTGGGATCTGGTCGTGGTGGACGAGGCGCACCGGATGTCGGCGCGGGACGAGAGCCACAAGAGCCAGCGCTACCGGCTCGGGGAACTGCTCCGGGACACTTCGGACCACATGCTCCTCCTGACGGCCACCCCGCACAAGGGCGATCCTCACAACTTCACGCTCTTCCTTCAGCTGCTCGACCCTGACGCCTACGGCGACGTGAAGTCGATACGGGAGGCGATGGATCAACAGCGTGCGCCGTTCTACCTGAGACGGACCAAGGAGGCGATGGTTTACTTTCCCACGCGCGAGGCGGACGGCACGTGGACCGCGCAGCCTGTCTTCACGAAGCGCATCGCGCAGACGGCCGAATTCGCCATCGACGGCGCGGAGTTCGAGCTTTACCGGGAGATCACGCGGTTCGTGAAGCGGCAGAGCCAACGGGCCGCCGATGAGAGCGACAACCCCCGTGCGCGGGCGGTCGGGTTCCTGATGTCCCTGTACCAGCGGCGGCTCGCTTCGAGCACCCATGCCATGAGGCGGTCGCTGGAGAACCGGGCCAAGCGGCTTGAGGAGGGCCTCAAGCAGGCCCGGGAGCTTGTACGGACGATCCCGCCCGACCTGCCCGACTGGGACGAACTGGACGAGTTCGAGGACGCCGAACGGGAGCGTCTGGAGCGCATGCTGGAGGCGGTCACGCTGGCGGGCAACGCCGAGCACGTGCGCGAGGAAGTCGCCGAACTGCGGCAATTCGCCGAGCAGGCCAAGGCCGTCGAGCGCTCGGGCACCGAGGCGAAGCTCAAGCGGCTGCGGAGGATCATGGAGGCCGAGGGGTTCTTCGACCGGCCGGATCAGCGGCTCCTCCTGTTCACGGAGTTCAAGGACACGCTCGACTACCTGATGGAGCAGCTGGCGGAGTGGGGCTTCCGCGTGGGCTGCATCCACGGAGGGATGAAGCCCGGATCCAGGGACGAGCCCGGCACCCGGCTCCATGCCGAACAGCAATTCCGCGAGGGCGGGATTCAGGTTCTGGTGGCGACCGAGGCGGCGGGCGAGGGAATCAACCTCCAGTGCTGCCACATCCTATTCAACTACGACATACCGTGGAACCCCAACCGCTTGGAGCAGCGGATGGGGCGTATCCATCGCTACGGCCAGCAGCGCGACTGCCTGATCTTCAATTTCGTGGCTACGAACACGATCGAGGGCCGGGTGCTGCAACGGCTGTTGGACAAGCTCCAAGAGATCCGCGACGCGCTCGACGACGACGCCGTGTTCAACGTGGTGGGAGAGGTTCTGCCCTCCGCGCGGGTCGAACGGGTGCTCCGGGACTACTACGCTGGACGGCTCGGCGAGTCCGATCTTGAGGAGCGGATCCTCAGGGACGTGGACGAGGGCCACTTCCGGGCGATCTGCCAGACGGCGCTTGAGGGGCTGGCGGCCAAGAAGCTGAACCTTGACCTGCTCGTCGAGCGCCGCGCCCGGGCGAAAGAGCGCCGGGTTGTCCCGGAGACGATTTCGCGATTCATGGACGAGGCGGCCAAGGATGCCGCCCTTGCGCTCAAGCCGGTGCGGAGGCTCCCCCACACCTTCCAGCCGGGGAGGACGCCCATCGGGCTGAAGCGATACGAGCGCGACGAGGACTGGGGGCTCTCCGAGCTAGCCGTCCGGTATCCCCGGCTGTCCACCGACCGCAAGACGGCGGAGGCGAACAACCTTGAGTGGGTGACGCCGGGCCACCCCCTGTTCGAGGCCCTGCGCCGACACAGCTACGACTCGGGACAGGGCGCCTTCGCGAAGGGGGCCTGCTTCCACTCGCTGGCCCACAACGAACCGGCTCGGGTGGACTTCTACCGTGCCCGCGCGGTGGATGGCCTTGGCCAAGTCATTCACGAACGCCTGTTTGCCGTAGAGTTGCGGGCCGGGAGCGCGCCGCGCTCACGCGATCCGGTCGTGCTCGCCGACATGACGCCCGCACCCGTGCCGAACGGACTGCCTTCGGTGGCGCGGCTGCCGGAAGAGACCGCTTGGCTCAACGAGAACGCGCTTGTCCCCTTCGTGGAGGAGGTCCGCTCCGAACGCCGGGCCGAGGTGGGCCGGGTTGCCGAACACGTCGAGCTTTCGCTGACCGAGATTCTACAGCGGCTGGACGAGGAAATCGGCCGGGCCGCCGGCGAGGTGGATGGTGGCGCCGCCGGAGCCGAGGGGCGCTTGGCGCTGGCCGAGAGGCGGCATGCGGAGGTTCTGATGCGGCGCGAGCGCCGCCGCGAGGAGCTTGAGCGGCAAGGGGCGGTCACGCTCCAAGGGGTGGAGAGACTGGCGAGCGCACTGATTCTGCCGCACCCCGATGGCCATGTGCTTGATCGCCGCCGACTGCGGCCGCACCCCGAGACTGAAATGAGGGCCATGCGGGTGGTGATGGAGCACGAGGCCGCACGGGGACGGAAGGTCGAAGATGTCCACAAGGAGAATCTCGGCTACGACGTGACCAGCCTCAATCTTCAGACCGGCGAATTGCGACTGATCGAGGTGAAAGGACTCGCCGCGCCGAGCGGGAGCATCCTGCTGACGCCGAACGAGCGGCGCGTTGCCGAGGACCGCCGCGACTGCTATTGGCTGTACGTGGTGACGAACTGCGCGAGCGCGCCCGAGTTGCAGGAGCCGATCCCGGATCCCGCTCGTTTCCCGTGGCACGAGGTGCGCAAGGTCCAGCACTACTGGATGGACGTGAAGGCGATGACCGGGCCGATGCATTCGGCGGGCGGGGATGACCCGGACGGCGGCTCGACGGCATGAACAAGCCCGTGCCATCCACCGGGCAGGCCGCGCGGTACGAGGCGGTCTTCGGCGAGGTCTCCGAAATCGTCGAGGCAGCCCGGCGGTCCGCCGCCCGTTCCGTCAACTCCGTAATGACCGCAGCGTACTGGCTGATCGGGCGGCAGATTGCCGAACTCGAACAGGAGGGGCGGAGCCGGGCGGAGTACGGCAAGGAGACCGTCGAGCGGCTCGCGGCCGACCTCTCGGCGCGCTACGGCCGAGGCTTCTCGGTCCGCAACGTCTGGCTCATGCGCGCGTTCTACCTCGCATGGCCGATTGTGCAGACACCGTCTGCAGAATCGGGAGACGATCGAATTATGCAGACACCGTCTGCAGAATCTCTGCTGAACGCCATCCGGTCGCGGTTTCCGCTCCCCTGGTCCGCCTACGTTCGGCTGCTGTCGGTGCGGAACGAACGCGCCCGCGCCTTCTACGAGGCCGAAGCGCTTCGCGGCGGTTGGACCGTCCGCCAACTCGACCGCCAAATCAACACCCAGTTCTACGAGCGGACAGCGCTATCGAGGAACAAGGCCGCCCTTTTGGCCGAAGGGGGCCGGGATGCCGGGGACGCCGCTCTTCCCGAGGAGGAGATCAAGGATCCGTTCGTTCTCGAATTCCTCGACCTGAAGGACGAGTACTCCGAAAGCGATCTTGAGGAGGCGCTGACCCGCCACCTCGAAACCTTCCTTCTGGAGTTGGGCGGGGACTTCTGCTTCATCGCACGGCAAAGGCGGCTTCGGGTCGGCGACGAGTGGTACCGCGTCGATCTGCTCTTCTTTCACCGCCGCCTTCGGTGCCTCGTGGTCATCGACCTGAAGATCGGCAAGTTCACGCACGCGGACGCCGGGCAGATGCACCTCTACCTCAACTACGCCCGTGAGCACTGGGTTCGGCGGGACGAGAACCCGCCGGTCGGGTTGATCCTTTGCGCTCAGAAGGATGAGGCCGTCGCACGGTACGCGCTGGAAGGCCTGCCGAACAAGGTCATGGCGGCCGAGTACCGGACCACGCTGCCGGACGAGGCGCTCCTCGCTTCGGAGATCGAGCGGACACGGACGATGCTCGTCGAGCGGACCGGATCCAACGCTCCGGATGGCGAACCCTCCGCGCCCGAAGGAGGGACGTCCCCATGATCCCGCGCGAGTGCAAGCGGCTGGCCGAGGTCGATTTCCCGATTGCCGAAGTCTCGCGCCAAGCGGTTCGGGAGAAGTCGATCCGGCACGGTCATCCGTCCACACTCCACCTCTGGTGGGCGCGCCGTCCACTCGCGTCATCGCGCGCCGTGCTGATGGCTCTCCTGTTGCCGGATCCGTGCGACCCGCACTGCCCGCCAGCGTTCAGGAAAGAGGCGCGGCGGGTTCTGCTCGGCATGAGCGGACGCCCCTCCGGGTGGACGGCGGAGATCGAGACGGACGATGGCCTTCGGCGGATCATCCTCAAGTTCATCGCAGACTTCGCGAACTGGGATCATTCGGCGAAGCAACCTTGGCTCGACACGGCCCAGGCGCTCGTCAGGGCCGCCCACGGGGACGAGGCCCCGCTGGTGGCGGATCCGTTCGCGGGCGGCGGTTCGATTCCGCTGGAAGCACTCCGGCTGGGATGCGAGGCGTTCGCCAGCGATCTCAATCCGGTGGCGTGCCTGATCCTCAAGGTTATGCTGGAGGACATTCCGCGACACGGCCCAGGGCTCGCCGAGGAACTGCGTGAGGCCGGGGAAGCCATCAGGCAGAAAGCCCAGCGGGATCTCGCCGATCTCTACCCGACCGACCCCGATGGCGCTACTCCCATCGCGTACCTGTGGGCGCGCACGGTACGCTGCGAGTCCCCCAAATGCGGTGCCGAAATCCCCCTCATGCGGTCCTTCTGGCTGTGCAAGAAGAAGAATCGAAAATGGGCGCTCCGGCCTTCAGTCGAGCGATCCGATGGCGCGCCACCGGAGGTCGCCTTCGAGGTGTTCGAGCCCGAGGCGGCGAACGAGGTGCATCCGGGCACTGTGTCGCGCGCCAAGGCGACCTGCCCGTTCTGCCGCGCGGTTCTTCCGCCGGAGCGTGTCCGGTCGCAACTGGCCGCAGAGCGCGGCGGGGCGGACGTGATCTTTGACGAGGACGGGCACCGGATCGGCGGCGCGCGCATGACGGCAGTGGTGACGTTGCGGCCGGGCGAGCGCGGCCGGCACTACAGGCTGCCGACGGAGAAAGACTACGCGACATGAGCATTCGGATCCACATGTCGTTGTGATCGTTCAGCTTACGGGAGTCGTCGGTCGGATTCCCGCTGATTGACTCCCGCCGATTGGTTTCGGGTTAGGCGCGGACCCTCGGGCGGCTGTCCAGAGCCTTCCGAAGCTGTACAGCGTCGGCCTGCTGATAGCAGCGCAACACCGTCTGGGCCTCCTTCCAGCCGCCCAGCTCGCACAGCACCTTGAGCGGCAGGT
>VXNP01000101.1 GCA_009840525.1 Gammaproteobacteria bacterium
CCGCGACCACATCCGTCAGGTGGTATTCCAGCGGGAACTCGCGGGCGTCCAACGGAGCCCGGACATCGTGAGGTCCGAACTGACGGCCCTGGCCGTGGTCGTGGGTCTGGCGCTCGCCACCATGCCCGTCTTTGCCCTGAGCAGCGCCAGCCGCGCGATGGACACAC
Organism: Gammaproteobacteria bacterium; assembly: GCA_009840525.1. GTDB lineage: Bacteria > Gemmatimonadota > Gemmatimonadetes > Longimicrobiales > Gaopeijiaceae > BD2-11. Next base: position 168 of record VXNP01000101.1, read on the forward strand.
TCGAGTCCTCGGCCCGGGGCAAGTTCGTGCTCGGATCCTTCGTGCGCCGCTGGTTCTTCTGGTTCGTGCGGCCGGTGGAGCGGGCGTCGCTGCTTCTCGGGCTGTCGCCCCTTTTCTACAACCTGCTCGGGTTCGCCTTCGGCGCGGTGGCGGGTTGGTTCTTCGCCTCGGGGCGGTTCGCGATGGGAGGCTGGGCAGTCCTGCTCAGCGGCGTCGCGGATGCCCTGGACGGCCGGATTGCGCGAGCGCGAGGGCTGGCGGGGCCGCGGGGGGCGTTCCTGGATTCGACCATCGACCGGTTTGCCGAGGTGGCCGCGTTCGTGGGGCTGGCGGTGGCTTTTCGCGCCTCGGGCCCGGCGCTCGCGGTGGTCGCGGCGGCGCTGGGTGGCTCGCTACTTGTCAGTTATACGCGCGCACGGGGCGAGAGCCAGGGGGTGCTGTGCACCGCGGGCGTCATGCAGCGCGCCGAGCGGCTCCTGCTGATCGGGTTCGGCGCGATCCTCGACGGGACCGGCTCCGCGCTCCTGGGGCGCGACCCGGGCACGGTCCTGCTGGGCGCATTGGTAGTGACCGCGGTGGGAACGGTGGCCACCGCGGTCTTCCGCACGGTTTGGATCGCGCGAAGGCTGACGTAACGTCAGGGTTTGCCGGCGCTATGCCCCGCGCCGCCGCACCGGCATCGTCACCGCCTCGCCCGGGTCGGGGCGGATCCCCTGCTCGTCAAGCCGGCGGTAGAGCGCGGGCATCTCGTCCGTCACGATCTCGTTCAGCCTCTCGATCAGCGGAGGCACGTTCTCCCAGGCCTGGTCGAGCTGCCAGAGCTGGTCGGCGGTGGGTCGCGTGCTGGACGACTCGATGGCGCCGGCACCGCGCGCGCCTGCGGCCGCCTGGTTGAGGTCGCGCCCGAGTTCGCGCGCCTCCTCGAGCAGGCCGCTCACGTCTTCGGTCAGGTCTTCGGGCGCCTCCTCCTGCCCGCGCAGAAGCGCGCTGACCTCCATGAGCTGCGTCGTGACGCGCTGGACGGCCTGCCCGGCCTCGTAGACGGGACCCGCGAGGTCGTAGGCGCTCATCAGGGCAGCCCGGCGCGCCTCCAGGTCGGCGCGGCTCATCTCGACCCGCGGATCGAGGCGGACAGCCACCTGCTCTTCCTGCGTCACGCCGGCGGCCTCCAGCCGCACCGTGTAGGTGCCGGGAAGCACCCGCGGGCCGCGCGCCTGACCGCCCCCGAAGCCTCCGCCGAACTGCTGGGGCGGACCCGCCCGCGCGTAGGGCGGCTCGATGCGCAGGTCCCACCTCACCTGCTGGATGCCTGCGGCACCCGGCCCGGTGAGCTCGCGCACCACCTCGCCGCCTTCGTCGAGGATGGTGATCTTCGGCTGGCCGGGGACGCCGGAGGAGCCATCGTCCGCGCCATCCCCGTTCTCCTCCGGGGACGCGGCCACTTGCGTTGCCGCCGGAAGGTCCTCACCGAGGTAGTACCGAATCAGCGCCCCGGCGGCCGGGTTGGGCGACACGTACACCCCCGGCGTCCAGCCCTGTGGCGTGTAGGGGTTGTACGAGGTGGCGCGCCGCACCGGGAAGAGGTGGACGTTCGCCGCCAACACCTCGGCAGTAAGACCCTCCAGCGGCGCGATGTCCTCCATGATGTAGATGCCGCGCCCGTGAGTACCCAGCACGAGATCGTTCTCGCGCGGGTGGACCTTGATGTCGTCGACCGGAACCGCGGGCAGCCCGTTGTCGAGGGCCACCCACTGTTCGCCGCCGTCGACCGAGAAGGACACCCCGAGCTCGTGGCCCACGAAGAGCAGGCCGGCCGTGCGATGATGTTCGGCGACGACGTTGACCGAGGTCGCCGGAAGCCCGTCGACGATGCGCCGCCAGCTCTCCCCGTAGTCGTCGCTCACGTAGACGTGGGCCGCGAAGTCGTTGTTGCGGTGGCCGTCGAAGGTGGCGTAGACGGTGCCCTGATCGTGCGCCGACGCCGCCACCCGGCTCACGTAGGTGCGCTCGGGCAGCCCGGGGATGTTGCCGGTGACATCGGACCAGGAGGCGCCCCCGTCGCGCGTCACGTGCACCTTGCCGTCGTCACTGCCCACGTAGAGCAGCGCGGCGTCGAACGGCGACTCCGAAATCGTCTCCAGGTTGCCGTAGGAGGCCTGCCCGTCGTTGGCCGACATCTGCGGGTCCGAGCCGGCCACCCCCATGATCTCCAACGCGCTGCGGTCGATGGCGTGCGTCAGATCCGGGCTGATCTCCTCCCAGGTCATCCCCAGATCGCGCGAGCGGAAGAGCACGTTGCTCCCCACGTAGACGGTGTTCTCGTCGTGCTGCGAGAGGAGCACCGGGGTGTCCCAGTTCCAGCGCAGATCCCGGTCTTCCCCGTCCTCCAGCGGGCGCCCCACCGGCCGCATTCGGGTGCGCTCCATGGTCACCAGGTCGACGCGCATGAGGTTGCCGCCCTGCGACTCCGAGAACATCACGCGCGGGTTGGTCGGGTGCATGACCGTGTAGAAGCCGTCGCCGCCCCCGACGTTGTACCAGTCGCGTGTGCGAATGCCCTGGTTGGACCAGGTGTCGCTCGGACCGCACCAGGAGCCGTTGTCCTGGAGCCCGCCGCACACGTGGTAGGGATCGCGCATGTCCACGCCGATCTCGTAGAACTGGGCCAGGGACAGATTGGTCAGTTGACGCCAGGTGTCCGAGCGGTCCCAGCTGATCGCCACGCCGCCGTCGCCGCCCAGAATGATGTGGTCGGAGTTCGCCGGATTGATCCACATGGCGTGGTGGTCGGGGTGGACTTCGGACGCAGCGTCGGGGGTGAAGTTGTTTCCCCCGTCGAGCGACTTGTACAGGCTCGCGCCGGCCGTATAGATGCGCTCCGGGTCGGTGGGATCGACCCAGATCTGGCTGTAATACATGGGGCGGTTATTGGTCGTGCTGATCTGTTCCCACGTCTCGCCCCGGTCGGTCGAGCGGTACACGCCGTTCTGCGACGAGCCGCCTCCACCCCCGCCGAATCCCTGCCCGGGCGTGCGCTTGTCGGCTTCCACGATGGCGAAAACCAGGTTGCCGTCACCCCGGAAGATGTCCAGCCCGATGCGTCCCATGTCGCCATCCGGCAGCCCCTCGGTCAGCTCCACCCAGGAGGCCCCGCCGTCGGTGGTGCGATGGATGCCGCTCCCGGGCCCGCCCCCGTTGAAGCCCCACCCGGTACGCCGGCGCTGGTACATCGCGGCGAACAGGGTCTCGGGGTCGTTCGGGTCCATCGCCAGGTCGATGGCGCCCGTGTCCTCGTCCACGAAGAGCACCAGCTCCCAGCTCTCCCCGGCGTCTGTGGTCTTGTAGATGCCCCGCTCCGGGTTGGCGCCCCACAGCCGCCCGACCGACGCCACGTACACGACGTTCGGGTCGCGCGGGTGGATGCGGATGCGGGAGATGTGGTGGGTCTCCTCGAGCCCCATGTGCCGCCAGGAGCGCCCGGCGTCGGTGGACCTGTAGATCCCGTTCCCCCACGGCGAGCTCTGGCGGTTCTGCGGCTCGCCGCTCCCCACCCACACCACGTTGGGGTTGGAGGGGGCGACCGTCACGTCCCCCACCGACTGGGTCGGCTGGTCTTCGAACACCGACTCGAAGGTGGTGCCGTGGTTGACCGTCTTCCACACCCCGCCGGTCGCGGTGCCCACGTAGAAGGTGGCAGGGTCGGATTCCACCACGGCCAGATCCGACACCCGGCCGCCCATGATGGTCGGACCGATGTTGCGCCACTCGAGGTTGGCGATCGCGGCCTCGATCCGCGCGGCGTCCGTCTGCGCGGAGCCATCCGCGGGCCAGGCCATGATCAGCACAGCGGTCACAGCCGCCCAGGTGAACACCGCACACCGCCACTCATTGGAGTTCATTGTCGTCTTCTCCTTCGGAACAGATCTCGCTCGAACTCACATTCTACGCCCCGTCCGGGCGCAACGGGAGCCTGTCCGGCGCGCGTGAATCGGCCCGGACGCCGCGGACGTCGAGGTCGGGCCTCCGGAGCCCGTGTCCGCACGGGAATCCGCCGTTGTCCGCGTAGGACGGCACGCACTACACTGTATCCTGCCAGGGACGCGGACATGCCATTACGCCTCTCCGAACGCTCCCAGGCCTTGAAGCCCGCTCCGCAGTATCTCGAGGAGGATGCCCCCGATGAGACACCACCGAATCCGCCAACACGCCGGCGTGGCCACCCTGGCGCTTCTGCTTTCGGCGCCTCCAGCCGAAGCCCAGCAGTCGCTTGCCGACGACGCCGAGGTCGCGTCGGCCCTCCATCTCCTGGACATCTGGATGGACGCGGCGCAGGCCTACGGGGGCATCCCCGGAGCTTCGCTGTCCGTGGTCCACGACCAGGAGCTGGTTTGGGCGAAGGGCTACGGCTTCGCGCACATCGAGAGCGAGGAGCCCGCGACTCCATCGACCATGTATTCGATCTGCTCCATCTCCAAGCTCTTCACGGCCGTGGGCGTGCTGCAGCTGCGCGACCAGGGCAAGCTGGCGCTGAACGATCCCGTGGCGAACCACCTTGACTGGTTCAACATCCAGGACAAGTACCCGGAGGCGGGCCCGGTCGACATCGAGGGCCTGCTCACGCACAGCTCGGGCCTGCCGCGCGAGGCCGGGGTACCCTACTGGACCGGCCCCGACTACCCGTTCCCCACCCACGAGAAGATCGTCGAGACGCTGCCCACGCAGACGATGCTCTACCCTCCCCGGACGTACTTCCAGTACTCGAATCTGGCCCTCACCCTGGCGGGCGAGATCGTGGCGGAGGCTTCGGGACAGAGCTACGACGATTATGTGCGCGCGAACATCCTGGACCCGCTGGGGATGACGAGCACCTTCACCGACCTGGAAGACCGCTTCCGCGGCAACCGGCTGGCGACGGGCTACACGGCGCGCGGGCGCGACGGCAAGCGCCATGTGATTCCCGACTACTGGGTGCGCGGCATCAGCCCGGCCGCGGGCTTCATTTCGACGGTCGAGGATCTGGGTCGCTTCGCGTCGTGGCAGTTCCGGGTGCTCGAGGGGGGCGATGCCCTGCTCGACCGCAACACGCTGCGCGAAATGCACCGCGTGCACTGGTCCGAGCCCGACGGCAACACCACCTACGGGCTGGGCTTCTCGGTGTGGAAGTCCGACGACGACACCTTCGTGGGCCATGGCGGATCCTGCCCCGGATACCGCAGCCACCTGCTGCTGCGACCGCAGGACAAGGTCGCCACCGCCTTCATGACCAACGGCCAGGGCGTGAACTCACGTCAGTTCGCGCAGACCGCCTTCGACATCGTCGCGCCCGCCCTCCAACGCGCGGAAAAGCGGTCGGCCGAGGATGGCCCGGCAGTCGACGCGGTTCAGGAGGATCTCGAACGCTTCACCGGCACCTATCAGCGGCCCCTCGGCGGCGAAAGCGCGGTCCTGATGTGGGACGGCGCCGTGCAGGTGCTGTCTCTCCCCACCAACAACCCGCTCAGCTCGCTCACCCGCCTCCGCCACATCGAGGACGGCACCTTCCGGCGCGTGCGCGACAACGGTGACCTGGGCGAGGAGTTCATCTTCGAGGAGATGCCCGACGGCAGCATGCGCATGTGGCGCAACGACAACTACAGCGTGCGCCCCGCGGGAATGTAAGCGTGAGTTGGCCTACGATGAGTCAGGACGGTCGCAAGCCGACTTCGGCGAAAATCGCTCCGGCGCTGACTCGGATCCCGAGGTTTGCGTTGCTGGTGGCCTTTCTGGCCATCCCGGCGCCCGCGGAAGCCCAGAAC
>VXNP01000007.1 GCA_009840525.1 Gammaproteobacteria bacterium
CGCCCGCGGCCGACACCCCGCCCCCCGGGCCCGCCCCGGACGTTCCCCTCGAGCCCGGGGCCGTGATGAGCATCTCCGAGCCGGATCCCGTGGAGGCCGGGCGAGCCCCCCTTCCCGGCGAGTACGCCGGCGCCTTCGACGTCCTCCACTACGACCTGGAGTTGTCGCTCCACCTGGACCGGAGCGACTTCGAAGCGCGCGCGCGCATCTTGGTCGCCCCCCCCGCCGACCCGGAGACGCCGATGGAGTTCGACCTGGTGGGGCTGGCCATTCACGCCATCGAGGTCGACGGCGTCCGCACCCCGTTCGAGTACTCCGACGGCAAGCTGCGCGTCTTCGCGCCCCCGAACGCCGCCGGCTCCGTGGAGGTGGCCGTGGCCTACGGCGGCACCCCCGACGACGGCCTGATCCTGCGCGACAACGTGCACGGCGACCCGGCGGCCTTCGCCGACAACTGGCCCAACCGGGCGCGCTTCTGGTTCCCGTCGGTCGACCACCCGAGCGACAAGGCGACGGTGGAGTACACCATCCACGCGCCCGCGGCCTGGCAGGTCATCGCCAACGGCACCATCGCGGCGCCGCCCGCCCCCACCGGCGACGACGCCCTGGGAGGCGCGGAAGGCCGGCGCACCTGGCGCTGGACCACCTCGGTGCCCATCCCCAGCTACACGATGGTCATCGGCGGCGCGGATCTCGCCGTGCGCCAGGTGGGGCTGGCCGCCTGCGACGCCTCCCCGGTCTCGCCGCGCAGCGACGGGTGCACGCGCGTGACCTACTGGGTCTATCCCCAGGACGTCGACAACGGCGCGCGCATCTTCGGGCGCGCGGCGGAGATGGTCGACTTCTTCACCGATCTCATCGGCCCCTACCCCTACGAGAAGCTGGCCAACGTGCAGAGCGCCACCCGCTTCGGCGGCATGGAAAACTCTTCGGCCATCTTCTACACCGAGCAGGGCATCGCCCAGGGCCGCAACATGGAGGGCACCGTCTCGCACGAGATCGCGCACCAGTGGTTCGGCGACAGCGTCACGGAGTCGGAGTGGTACGATCTGTGGCTCTCCGAGGGCTTCGCCACCTACTTCGGGGCGCTTTTCTTCGAGGACGCCGACGGACCCGCGGACTTCCGCGGAATGATGGAAGGAAGCCGGCAGCGCGTGCTCGCCTCGAGCGACGTCAACCGTCCCGTGGTCGACCGCGAGGAGACCAACCTCTTCAACCTCCTCAACGCCAACAACTACCCGAAGGGCGGATGGGTGCTGCACATGCTGCGCGGCATGCTGGGCGACGAGGCGTTCTTCGCCGGCATCCGCAGCTACTACGCGCGCTTCCGCGACAGCGTGGCGAGCACCTCCGACTTCCGCGCCGTCATGGAGGAAGCGTCCGGGTCCGACCTGGGCTGGTTCTTCGAGCAGTGGCTCTACCGGCCCGGTTATCCGGTGGTCACCTCCGAAACCGCATGGGATGCGGACGCCGGCGAGGCGGTGGTCACCATCCGGCAGACGCAGCAGGCCGACTGGCCCGCCTTCCGGCTCCCCCTGGACATCGAGTTCGAGGTGGGCGGCAACGCTGAACGCAGCCGCGTCGAGGTCACCGGGAGGGAACAGACGTTCCGCATCCCGCTCGAGGCCGCGCCTTCCGGCACGACCCTCGACCCTGACGACTATCTGCTCATGCAGACGGGCGGCAACTGACGGACCCCCATCGGGATCGAAGCTGTAAACACTTGTATTCGCGGCCCCGATGCGCGACCATGGCAGTTTCCGCCTACCCACCAGAAGCCCAACATGAAATGAATGGAGACGGCTCTTGGCAGGGACCACACATCTCAGGTTTGAGCGCGACATCGCCGAACTGCAGCGGCAGATCGACGGCCTTCGCGCGCTGGCGGACGAGAAGGGCATCGACGTGGTGCGCGAAATCGAGGTCCTTCGCAGCCGTCTCGTGGCCATGACCGAAGAGACCTACCGCAACCTCGCCCCCATGGAGCGCGTGCAGGTGGCGCGTCATCCCAACCGCCCGTACATGCTGGACTATGTGGAGCGCATCTTCACCGACTGGATCGAACTCCACGGCGACCGAAGCTATCGGGACGATCAGGCCATCGTGGCCGGCTGGGCGTGCCTGGACGGGCAGTCCCTCATGGTCATCGGCCAGCAGAAGGGCCGGGCCATGAAGGAGAACCTGCGCCGCAACTTCGGCATGCCTCATCCGGAAGGGTACCGTAAGGCGCTGCGCCTGATGAAGATGGCGGAGAAGTTCGGGCGTCCGGTCGTGACCGTCATCGACACCCCCGGGGCCTACCCCGGACTCGGCTCCGAGGAGCGCGGCATCGGCGAAGCCATCGCCCGCAACCTTCGCGAGATGGCGGCGCTGCGCGTTCCGACCGTCTCCATCGTCATCGGTGAAGGCATGTCCGGCGGCGCGCTCGGCATCGGGGTGACCGACCGCATCCTCATGCTGGAACACGCCGTGTATTCGGTCATCTCCCCGGAAGGGTGCGCCGCCATCCTCTGGCGATCGCGGGACCACCGCGAGAAGGCCGCCGAGGCGTTGCGCCTGACCTCGGGCGATCTGCTCAGGCTGGGCGTGGCGGACGACATCATCGGGGAGCCGGTCGGGGGCGCCCACTCCGACTGGGAAGCCGCCTCCAGGAGCGTGTCCGTCGCTCTCAGGCGACAACTGGCCGAGTTGACCGCGCTCGAAACCGACGAACTGCTGGCACGGCGCTGGAGCAAGTACGAGGCGATCGGGGACTGGGCCGGGAAGGCGATCGACGAGTCCGGACTCACGGGCCCGCGCCTCGATACGGAGAGCGGCAGAAGCATGAGAGCCGGCGGCTGAGGACGTACCCCACCCGGGTTCGAGAGTAGATGCCAGAGTTCGCGGAAGTCCGGTTCAAGGGAACACGCAAGGACTACTTCACCTGCCAGCCCGGCGCGCTTCAGCCGGGCAGCTGGGTGATGGTGGAGGCCGAGCGCGGCCGAGATCTCGGTCGTGTGACCGCCCTCGGCGCCATCGCCGAACGGAAGTGCAGCACATCCGGTGGATGCGCAACGCCGGAACCGTCCCGCAAGATCCTGCGGCAGGCACTCGCCGACGAGATCCGGCATGTGAAGCAGCTTCGCACCGACGAGGATCGCGTGCGAGCGCTGGCGCGCGACAAGGTGGCCGCCCACAGGCTGAAGATGAAGGTCACCGAAGCGGAGTGGCAGTTCGACCGCAAGAAGCTGATCATCTACTTCACGGCCGAGCGGCGGGTCGACTTCCGGGCCCTGGTCCGCGATCTGGCCCGCACCTTCCGCACCCGCATCGAGTTGCGCCAGATCGGCGTGCGCGACGAAGCCGCGATGCTCGGAGGAGTCGGCCGCTGCGGGCGCGAACTGTGCTGCTCGACCTGGCTCCCCTCCCTGCGTCCGGTGAGCCTTCAGTTGGCCAAGGACCAGCGCCTCTCCCTCAACCCGTCGCAGATCTCCGGTTGCTGCGGCCGCCTCATGTGCTGCCTCAAGTACGAGCACGACGCGTACGTTCGGGCGCGGCGGCGGTTCCCGCGCGAGGGAAGGTCGGTGAACACTTCGCTGGGGCGGCAGAAGGTGGTCGCGGTGGACATCTGGAGCGAGACGGTCACCCTTATGGCCGGCGACGGAGCCCGCCGCAAGGTGACGCTGAAGGAACTCAAGAAAGAGGTGTCCGGGGTTCCCCGGGGGAAAGGCTCCAACTGACCCGGACATGAGCCGACGACGCTATCTCACGACGCCGATCTACTACGCGTCGGGCGAGCCCCACATCGGGCATGCCTACACCACGATTCTCACCGACGTGCTGGCCCGTTTTCACCGCCAGACCGGCGCCGAAACGAGATTCCTCACCGGCACCGACGAACACGGTCCCAAGATCGCCGAGGAGGCCGCCCGGCGCGGCCTGACCCCGATCGAGCTGTGCGACCGGATGGCGGGCCGCTTCCGCGAGGCGTGGGACGAGCTCGACATTTCCTTCGACCGCTTCATCCGCACCACCGAGACGGATCACATCGCCGTCGTCACCGCCTTCCTGCAGCGGCTTCACGACAAGGGACACATCTACAAGGACCGCTACCTCGGATGGTACTGCATCCACGAGGAGCGCTACTGGACGGAGAAGGACCTGGGACCCGGGGCAACGTGTCCGGACTGCGACCGGCCCGTACGCCAGATCGAGGAGGTTAACTACTTCTTCCGCATGAGCGCCTTCCAGGAACGGCTGGTGGGCCATATCGAGGCCAACCCCGACTGGATCATTCCGGCCGTGCGGCGAAACGAAGTGCTCGGGTTCCTGCAGCAGCCGCTCGAGGACCTCTCCATCTCCCGCCCGCGGAGCCGCGTGAGCTGGGGCGTTCCCCTCCCCTTCGACCCCGAACACGTCTGTTACGTGTGGGTGGACGCGCTCATCAACTACGTGACCGCATCGGGCGCCATCGACCCCGAGGGCGCCCCGGACGAGCAGGGATTCGGCACCCCCATCGAGTCGTGGTGGCCCGCCGACCTGCACGTCATGGGCAAGGACATCCTCACCACCCACGCGGTGTACTGGCCCACCATCCTGATGGCGTGCGAACTGGAGTTGCCGCGGCATATCCTCGCCCACGGATGGTGGCTCGTGGGCGAAACCAAAATGTCCAAGTCGCTGCAGAACGTGGTGGACCCCCTCGCCCTCATCGCGACCCACGGAGTCGACGCGGTGCGCTGGTACCTGCTGCGCGAGATGCCCACCGGCAGCGACGCGTCGTACACGCCCGAGCGCTTCCTCACCCGCTACGACGAGCTGTCCAATGTTCTGGGGAACCTCGCCAGCCGGGTGACGTCGATGATCGCACGCTACCGGAACGGCGCCCTTCCCAACGCCGCGGGGCAGGGCCTGGCGGCCGAGACCGGAGAGGCCCTTCGCCGCTACCGGGACTTCATGAACGGCCTTCGCCTGCATCGGGCGCTGGCCACTGCGATGGAACTCGCGCGGCGCGCGAACCGATACGTGGAGGAGCGGGAGCCGTGGGTCCAGGCGAGGGACCCGGAGAGAGCGGCGGACCTCGACGAAACGCTGGCCTCGCTCGCGCGTTGCCTGACGGTGCTCGCCGCACTGCTGGAGCCGGTCATGCCGGCGAAGATGGGCGTGCTGGCGGGAACCTTGGGGCTTGCCCGGGTTCCCACCCTGGACCGGGCACTCGACGCTCCACTGGCGGGACGAGCCGTCACGCGGGGCAACCCTCTCTTCCCGCGGGTACGGCTGCCTTCGGCTTGACTGGCTTCGGCCGGCACGGATAGGTTGAACGGCCTGTTGTGTTTGTCGCTCCCTGCCCTCGATCACTCCTGAGGCATGCCAAACCAATCACTCGGCGCCAAGCTGAAGACCAGGTTTTCGATCCTGGTAGTGCCGTCCGGCGGCGGGCGGCACCGGCAGTTCGAAGTCTCGCCCCGCGCGCTCCTCTCCTGGGCCGGCGTCATGGTCCTCGTCCTGGCGGCCGTTTTCTTCGTCTTCTCCGGTGGCCCGCAGCGGATGCAGGCGCGCCAACTGGCCGCGAAGAACCAGGCCATGGTCGAGGAGCTGGCCGGCATCCGGCAGCAGGTGGCGAGCCTTGAGGGCGCGGTCGAAGGCCTGTCGGAACAGAATGCGCAGGCCCGCGCTCTGGCCGGGCTGGAGTCCATCGACGCCGAGGTGCTCCAGGCGGGTGTCGGGGGGCCCGGAACCACCACGCCCCGGTCGCACCCCCTGTGGGGCCTCGACTCGCTGTATTCCAAGGACGCCTTCGCAACCTCGTTCGATCTGAAGGCGCTCGAGCGTCGGGTTCAGCTGCTCGGCACCAGCCTCACCGAGGCTGCGGATTCCCTGAACCAGCATCGAGACTGGCTGGAGTCGTTTCCCTCCATCCTTCCTGCGCGCGGCTTCATCTCCAGCGGCTTCTCCTCCTCCCGCATGCATCCGATACACCACCGGCCGCTCCCGCACGAGGGCATGGACATCTCGGCCCCCGCGGGCTCGCCCATCGTGGCTACCGCCAAGGGGACGGTGACCTCCACCGGCAGCCGGAGCGGGTACGGCCTGACCGTGCTCGTCGAGCACGGCTTCGGGTACGAGACCCTGTACGGCCACGCGAGCCAGATTCTGGTGCGGACGGGTCAGGAAGTGGAGCGCGGCGACGTCATTGCGCTGGTGGGCAGCACAGGGATCACGACGGCTCCGCATGTCCACTACGAGGTGCGTCAGAACGGACGGCCGATCGATCCGCACCGGTTCGTAATCGACGTCATCCCCTGATCCCGCCCATAGCAGGTGACGGCCGCTTTCCTCGCCGGGGTTGCCCTCCTGAGCGCCATCTCCGACCCCCAGGCGCTCCGTCCGGACACGGTTCTCCGCCCGCCTGACGGCCCGACCATCGCCTTCGTCGAAGCCACCGGTTCACCGGCGGCGGCGATCCGCATCACGGTACCCTTCGTCGAGTCCGAGTCGGGCGCCGGAGCCGGTTACCTTATTCAGCTGATGGCGCTGGAACGCGTCCGCAGGCTCCGGGAAACGCTGGGCATCGAAGTCCTGGCGCACCGCACCTCGCTCGGACTCGTCTATCGCCTGAGCGGTGCGGTCGCGGACTTCGACCATCTTGCCGGAGTTGCGCGCGAGCTGCTGGCCCGCCCGGCATCGCCCGGTTTCGTGGCGGCCCGAACGCGCCTCGAAGGCATGAACCGGCGGGAGCGGGAAACCGCCCGGGGCGCGCTGCGGCTCCGGCTTCGCTCGCGCATGGCTTCGCCGATTCCGCCGGTGACGGGAACCCTCGAGTCGCTGGCGGCGCTGCACCCGGCCCGCCTGGTGGAGCGCTGGCGGGAATCGCACCGCCGGGGCAACCTCTCCGTGGTCGTGGTGGCCGACCTGCCGCTGGAGGCCGCGTTCTCGGCTCTGGCAGAGCTGGGGGAGGCGGGGCCGGCGCCGGAGACGGATCGGCTCCCCGAGGCGGCTGCAAGAAGGTTTCCGGCCATCAGACCCGAGCGCATCCGGGTCTGGTACGGGGAGGCATATCCGTCGGGAAGCGCGCGGGATCCACGCTCCGCACTGCTCGCGCGCATCGCGAACGACCGCCTTCGGGAGCTGGGCGGCGAGTTCGAGCCTCAACTCGAGCGGTGGGAGCTGGGAGAACGGTCGTGGCTGGTGTTGACCGCAGCGGCCTTTTCCCGCAACGCGACTACGATGCGCGCCCGCGTTCGAGACTACATCCGCGACCTGCGGGCGGCGCTGAGCCCGACCATCGTGCGCAACGCGAAGTCTTCGCTCCGCTCGGAGCTGATCCTGGAAGGGCGCTCGCCCGGCGGGCTGGCGGAGGTCATCGGCCGACATCTGGACGCCACGGGCAATGCCGACGCGGCGGCGGACTATCTGCGCCGCCTGGAGGAAGTCGATTTCGAAGTCATGACCGCCTTCCTCGACGAGGTCGCCGCGGCCGAGGCAATTTCCGCCGAGGTGGCGAACTGATGCCCAAGTCGCCCGCTCGGAGGCGGCGGCTCACGTGGACGTCGCTGTGGGCGATCCTGTCGCTCGCCACTCCCGCGGTGGCGGCGGCGGGCGTCCGGCCCGCGAGCGGTCTGGCCGCGGTCGCTGATACGCTGCAGCTGGTGGTGGTGAGCGAGCGGCCGTGGACGTCCGCTGTCGCCGTCACCCTCTCCTTCGCAGGCGGATACGGCGACGACCCGCCCGGCGCCGAGGGAACCGCCTGGCTCCTGGGCAAGGTGCTCGAGCGAGCCGTCGCCGCCAGCCTGGCGGAAACGGGCGCGGTCGCGGCCATGGAAGTGGAGGGCGACCGCACCTGGGTTACGCTGCTGACAACGTCGGACGACTGGGCGGCGGCGTACGGCACCCTCACGCGCACGCTGTTCGCCGACCCGCTCGATGCGGCGCTGGCCGCGGAGACGCGCTCCGAGTTGTCGGGCCAGGTGTTCTTCCAGCGAGACGCGCCCGTGCGCGCGTTCGAGCTGGAGGCGCGGCGCATGCTCCTCGGGGCGGAGCGCGCCCGGCCCCCCATGGGCACTCCGTCAAGCGTGAGTGGCATGACGGTCGAGGCACTGGAGGCGACGCGGGCGCGCGTCTACCGAATGGACGAGGCGCGGCTGGCCGTGGTGGGCGCGGTCGAACCGGCCGAGGCAGCCTCCGTCGTCGGCGCGCACCGGACCATGGCGCGGCACGGGGAGCAGGCCTGGGTGGTGGAGGGCGCGCCTCTGCCGCCGCGCACCCCGGGGTGGGCGTGGGAGACGGGCGGCCGGACCTCGGTGGCCGACGATATCACGAACAACTGGATCCGGGCCGCCTACCCGTTCGAGGGAACGACGTCGCGACGGCCGATGGAATTCCTCGCGCACGTGATCGGGGAGCAGTTGGGTATCAACCTTCCCGCTCCGGGGCTGATCAGCCGCCGGGTAGAGGTGCGCGAGCTGCCCGGCGGGCCCGTGCTGCAGGTGACGATCGCCGCCCAGTGGCCGACCGTGCGGGCCTGGGAGCAGCGCATCGTGGACATCGTGGATCATCTGTCCGCCGGCAACCTTTCCCCGGACGACCTGAACCGGCAATACCGGAGGTTCCGGTCGGCACGGGCGCTCGCAATGGCGGATCCCGAGCGCGAAGGCCGCCGACTGCTCATCGAAGCGGAGTCGGACGGCGGGCCGGGGGAACTGCGCGCGGCGATGGAGGGTCTGTCTTCCGAGGAGGTCCAGCGGGCGGCAGCCGGCCTCGGCGAACCACGCGTGCTGGTCTACGGACCCGGGGGGCCGCCGTCTTGATGCATCGGCATGGGGGCAGTTACCTTGCGGCCCGAATTCCGTCGCATGCATCGTCTGCGAGCCGGAAGGGGCCAGCTCGGAAGTTTCAACGTGATAGCCTGGAGTAACTGCACCATGAGGAACGCAATCCTTTTCCTCGCTTTCGCCGGCACCATCGCCTCCGCCGCATGCGGGCCGACCGACGTCACGATCAACGCGCAGATGGAGGTTGTCGGCGCCGAGGGAACGGAGGTGCGGCCGCTGGCCGACATGGAAATCCAGCTCCTTCCCTTCGACCGCGACGCGATCTTCGACTCCCTGGCGGGCGAAGCCGGCACTCCCGAGCCGGAGATTCCACCGGATCTGCTCGAAGCCCAGAACCAGGTCGCGGCGGCACAGGCGGAATGGCAGAGCCGGGAGAGCGAGTGGTCGCTGCTGAGGGAGGACCTTCTCAACCTCAGCACGGAAATGGAACGGCTCAATCCCGCCGAGGCCCAGTACCGGGTGCTGTTCATGGAGTTCGACGAGAAGGAGCAGCGACTCGCCCAGGTGGAGCGCCAGCGCGACGCCGCCTTCGAGGAGTTCACCTCCGTCCAGGGATCCATGATCGAGCAGGCCGACCAGGTCAGGATGCTCCGGGAGATGTGGGGCGACGATGCGTTCGCCGACTACGGCACGGTCGCCCAGTTCATGATCGACGTGAGCGGCCTGGACCCGGTGGTAGACACCACCGACGCCTCGGGTGGCGCGGCCATGGCGGCGCCCGCCGGGCAGTACTGGGTATACGCGCGCTGGGAGCGCTCCTTCGACGAGCTCTACTGGAACGTCCCGCTCATGGTGGAGGGCGAGCCGGTGACCTTCACGCTCGACGAGAGCAACGCACAGGTTCGGCCCATCCTCTGACCGGACGGGACGGGCGCCCGCCCGGTCATTCGGGCCGGGACGCCGGTCTCGTGGATCGTCCACCGAGGCTGCTGGGCGTAGTGCCAGCCTGCGGACTGTCCACCCGCATGGGAAGCGCCAAGGCGCTTCTCGATGCGGGTGGACAGTCCTTTCTGGTGCGTGTCGTGTCCGCTCTGGCGGCGGGCGGATGCGATCCGGTGGTCGTGGTGGCGAGGGAGGCTGCCGGCGCCGTGGCGCGGGAAGCGGAAGCTGCCGGCGCCGTGGTGGCGGCCAACCCCGACCCCGACGAGGGACCCATTTCGTCCATCCGGCTGGCGCTGGCGGGGTGGGGCGGCGGAATGGACGGATGCGCCATCTGCCCGGTCGATCACCCGCTGGTGACGGGCGCCACCGTGCGGTTGCTGGCCGCGTGCTTCGACGAGGGGTCGGCCGACATCGTGCTTCCGACCTGGCACGGCCGGCGCGGTCACCCGGCCCTCTTCCATCGCCGCCTGTTCCCCGAACTTCTCGATCCCGCTCTTCCCGAGGGAGCCCGCACGGTCGTGCGGCGACGACCCTCCCGCGTCCACGAGTGTCCGGTGGAGGACCCCGGCGTGGTCGCCGACATCGACACGCCGTCCGAGTACCGCCGCCACTTCCAGGTGGCGTGACGATGGCCGAGCTGCCGGGGCCCGACGCGGCCGAGGTGCCGGAGTCCCACGCGGCCGCCGACGTGCCGGACGATCTCGCCGGCCCCGACGCGGCTGCCGCGGCCGCGCGCATCCTCGAGTCGCTGCGCGGGTCGCGGGGCACGGTCGAGCTGCTGGTGGTCTCGGACAGCGAAGGGCGCGCGGCTGGCGCCCGCATGCTGGTGCGCCCGGACGCGGTCGAGGGATCGCTGGGGGATCCCGAACTGGACGCGGCCGCGCTGGCCGCCGCGAGCCGCGAGCGGCTGGCACGCGGGCACGGCGGGTCCCTCCACAACCTGCAGACGCCGGCGGGCCGGCGTCTGCAGGTGTACGCGGAAGGCCACCGTCCCCGCCAGGAACTCATCGTGGTGGGCGCCGGACACATCGCGCAGCCCCTCGCCACCCTGGGCACGCTGCTGGACTTCGAGGTCACCGTGCTGGACGACCGTCCCGAGTTCGCCACCCGCGAGCGGTTCCCGGAGGCCGCCGCCGTGCGCACCATCGATTTCGCCGACCCGCTCTCCGGCATCGACGTCCACGCCGGGTGCCATTTCGTGCTGGTGACGCGCGGGCACAAGTACGACTACGAGTGCCTGCGTCGACTGCTGGCGCGCCACGGCCACGCCCAACCGGCGTACATCGGGATGATCGGCAGCCGCCGCCGCGTTCGGGCAACCTTCATCCAGCTCGAGGCAGAGGGAATCGCCCACGAGGTCATCGCCCACGTGCGCGCTCCGGTGGGCCTCGACATCGGCGCGCAGACGCCGGCCGAGATCGCGATCAGCGTCCTAGGAGAGATGATCCTCGAACGGCGCGGCGGGACGGGCGCGCCGCTGCGAACCCGGGAGCGCATCGTCGAGCGCTTTCTGGCGAAGAAACCGCCTACAGGGAGTGTGAAATGAGCTCGCCGGGCGACCAGGACGTCTACGAAGCCGTTCTCGCGACGGTGCGCGCCGGCCGGCCGGCGGCGCTCGCGACCATCGTCTCCACGCGGGGCTCGACGCCGCGCAAGGCCGGCTCGCGCATGCTGGTGGACCCTGAGACCGGGCTGGTGGGCACGGTCGGCGGCGGGTGCGGGGAGGCGGAGGTCATCGAGGCGGCACACGAGGTGATCGGGGACGGCGTCCCGCGCCTGGTGAAGGTCGACCTCACCGAGGACCTGCTGGGATGGAGCCCGGCGGTATGCGGGGGCATCATGGACATCTTCGTGGAGCGGGTATGCCCGAGCGGCGGGCCGCCCACGACCGTCCAGGCTGCCTCTACGGGTGACGACCTGTCTCCCGACGCCGGCGACGAGCACACATGAGCCCGGAGCCGGGCCGCTCTCTTCCCCACGTCACCATCCACTATCTGCGGCCCCCGGATCACCTCCAGACCTTCCGCCAGCCCATCATCCATCAGAACCCGCAGGTGATCGTCACCTTCTCGCGCAGCATCCGCGTCCCCTCGCCGATGGAACTGGACGGGGAGGTCGTGCTCGAGACCGGATCGGACATCGTCTGGTTCACCTTTCCGGGCCTCTGGCACGACATCGGCCGTTTCCACAACGCCCGGGGCGCGTTCACCGGCTTCTACGCCAACCTGCTCACGCCCGTGGAGATCCTGCCCGGAAACATCTGGCGCACCACCGATCTCTTTCTCGATGTGTGGATGAAGCCGGGCCAGGGGCCCATGCTCCTCGACGAGGACGAACTTCAGAACGCGCTGGACGCGGGTGCGCTGGAGGCACCGACGGCGCGGCGCGCCCGGGAGGAAGCGGAGAGGATCCTGGAGCGCGCGCACGCCGGCGCGTGGCCTCCTCCCGTTGTGCACGAATGGACGCGCGAGCGGGCGCTCGGGGTGCTGAACGACCTCGGCGGCCCCGGGGTGACGCCGCGTGGACGCGCGTAGAGCTACTCTTCCCCGTCCTCCACCCGGTACGCGGCGCACAGCCGCTTGAGGTCCACGTACAGATCCCCGAGCACGTGCGGGTCTTCGCGCAGGCAGTCGATGAGGCGTTCGCTGGAGTTCAGACCGGCGCTGGGCAGCCGGACCTCCTCGTGGTGATAGACCCCTCTGTCGACGAAGACCAGGCGTACGGTGGCGGTTTCGCCTACGCTCATGGCTGGCTTTCCGTCAACTGCTCGACTGCGTCCTCGATGGTGGGATAGGTGTTGTCCGGAAGCCTTCTGGCAGCTCCGCTCCCGCGGCTGACCAGAACGCTCGGCGTGCTGGTCAGGTTCAGCGCGCTGGCAAGACGCAGGTTGGCCGACACCCGGTCGGCGTGGCGGTCCGAGTTGAGGCAGTCGCGAAACGTGCCGTCGTCGAGTCCGAGGGCACGCGCGTATCCGACGAAGTTCCCGACCGGATCCCCGGATGACGCCCACGAGAACTGGTTGTCGAAGAGCGCGGTGTGGTACTCCCAGTACCGATCCTGATCGCCGGCGCAGTGGGAAGCCCTCGACGCCAGGAAAGAGTTGGAGTGAAGTCCCATCAGAGGGAGGTCGTAGAAGACGAACTTCGCTCGTCCAGTGCCGACCAGGTTCAATTCGATGAGAGGCTTGACCCCCGAGGCGAACATGGCGCAGGCCGGACACTGATAGTCTCCGAACTCCACGACCGAGATGGGCGCGTCGGGATCGCCCAGTTCGGCCCCGTACGCCAGGTTGACGAGCTCCTCGTCCGAGAGGTCGCCCAGGTCCACGGGCTCGGTGACGGCGTTGCTGAACACCGTCGATCCGGTCGTGTAGACCGCCGCCACCACGCCGATGAGCGCCACCCCACCGAGGATGAGGTAAAGGCGCTTGACGCCGCCGCCGGTGGGCTTCTGCCTCATTTCCTTTCGCTGCCGTGCTCTGCTGGACATCTCCGCTACTCCGTCGCCGGTCGTTGTCGATAAACCACGCGCCTGTGATCGCGTGATGGGGTGGCGGGCGCGATGTGCGACCCGCACCTCCGGCCGCAGGTTAACTTGGCGCGTCGGCGAACCCGCGCACAAGATGGACGCCCCACCCCCGGCCCGGCGCGCCTTCCCGGCCTACGCCATCAGCACGTCGACCACTTCCCGGGTGCGGGTCAGGTCGGGTGCGACGTGGTCCGCGCCGGTGGCCTTCAGCTCCGCCGCGCCGAAGTGCCCGGTGGCCACGGCGACGGTGCGCGCCCCGAAGTGGCGGCCGCATTCCACGTCGAGCGGGGTGTCTCCCACGACCACCACCGACTCCGGCGGAAAGCGTACCCCCCACACCTGCTCCGCCCGGCCGACCGCGACGGCGGGCAGGTGGTTGCGGCTTTCCCGGTCGCAGCCGAAGCCGCCCGCCGGAAATGCCTCCGCCGCCAGCCCGGCCGAACCCAGCTTCAGGCGCGCGCCCTCCCGGATGTTGCCGGTGACCAGGCCCATCGCCACGTCTTCGCGGTCTCCCAGCGCCGCCAGCAGCTCGGGCACGCCCGCCAGCGCGGTAACGGGCTTCGCGGGCAGGCGCCGCTCGAGTTCTCGCGGGTAGAGCGTCCACAGCCGGGACAAACCCTCGTCGATACGGCCATCGTCGAGCCCGGCCCTGCGCAGGAGTTCGCGCGCGATCTGCGGGTCGGTCCTGCCCGCGAAGACGACCTTGGGCGCCAGCTCGACGACCCGATCGAGCGTCAGGTTCACGGGAGGAGTGGCGCCGAAGACCCGCGCCAGCGCGACGGTAAACGCCTCCTTGGCGGGACCGCCCCACACCAGGGTGCCATCGATGTCGAAGAGGATGAGGCGCTTCACGATGGTCTGGACCGGAGTTGAAGCAGGTTCATTTAGCTTCGTCAGCTAGGCTGACACTTCCGCGACCGAATCCGCGCTTGCCACGAGGGCGGCCACATCTGCGTTGCCGCCGCTGATCACGGCCGCCACCCGGTCGCCGAAGTCCGCGGCCCCCGACCGGAGCGCCGCCACCGTGGCCGCTCCCGAGAACTCGGCCACCAGCTTTGCCCGCTCGAGCAGGAAGACGGCCGCCTCGCGGATCGCGTCGTCGGACACCAGCACCACCTCGTCCACCAGTTCGCGCACGAGCGCGTAGGTGAGGTCGCCCACCTGCACCGGCGCGAGCCCGTCCGCGATGGTATCGATGCCGTCGATGCGCACCACCCGGCCCGCGTCCAGCGCGGCCCGCATCGACGCGGCCCCCTCGGGCTCCACCCCGATGATGCGCATGCCGGGGCGCAGGGCCCGCAGCGCCACTGCGGTGCCCGCCGCCAGCCCGCCGCCGCCGATGGGCACGATGGCGGTGTCCACCCCGGGCCAGTCCGCGGCGATCTCCAGGCCCACCGTGCCTTGACCGGAGATGATGTCCGGATGGTCGAAGGGCGGGACGATCGCGAGCCCCTCGGCGGCGGCGATCTCCTCAGCCCGCGCGCGGCGCTCCACCGAGGTGGTGCCCTCGAACACGACCTCGGCCCCGAGCCGGGCCGTGCCCCGGTGCTTCACGGCCGGCGCCGTGGTCGGCATGACCACCACCGCGCGGACGCCGCGGATGCGGGCCGCCAGCGCCACCCCCTGGGCGTGGTTGCCCGAGGAGTAGGTGATCACCCCGCGTGCCACATCCTCGTCGGAGAGCCGGGAGATGAAGTTGTAGCTTCCGCGCAGCTTGAAGGCGCCGCAGCGCTGAAGCGACTCGCACTTCAGGCGCACGCCCACGCCCACCTCATCGGAAAGATCGGGGGACCAGAGCAGCGGGGTCCGTACCGCCACGCCCTCCAGGCGCGCCGCCGCCTCACGTACGCTTTCGAGCGACGGAACCGTCACCCGGCGCTCTCCGGGCCGGCGCCGGTGGCCGCCTCCCGACCACCTTGCAGGCCGCCGTCTCCAGCCTCGGGGCCGGCCTCGTCCCCGTTGTCGCCCATCACGCGCGCCAGATCGACCAGTTCGTCGTTCTCGTCCAGGTTCACCAGCCGCACCCCCTGGGTCAGCCGGCCGATCACGCGGATCTCCTCCACGCGCTGCCGGTTCACCACGCCGTTGCGCGTCACCAGCATGAGTTCGTCGGACGGGTGCACGGCCTTCACCGCCACGACCGGGCCCGTCTTCCCCGTCGTCTTCATGTTGATCACCCCGAACCCGCCGCGCCGCTGCAGCCGGTAATCATCGACGGCGGAGCGCTTGCCCATGCCGCCGCGGGTGGCCACCAGGATCGACGAATCCTCGGAGGGGACCATCATGCCCACCACCTGGTCGCCTTCCCGCAGGCGAATTCCGTGCACTCCGCGCGCGATTCGGCCCACCGAACGCACATCCGATTCGTGGAAACGGATCGCCTTGCCGTCGCTCGTGGCCAGGATCACGTCGCTGGCGCCGTCCGTGATCTGAACGTCGATCAGCTCGTCGTCCTCATCCACCCGGATGCCGTGGATGCCCACCATGCGGACGTTGCCGTACGCCGACAGCGGCGTCTTCTTAACGATGCCCTTGCGGGTGCAGAACAGCAGGTAGCAGTCCGGCGCGAAGGTGCGCACCGGCACGAACGCGGCGACTTCGTCCTTCGGGTCGATGTCGCGCAGGTTCACCACCGGCTTCCCGCGCGAGTAGCGCCCCGCGTCGGGCGCCTCCCAGACCTTGATCCAGTGGCACTTCCCCGAACGGGTGAAGATCATCAGGTAGTCGTGGGTGGAGGCCACGAAGAGGTGCCCGACCTCGTCCTCTTCCTTGGTGGCCATGCCCTTGAGCCCGCGCCCCCCGCGCCGTTGCGCGCGGTAGGTGGTCAGCGGGATGCGCTTCAGGTAGCCCTGCCGGCTGACGGTGAGCACGACCTCCTCATCCTTGATGAGGTCCTCCATCTCCAGGTCGGCCACGCCGGTGAGGATCTCGGTCCGCCGGTCGTCCCCGAACCGCTTCGCGACCTCCTGGAGCTCCTCGACGATGATCTGCATGCGCCGCGGTCTGCTGGCGAGGATTTCGTCCAGCTCCGCGATGACGGCGCGCACGTCGGCCAGCTCCCGCTCCAGCTTGTCGATCTCGAGGCCCGTGAGGCGGGCGAGACGCATGTTGAGGATGGCCTCGGCCTGCCGCTCGGTGAGGGGGGACGAGAACGGCTCCGCCCGCAGCCGCGCCCTGGCGGTGGCGGTATCGGACGAGGAGCGGATGATGGCGATCACCCGGTCGATGTTGTCGACGGCGATCTTGAGGCCCTCGAGAATGTGTTCGCGCTCCCGCGCCTTCGCCAGGCGGAACTCGCTCCGGCGGACCACCACGTCGTGGCGGTGATCCACGAAGTGGAAGAGGATTTCGCGCAGCCCCATCACCCGGGGCACGCCGTTCACCAGCGCGAGCAGGATGGTGCCGAAGGTCGCCTGCATCTGGGTGTGCTTGTAGAGCAGGTTCAGCACCACCTGGGGCACGGTGCCGCGCTTCAGCTCGATCACGATGCGCATGCCGTCGCGGTCGGACTCGTCGCGCAGCGCCGACACCTGGGTGAGCTTCTTCTCGCGCACCAACTGGGCGATCTGCTCGATCAGGCGGGTCTTGTTGACCATGAACGGGATCGCGCGCACCACGATGCGGGCGTTGGTCCGCTTGCCCGCATCCTCCACGTCGGTGCGGGCGCGCATCACGATGCGGCCGCGGCCGGTGCGGTAGGCGTCGCGGATGCCGCGGCGGCCGCAGATGAAGGCGCCGGTGGGGAAGTCGGGCCCGGTGACGATGCTCTCCAGCACCTCCTGGGGGAGGTCCGGGTTCTCGATCAGCGCGATGGTCGCGTCGACCACCTCGCGCAGGTTGTGGGGCGGGATGTTGGTGGCCATTCCCACCGCGATCCCCGAGCTGCCGTTGACCAGCAGGTTGGGCGCGCGCGCGGGGAGCACCGTGGGCTCGTCGATGCGCCCGTCGAAGTTGGGGATGAAGTCGACGGTTTCCTCGTCGATGTCGGTGAGCAACTGGGTCGCCAGCGGGGTGAGCCGCGCCTCGGTGTAGCGGTAGGCCGCGGGCGAGTCCCCGTCGATGGAGCCGAAGTTGCCCTGGCCATCGACCAGCGGGTAGCGCAGCGAGAAGTCCTGCACCATGCGCGCCATGGAGTCGTAGACCGCCGAATCGCCGTGCGGATGGTACTTGCCCAGCACCTCGCCGACGACGGTCGCGCTCTTCTTGTAGGGACGGCCGGGGCCGAGCCCCAGCTCGCTCATGGCGTAGAGGATGCGACGGTGCACGGGCTTCAGGCCGTCGCGGACATCGGGGAGCGCGCGGCGGACGATGACGCTCATCGAATAATCGATGAACGACTCCCGCATTTCGTCTTCAAGCAGGCGCGCGAGTATCCGTTCTCCGGGGGCGGAATCCATGCAGATGCCTCGTGGGGGTTAGGCGCGCGGGAGCACGCTGCCGGCAGGCCCCGCCCTCATCCGCGACGACGACGGAACGAAACGCTCCTGGTTGGCCTCAGGTGCCCGGTGCCGGATAGTAGATGGCGAGCGCGTGGCCGATGAGTCCCTGGTTGCGGCCGATGTCGGCGGTCGCCTGGCTGCGCGTGGTGTCTTCGATGCGCTCGAAGATGATGGCATCCGCGCCGAGCGCCGCGGCTTCGGTCCGGAGCATGAGCAGCATGTCTTCGTTGGAAGTGCCCAGGGGCGCGCGGGCCGTGACCGGACCGATCGTCCGGTAGCCGTCGCGGGCGGCCTGACCCATTGCGGGTACGATGACTTCGACTTCTTCCGGACCCGCCTTGGGAGGCAGCTGCACGCCGGCGCAGGCCGCAAGGACTCCGGAGAGAGCGAGAATGGCGAGTACGTTCCTCATCCGCTTCTCCTCGTGAAATGAACGCATTCGGGGCCGACGATTCGGCGGTCCTGCGGAACCCTCTGAAAATAACAGAAAACGCAGGGCAGAGCTACGTTTGCGGCCCTCGACAAGCCCGCGTTTTTCGGGATCCGTCCGCGCCTACCCGCCAGGTATCTCCACCAGCTCGACGGTCACCGGGGATCCGGTGGATTCGGCGCGGACCAGCACACGCGGCCGCTCGACGGTGAAGTACGCGCGCTGGCTGCCTTCCCCGCCGCTGAAGCGCACCTCGACCACCTCGAAAGTCCCCGCCGGAACCGTGATCTCCGTGTTGCCGCGAACCCGCATGGTGACCGTGCGCGCGCGGCCGCTCTGGGGCTGGACCACCGGATAGCGCAGCTCCTGCCCTTCCTCCAGCTCCGAAATCCACGCCACCAGCTCATCCATCTCACCCAGCAGCGCCCCGCGCACCACTTCCCGTTCGATCCCGGTTTCGTCGCGGCCCGTCGCCGTCGCCCGGCCGGTGACGCGTTCACCGTCGATCTCCAGCTCCCAGTTCGCCTGCCCTTCGGCGGTGATGAGCCGGAAGGTGTTGGCGATGGGGCGGAAGCTGCGCGGCGAGAAGAACACCTCCGAGACCTGGGTGAGGTTGTTGACGCGAACCGTGCTGGTCAGGGACATGGTGCGCTCGTCGTCGCGGGTGGCGAAGCCCAGCACTCGCTCCATGTCCGCGACCTGCCGATCCTGCACCATCAGCCGGTAGCGCCAGATGCCGGGCTCGAGCACCGAGGGGTCGTAGGCGATGTCGGAGTCCCTTACCTCGACATCGTCGATGGTGAGCTGGTTGCCTTCGGCGTCGACCATGCGCACGCGACCGAAGCGGGTGAGGTTCGAGCGTACCTGAGTGGCGTCGCCCACCACCACGACCACGGCACGCTCCGGATCGAAGTGCTCCACCAGCGCGTCCCGGATGTCCTCGGGCGCCACGGCCCCGACCCGGTCGCGGTACGACACCAGCTCCTCGGTGGAGCGGCCCCGCAGGCGGTAGGTCATGACCTGGTTGGCGATTGCCTGGGGCGTCTCGACGGTCCGCGGGAACGATCCGATGAGATAGTCCTGCACGTCCGACAGCTCGTCGCCGGGAACCGGCTCGGAGCGGATGATCTCGACCTGGTTGAGCAGTTCGGCGAGGGCACTGTCGGTGACCTCGCTGCGCACCTCGGCGTTGGCGAGGAAATAGCCCAGGTCGCGCTTGCGCACCGCGGACGTGTACGATCCGTAGGTCCACCCCTTTTCCTCGCGCAGCACCTGGAAGAGACGGCCCGTGCTGGAGCCGCCCAGTACGCGGCTGCCCAGGTTGAGCGGCATCCAGTCCTCGTGGTCGCCCTTCATGGCTGACTGTCCGACCCGGATGGTGGACTGCACCGATTCCGGCCGGTGCACCAGGATGATCTCCTTCTCCTCGCGGGCGGGTATGTCGAAGTAGGTGGGGGGCCGCGAGGGACCGGGCTCCCAGTCGGCCAGCGCCCGGTTGAGGCGGGCTTCGATGTCGTCCACGGTCACGTCGCCAGCGACGACCACGAGCGCGTTGGTGGGCTTGTAGTGGCGCAGGTGGTAGGCGATCAGGTCGGAACGCCGGATGCGCTCGATGCTCTCGGGCGTGGGGAGAAGTCCGTAGGGATGGCGGCCGTACACCGCCTGCTGGAATTCCCGGCTGGCCAGGAATCCGGGCGAGCCCAACTGCACCTGGAGGCCCGTGACCGTCTGCTGGCGGTATTGGTCGATCTCTTCGTCGGGGAACCCGGGGTTGACGACGATGTCGCCCAGGAGCTCGAGGCCGGCGTCGAGCTGGGAGGTCACGACGCCGAGCACCACGCTCGTCCAGTCGTCGCCCGCGATCGCGGACAGGGTCGCACCGATGTGGTCGGTGGCATCGGCGATTTCCAGAGCGGTGCGGCTGTCCGTGCCCTTGTTGAGCAGGCTGGCCACCATCGCGGCCACGCCCGCGCGGTTGCGGGGGTCGGCGGCGTTGCCCGCCCGCACGACGAGGTTCACGGTGATGTACGGCTGCTCGTCGTGGGGCACCACGATCAGGTCGGCGCCGTTGGACAGCAAACGCTCCTCGAAGGCCGGAAACGGGATGTCGTCGAGCGGCAGGGGCTCGGGAGGACCGCCCTGTGGGGCGGCGATTGCCGGGCTCGCGAGCGCGACTGCGGCCAGGACCAGCGCGGCGAGCGGGGTGCGGCCCGGGTTGATGCGCGGCACGATCATGGGATCACTCCTCCGGTGGGCCGGGCGACGACAACGGTTCGGTTCTCGGGAACGAGGTACTTGCGGGCGACGTTCAGAACGTCGTCGAGGGTCACCGCCTCGTAGCGGAAAAGCACGTTGTTGACCTCGAAGGGATCGCCGTAGGTGAGAGCGAAGGACTGCAGGATGCTGGCCTTGGCGCTGACGGTCATGCGGCTCGCGACCTGGGCGGCGCGCTGCTGGTTGAGCGCCTTCTCCAACTCGCGCTCGGTGATGCCGTCGGCCTTCAGCTTCTCGATCTCCTGCTCGATGACGGCGCGGATCTCTTCGATGTTGCCGCCGGCGTGCGGCAGGCTTCCGAACAGCATGAGCCCGGATCCGAGCCGCTGCTGCAACCCCGAGATGACCACCGGAGCCAGTTCGTCCTGCTTGACCAGACGCTGGTGCAGGCGGCTGCTCTCGCCCGCGCTGAAAACCTGGGAAAGCACGGCGAGCGGGTAGACGTCCGGGTGGCCTGCCTCCGGGACGTTGTACCCCATGTAGAGGAACGGCAGCCGGGCGTGTTCGTCGCTGACCGAAGCCGTGCGCTCCCCGTCGGTGCGGGGCGTGACCGGCGGGTCGGGAAGCGGAGGCACGTCCTCCCCGCGGGGAATCGAGCCGAAATACTCTTCCGCCAGCGCCCGGATCTGCTCGGTGGTCACTGCGCCGGCCACCGCCAGGGTGGCGTTGTTGGGCACGTAGTAGCGCTCGTAGAAGTCCTTCACGTCATCCGTGGTGGCCGCGTCGAGATCCTCCATCGAGCCGATCGGCGTATGCCGGTAGGGCTCGTAGTCCGTGGAAAGCGAATCCAGGACGATGTTCGCCTGCGCGTACGCCACGTTGTCGATGCGCAGGCGGCGCTCCTCCTTCACCACTTCGCGCTGGTTCTCGAACCCGCGTTCGCTCACCACCAGGCGGGCCATGCGCTCCGCGTGCAGCCAGAAGGACAGGTTGACGCGGTTGGAGGGGAGGGTCTCGAAATACGCCGTGCGGTCCGTGGATGTGGTGCCGTTGTACGTCCCGCCGGCGTTGTTGACCAGCCGGGCGAAGTCGCCGTTGCCCAGGTTCTCGGTCTCCTCGAACACCAGGTGCTCGAAGAAATGCGCGAATCCGGTCCTGCCGGGGACCTCGTGCGCGCTGCCGACGTGATACCACATGTTGACCGCCACCACCGGCGCCGAGTGGTCCTCGCTCACGATCACGCGCAGGCCGTTGTCGAGCGAGAAGGTGTCGATGGGGATCGGGGGCAGTTCGAACGCCTGGGCGTGTGCCGGTCGGGCCCCGGCGACCCAGATCAGAGCGATCCCTGCCAGCACGGCCGGCCCGGGTGGGAGCGCGGCGCCGTTTCGCTTCTTGTTCACGTCAACCTCGTCCGTTGCAGGGTCGGCTCCGGGAGGCGGACGAGGCACGCACCGGTCACGCTCGCGCTCTCCGCCATCACCTCGTGCGGGCGGCCCATGGCGACTACCCGTCCTCCGCGGGCTCCGGCGCCGGGTCCCAGATCGATGATCCAGTCCGCGGCGCGAATCACATCCAGGTTGTGCTCGATGACAATGACCGTGTTTCCGGCGTCGATCAAGCGCATCAGAACCTGCAGGAGCCTGGCCACTTCGTTGCCGGAGAGCCCGGTGGTGGGCTCGTCCAGGATGTAGAGCTTGCTGCCCCGCCGCCCGGACGCGCCGGACAGTTCGCGGGCGATCTTGAGCCGCTGGGCCTCCCCCCCGGAAAGGGTGGGGGCGGGCTGGCCGAGCCGCAGGTAGCCGAGCCCCACGTCCTGCAGATGCCAGAGGATCTTTCCGAGGCGCCTTTGCCTCATGAAGAAGCGGATGGCCTGGTCGACGGTGAGCTCCAGCACCTGGGCGATGTGGAGCCCCTTGTAGGTCACGTCCAGGATCTCGCTCTTGAAGCGGGTCCCCCGGCAGATGTCGCAGGGTATGTAGACGTCCGCCATGAAGATCATCTCGATTTCGACCTGGCCCGCTCCCTGGCAGGCCTCGCAGCGACCGGCGGCGACGTTGAAGGAGAAGTGGCGCGGCTGATACCGCTTCCTGCGCGCGAGCGGCTGGCCGGCGAAGAGCTTGCGCACCTCGTCCCACGCCTTGATGTAGGTGACCGAGTTCGACCGGGGCGTGCGCCCGATGGGTGACTGGTCGATGCGCGCCACGTCGGCCAGATGGGAGGCGTTGGCGATGGAGCGGTATTCTCCGACGAGCTCGCCGATGTGCAGGCGGGCGGTGGTCTCGCCGTCGTTCATCTCGCGCTCGAGGGCGCGGTAGAGCACGTCGTTGACCAGGGTGGACTTGCCTGAGCCCGACACCCCGGTCACCACGGTGAGAGCCCGTAGCGGCACGTCGATGTCCACGTCCCTCAGGTTGTGCAGGCGGGCTCCGCGCAATTCGATGCGGCCGCCCGGGTGGCCCCGCTTGCGGGCGATCGAGGAATTGGCTGCGCCGGCAATGAGGCGCCCCGTGGCGGTGCCGGCGTCCGCGAGCCCGGCGGGCGGACCCTCGAAGACCACGCGGCCGCCTTTCTCGCCCGACTCGGGACCGAGCTCGATGACGTGGTCGGCGGCGACGATGACCTGGGGGTCGTGTTCCACCACCACGACCGTGTTGCCCGCGCGGGAGAGCCGCCGGAGCAGCGCCAGCATGGCCGCCGTGTCGCGCGGATGGAGCCCCACGGTGGGCTCGTCCAGGACGTACAGGGTGTCCACCAGCCGCGACCCGAGCGCGTTGGCCAGGTTGATGCGCTGCGCCTCCCCTCCCGAGAGGGTGCGCGTCTGGCGCGAGAGCGTCAGGTACCCGAGCCCGACATCCACCAGGAACCCCAGGCGGTCGCGGATTTCGCGCAGGATGGTCTCCGCGATTTCCTCCTCCATCCCGGAGAGCTCGAGCCCGTCGATCCAGGGCAGCAGCTCGTCCATGGGGAAGGCGCAGACCTCGGGGAGGGTGCGTTCGCCCACGCGCACGTTGAGGGCCTCGGCGCGGATGCGGGCCCCGCCGCAACTCGCGCAGGGAACGGCGCTCTGGTAGCGGCGCAGGAAGACGCGGATGAACTGCTTGCGGCGCTGCCGCTCGCGCGAGCGCAGGAAGGGGATGATGCCGATGAATTCGGGGCAGCCGCGCAGAACCTCTTCGCGGAAGAACTCGGGCAGCTCGCTCCAGGGTTCGTGCCGGCTCACCCCGCGCTTGCGGGCGAAGTCCCGCAGCCCGGCGCGTTCGCGCACGTAGCGCGGCTTCTCCCACGGGTCGACCGCGCCCCCCGCCAGCGAGCGCCCGTGGTTGGGCACGATGAGGTCCTCGTCGTATTCGAGGGTCGCGCCGAAGCCGGTGCAGGTGGTGCAGGAGCCGTAGGGGCTGTTGAAGGAGAAGAGCTTGGGGGTCGGGTCGGCGAATTCGATGTCGGGGTGGAGCGGGCAGCGGAAGCGCTCGGTGAAGCGCAGGCGGGATTCACCGGGGGCTGCGGACGGCCGCACGATCACCGCTTCGCCCAGCCCCTGGACGAACGCCACTCCCAGGGAGTCGGCCAGGCGGTCGCGGACACCGGGGGCGACGGCCAGCCGGTCGACCACCACCAGGGCTTCCCGCGCAACCGTCAGGTCGGCGCCGGCACGAGCGGGGTCACCCGAGCCCGCCGCGGCGAGGTCGATCACCGCGCCGTCCGCCATGACCCGCAGGAATCCGGCGGCGCGCAGCGTCTCGACCACCTGGGCGTGGGTGGCGCGCCCGCTGGCCTGGAGCGGAAACGCGACCATGATCCGCTCCCCGTCCGGCAGCGAGAGAACGCCGTCCACCGCCCCCGAAACCGTGTCCCGCCGAATCCGCCGGCCGCAGCGCGGGCAGTGCGTGTGCCCGACGCGCGCCCACAGCAGGCGCAGGTAGTCGTAGACCTCGGTCGCGGTACCGACCGTCGAGCGGCTGGATCGGGTCGGGTTCTTCTGCTCGATGGCCACCGCCGGCGGAATCCCTTCCACCGACTCGACCCGCGGCTTCCGCATGCGGTCGAGGAACTGCTTGGCGTAGGTCGAGAGCGACTCGACGTAGCGGCGCTGGCCCTCGGCGAAGAGCGTGTCCAGCGCCAGGGAGGACTTCCCCGATCCCGACGGCCCGGTGATCACCGTGAAGGCTCGCCGCGGGATGTCCAGATCCAGGTTCGCCAGGTTGTGCTGGCTCGCGCCCCTCAGGCGAATCGGATGGTCCATGGGAAAAACATACTACCGGTCGGGGGGCGTCGGCCAAGAAGGAGCATTCTGGATGCGCTGCCGCTTGTCGCGCGACAACTCTGATATATCTTCGTGACAAGTGAGCGACACGCGAGCAACGGGCGGGCCGTCTGGGGCGCATGTGCCGTGCGCGATCGGGCGGCTCGGAGGGGACGAGAGAATGGCGGGCAATTCGGGCGAGTTGAGGATGGAGATCGAGGCGCTTCGGGAACGGGTGTCCAGACTGAGCGCGGCCGTGCTGCGCGCGAGCGCCAGCCTGGACCTTGACACCGTGCTGCGGGAAGTCGTCGACAGCGCGCGCGCGCTGACCGGGGCGCGTTTTGGCGTGATCGTCACCGTCGGCGGCACCGGACAGGCCGAAGAGTGGGTAATGTCCGGCTTCGATCCGGGAGAGCAGGACGCGCTGGTCGCCTGGCCGGACGGCCCGCAGCTCTTTGAACAGCTCAGGCGTCTTTCCGCGCCGATTCGCGTAGGGAACCTGCCCGCCTATGTCCGGGCGCTGGGCTTCTCGGATGAGGTGATGCTATCGAAGACGATGCTGGGCACGCCGCTGCAACACCGCGATATGAACGTCGGCAACTTCTTTCTCGCCGAGAAGGAAGGCGGGCGCGAATTCACCGACGCCGACGAGGAGGTACTGACGCTGTTCGCGGCCCAGGCGGCGACCGCGATCGCCAACGCTCGCGCGCACCGCGAGGAGCGCAGGGCGCGGGCGGACCTGGAGACCCTGATCGAGACGTCGCCGGTAGGGGTGGTCGTCTTCGACGGGCAAACCGGCGAGCCGGTGTCGTTCAACAGGGAAGCGCGCCGGATCGTCGACGCGCTGAACACGCCCAGGCACACTCCGGCGCAGCTGCTGGAGACGATGACATGTCGCCGCGCGGACGGGCGAGAGGTGGCTCTGGCCGAGTTTCCGATGGCGCAGCTGCTGGTCAAGGGCGAGACAGTGCGCGCCGAGGAGATGACGCTCTCGGTCCCCGACGGCCGGAGTGTGACCACCCTGGTCAACTCGACGCCGATCCAGGCGGCCGACGGCACGGTCCTGTCGGTCGTAGTAACGCTGCAGGATCTGGAGCCGCTGGAGGAACTGGAGCGCATGCGCGCCGAATTCCTTGGCATCGTCAGCCACGAGTTGCGCACGCCGCTGATCTCGATCAAGGGCTCCACGGCAACCGTTCTGGGCGCATCGCCGGCGCCGGATCCGGCCGAAATGCTGCAGTTCTTCCGGGTCATCGACGACCAGGCCGATCGCATGCGCGGCCTGATCGGCGAGCTGCTCGACCACGGGCGCATCGTGACGGGCACACTGTCGGTGTCGCCCGAGCCGGTGGAGGTCGTCTCTCTGATAGACGCGGCGCGGAGCGCGTTCGTGAGCGGCACAGGTCGGCACACCCTCCAGATCGATCTGCCCGAAGACCTGCCTCGGGTGCTGGCCGACCGGACGCGCATCGTCCAGGTCCTGGGCAACCTCCTGTCGAACGCTGCGAAGTACTCTCCCGAATCGTCGCCCATCCGGATCGACGCCCAACGGGAAGGCGTGCATGTCGCGATCTCCGTGAGCGACGGGGGCCGCGGCGTGCCGCCGGACCGGCTGTCGCATCTGTTCCGCAAGTACGCGGCGCCCACCGGCGGAGACCGGGAGAGGGGCGTGGCGGGGGCCGGCCTCGGCCTGAGCATCTGCAAAGGCCTGGTGGAGGCGCACGGGGGCCGGATCTGGGCCGAGAGCGGCGGCGTGGGACAGGGCACGCGGTTCACCTTCACGGTGCCGGTGGCCGAGGAGCCCGTCGCCGTCGCCCCGGGGCCGGCGCGCGCCAGCCGGCCCACGGCGGTGGAAGGCCATGAGGAGACGCGCATCCTGGTGGTCGACGACGACCCCCGGATGCTTCGGTACCTCCGGGACGCGCTCACCGGGGCGGGCTACGCCCCGGTCGTGACCGGGGACCCCGAGGAAGTGGCCAGCCTCATCGCGGTGCACAAGCCCGGGCTGGTTCTGCTGGACCTGCTGCTGCCCGGGACCGACGGAATCGCGTTGATGGAGCGGGTACCGGAGCTGAGCGACCTGCCCGTCATCTTCATCTCCGCCTACGGACGGGACGAAGCCACCGTCCGGGCGCTGGACGCGGGCGCGGCCGACTACATCGTCAAGCCGTTCTCTCCATCAGAGTTGACGGCCAGGGTGCGGGCCGCGCTTCGACGGGTAGCGGGGCCCGAGCCTTTCGTCCTGGAGGAACTGACCATCCGGTACGACCAAAGGCGCGTCGCCGTCGCCGGCCGGCCCGTGCAACTGACCCCCACCGAGTACGAGCTGCTGCGCGTGCTGTCGATCAACGCGGGACGGGTGCTGACACACGAGTCGCTGCTGCGCCAGGCGTGGCCACGAGGCGATCGGCGCCCGCCCGACCCCAAACTGGTGCGGGCCGTCGTGAAGCGGCTGCGGCGCAAGCTGGGCGACGACGCGGCCAACCCGGCCTACATCCGCAATGAGCGCGGCGTTGGCTACTTCATGCCCGCGGGTTCTCGCTGAAGGCCGTGTGGATCCTCAGCCTCAGGTATGATCTCTGAGGGGGATTCGGTCCGTCAGGGTGGGGCCCCCACCCCCACCGAGACCGAAAGCCCGCTGATGTGGTACCTGTAGTCCAGCCTCAGCGTACCCTGCTCGATGATCCAGTCGAGATAGGACCGCGAGTAGCGAACGCGGATGTCGATCGGCCACGCTCCGCCCACGGTGGCGCCGATGCCCACGGTCCAGGGCGTTGTCGTGAACCTGTCGCGATCTTCACCGGCCTCTCCGTTGGCGGGATCGATTCCGCCTGTGGCGAACTCGCTCCACGTCCGGCGTGGTCCGCCGAAGACGTAGCCCCGCGAGCTTCCCGTTCCGAACCGACGGCCGGCCACGAAGCTGAGCCCGATGCCGTACCGGTCGCCGTAATCCCAACTGCCCGGCCAGACATCGTGGACGTTGCCGGCGGGAGTCGGCCGGATCGTGCCTTCGATCGCGCGCCGGACGAAGACGGTGCCCTCGAACTCGGCGCCCAGCATCCAGTTCCCGGGCAGTTCCCGGTGGACGCCGGCGGCCAGACTCGCGCCCAGCGCCAAGCCTGAAGCGGATGACGCGCTCGAGCTGGACCCACCGCCGATGGTGACCTTCTTGATGTGCTCGACGGACAACCGGCCCACCTCGGGGGTTACGCGCAGGAAGCCCGTGGACTGGGCGAGCAGCGGCATCGGAGCCGGCAGGATGGCGCACAGGGCAGCGACAACCGCGGCGAGCTGCAAGCCCTTCCGCGTCATCGCTCCATCCCGCGTCCGACCCCTTCGCCGCATGCCTGCTCCCGGGTCCATTGGTTGCTCGCGAACACCTTTCGTGCCAACGTGTTTCCGCACTCCGGCGTGTCCGGTCCCGCTTGTGCGGGCCGGAGCCGGAACCTGATCCCGATTCCGGCATACTTCGGAGACCGTAACACCGCCCGCTGGGCGGGACAAACCACGTTGTGCGCCAGATCAGACCGTCGTCGACACCGGATTTCCGCCATGAGTCGAAACGCCATCACCATCACGCCGGTGACCCCCGTCATCGGTGCCAACGTCGACGGGATCGACCTCGGCAATCTCTCGGACTCCGAGTTCGCCGTTCTGTACGACGGCCTCATGGTCTACGGGGCGCTCTTCTTCCGCGACCAGGACATCTCCATCGAGAGCCAGAAGCTGCTGGGACAGCGCTTCGGCAAGCTGGTCGCGCATCCCAACGACCCGGGGGTGGACGGCCATCCCGAGGTCATGCCGATTCACGCGGACGAGAACTCGGTGCGTGCAACCGGCGAGGAGTGGCACTCGGACGTGTCGTGCGACCCGCTCCCGCCCATGGGCTCGATCGTGCGCATGCACACCGTCCCCGAGGCCGGCGGAGACACCCTGTTCGCCTGCATGTACGCCGCGTACGCGGCCCTCTCCGAGCGGATGCGGTCTCTGCTCAGCGGGCTGCGGGCGGTGCACGACGGCGCGCCCTACTACCAGCGCGTGAATCGGCTGCTCGACCGCGACAACGGAGGGCGCACCTACCCGCGGGCGAAGCACCCCGTCATCCGCACCCATCCCGTGACCGGCCGCAAGGCACTCTTCGTCAACAAGCTGTTCACGCAGCACATCATCGGCCTTCCCTCCGGCGAGAGCCGGGCCATTCTCGGCTTCCTGTTCGACCATGTCAGCCGTCCTCACTTTCAGTGCCGATTCCGCTGGCGGCCCAATTCGGTGGCCATGTGGGACAATAGGTGCACGCAGCATCACGCGATCTGGGACTACTGGCCCGCAACCCGGTCGGGATACCGCGTAACCATCCAGGGAGAGAAGCCAGAATGAAGATCCGGAGCGAACATCAGGACCGGGCACTCGTCGTGAGCGTGAGCGGCCGAATCGACTCCGGCAACGCGCGCGACTTCCAGTCCGAGATGGACGGCCTCCTCGACAAGGGAGGCAGGGGCGTGATCCTGGACTGCGAGCAACTCGGCTACGTGAGCAGCGCCGGGCTGCGCGTCCTGCTCCGGGTCACCCGGCATCTCGACCAGAAGCACGTCCCCTTCGTAGTATGCTCGCTGTCGCCCATGATCTCCGAGGTCTTCCAGATCAGCGGCTTCGACAGGATCATCCCGGTCGTGACCTCCCGGGCCGACGCCCTCGCCACCCTTCCCCGCTAGCAGCCATTTCCGGACCTGAACGGGGAGAATCGCGTGCCGCCCCTGAGAATCGCGCTGCCCAACAAGGGCCGCCTGTCGAAGAGCGCCCTGGCGCTCCTGCGCAAGGCCGGGCTGCCCGCCCGCATGCGCAGCGACCGTTCGCTCACGGCGCCTCTCGGCAACGATCATCAGGCCATCTTCGTGCGGGCGGCCGACATCCCGGAGCTGGTGGCGGACGGAGCGGCGGAGGTGGGCGTCACGGGCGCGGACCTGGTCGCCGAGAGCGGCTGCGAGGTGCGGGAACTGCTGGACCTGGAGTTCGGCCGATGCCGGCTGGTGGTGGCGGTGCAGGATGAGAGCGGCATCCTCGGCATCGCCGACATTCCCGCGGGCACGCGCGTGGCCACCGCGTTTCCGCGGCTGACGCGATCGTATTTCGAGAGGTTCGGCATCGCGGTCGAGATCGCGACCGTGTCGGGGGCCGCCGAAATCGCGCCCCATCTGGGGGTGGCCGAGATCATCGCCGACCTCACGGCGACGGGTTCCACGCTGCGCGTGAACGGGATGCGGGAGGTGGAAACCATCCTGGAGTCCACCGCCCGCCTGATCGCAGGCGAAGCGGTGCTGGACCAGGCCGACTTCGGCGACAGGATCTCCGAACTCTGTCTGGCGCTCGAATCGGTCCGCCTCGCCCGGGAGAAGCGATACCTGATGGCGAACGTGCCCCGTGACCGGCTGGATGAGGTCAGGCAGGTGATTCCCGGTATTTCCGGACCGACCATCGTTGAGGTGATGGGAGGGGGGCCCTGGGTCGCAGCGCACGCGGTGGTCGACGCGGATTGCCTTTCCAGCACGATTCCGCGACTGAAGAAGCTCGGGGCGGAGGGCATCCTGGTCACCGCGATCGAGAGGCTGTTGCCTTGAAGCTGGCCTTCGATGCGCCCCTGGAGGCGATGAGCGCGGATGAACGCCGCCTGCTGCTGGAGCGGCGCCCGCCCGAAGAGGCGGGCGTGCGCGAGGCTGTCGCCGCGATTGTCGCCGACGTGCGCGCGCGCGGCGACGACGCCCTGCGCGAACTGGCGCGCGAGCACGACCGGGTCGAGCTGGACGCCCTGGAAGTTCCGCGCACCCGGTGGCGGGAGGCGGCGCGCCGGCTCTCTGCAGACGTGACCGCGGCGCTCGAGCGCGCCGCCGCCAACATCGCCGCCTTCCACCGCGCGCAACTGCCTGCCGACTGGGAGATGGAGACCGAGCCGGGCGTGGTGGTCGGGCGGCGCTGGGTGCCGCTGGCCGCCGCCGGAGTGTACGCGCCGGGCGGCCTGGCCGCCTACCCGTCGAGCGTCCTTATGGGGGTGATCCCCGCCCGCGAGGCCGGCGTCGGGGAGGTGGTGGTGTGCTCCCCGCCCGGGCCGGACGGCGAACCCCCCGGGGCCGTCCTGGCGGCGTGCGCGCTGGCGGGCGCTTCCCGGCTGTTCGCGGTGGGGGGGGCGGG
Source organism: Gammaproteobacteria bacterium (assembly GCA_009840525.1). Lineage (GTDB taxonomy): Bacteria > Gemmatimonadota > Gemmatimonadetes > Longimicrobiales > Gaopeijiaceae > BD2-11. The sequence goes on from VXNP01000007.1 coordinate 30,727, forward strand.
CGCGGTGGCGGCCATGGCATACGGCACCGAGTCGGTGCCCGCGGTCGACGCGGTGGTGGGGCCGGGAAACCGCTGGGTCACCGAGGCCAAGCGGCAGGTGGCGGGAGACGTGGTCATCGACGCGCCCGCCGGGCCCTCCGAGATCGCCGTGGTGGCGGACGGCACCGCACCCGCCCGACTGGTTGCGCTCGAGATGGCCGCCCAGGCCGAGCACGACCCCGACGCATCGGCCGTGCTGATCACGCCCAGCGCCCGCCTCGCCGCGGCGGCGCGGCGCGAGCTGGGCGTCATCGTGGCGGGAGCGGAGCGGCAGGGCGTGGTCGGCGAGGCACTGGCAGCCCGCGGCGCGATCGTCCTGACGCGCTCGCTGGACGAGGCCACCAGCTTCGCCCGCGCGTACGCGCCCGAACATCTCGCCCTCTACGTCGCCGACCCCGACGCCGCAATGGAGCAGGTGCCCACCGCGGGCACGGTCTTTCTGGGACCGGCCAGCTCGGTCGCCTTCGGAGACTACATGACCGGCGCCAACCACGTCCTTCCCACGGCGGGCCTGTCGCGGTCGTATTCGGGCCTGTCCGCCGACCACTTCGTGCGCTCGTTTGCCTGGCAGCGCATTCTGCCCGAGGCGGCCGCGTCGATGGCGCCTCCGGTGGCTCGCCTCGCCCGGCTGGAAGGACTCCCCGGACACGCCGAGACCGCTCTTGCAAGGATCACCCCATGACCCCATTCCCCCGCGAAGGCTTTCGCGCTCTCAGGCGCTACACCCCGATCGAGGACCCGGTCGAAATCGAGCTCTCCGACAACACCAACCTCTGGGGCTGCCATCCCGACGCTCTTGCGGTGATGCGCGACGCCGCCTCGGGCGACATCTCCAACTATCCGCAGGCCTACTCGAGCGATCTGCGCGACGCCGTCGCCGACACGTTCGACGTCCCCGCCGAGTGCGTCATCACCGGATGCGGCTCCGACGATGTCCTGGACTCGACCTTCCGGGCGGTGTGCGACCCGGGTGCGCGGGTGGCGTTTCCCAACCCCACCTTCCTGATGATCCCGCACCTGCTGGTCGTCAACAGCCTCCGCGGAGTCCCGCTGGGCGATGCGCGCCGGCCGCCTTCGCCCCGGGAGTTGCTCGACTCCGATGCGGACCTGATCTACGTATGCACCCCCAACAACCCCACCGGAACAGCTCTCTCCCGGGCCTGGATCGACGAGCTCCTGGACGGCCTCGGGGCCACCGGTCCGGTGGTCATCCTGGACGAGGCCTACTACGAGTTCAACGTGGCATCCCCCGGCTACGACCCGGGCGACACATCGCTCGTGGAACGCGCGCTCGCGGTTCCGCGCATCATGATCGCGCGCACCTTCTCGAAGGCGTACGGTCTCGCGGGGCTGCGCGCAGGGTTCGGCATCGCCCACCCGGATCTGCTGGGCGAAGTCGAGAAGGCCCGCGGTCCCTTCAAGGTCGGTCTGCTCGCGGAACGGGCGGCGGCGGCGGCGCTGCGCGACCGGTCGGGCTGGCTCGAGCCCACCGTGCGCGAGATCGTCGCGTCCCGCGAACGCCTGGTGGCCGAACTGCGCCGGCGCGGCGGTGACCCCCTTCCCTCCTCCGCCAACTTCATCATGCTGCCGGTACCGGCTCCTGCGGTCGAGGTGACGCGGGAGATGATCGCCCGGGGCATCGCCGTGCGCCCCTTCCCCAATGTGCCCGGGGTGGGCGAGGCGCTGCGCGTGACGGTGGGCCCTCCGCCGGTCATCGAGCGGTTCATCGAAGCGTGGGTGGATATCTGCCACCCGGTCGCCGGGAATGCCGGCCAGGAAGCCGTCGCAGCCGAGGCCGCCGGATGACGCTGCGTGTCGGCGTCTTCGACTACGGCGCGGGCAACCTGCATTCCCTGGTCAAGGCGATCGAGGTCTCGGGCGCGTCCACGCAGGTCTTCACCGACTGCCGGGAGGCGCTCTCGACGGACGCGCTGGTTCTTCCCGGGGTGGGTTCCTTCGCAACCGCCGCGCGGGCGCTCTCCGGCGCGGGAGGCGAGGTGCGGGAGGCGCTGGAGGAGGGCTTGCCGTGCCTGGGGATCTGCCTCGGCATGCAGATCCTGTTCGAGGAAAGCGACGAAGGCGGCGGACCGGGCATCGGCTTCCTGGCGGGCCGCGTGGAGCGGCTCCAGGGCGAGATCGTGCCCCACATGGGATGGAACGACGTGGCCACGGGCGGCGATCCGCTCTTCGCGGACACGCCGGACCTCATCGCCTACTACGCCAACAGCTACGTCTGCAAGCCGCGGGACCAGGATTCGGTGACCGCCTGGTCCGAGTACGAGGGCGATCGATTCGCGGCCGCCGTGCGGCGCGGGCGCTGCTGGGGGACCCAGTTCCACCCGGAGAAGAGCTCCCGGCCCGGGCTGCGCATCATCGCCAACTTCCTGAAGGAGGCGGCCCGGTGACCAAGAGATCGGCGCGGCACAACCCGCGGCTCGAGACGACGGCCGGGTCCCCGCCGTGATCGCCGTCCCCGCCGTCGATCTCAGCGGCGGTCGCTGCGTCCAGTGGGTGGGCGGGCTTCCGGAAACCGAGCAGGTCTCCCTCCCCGACCCGGCGGCGGTCGCCGCGCGCTGGTGGCGCGAGGGCTTCAGCACCCTGCACGTGGTGGATCTGGACGCCGCGCTGGGCAGGGGCGACAACCGCGCCCTGGTGCGCGAGCTGATCGCCGGCACGGCGGCGGTCACCCAGTTCGGGGGCGGGGTGCGCGACCGCGAGGGCATCGAGCAGGCGCTCGCGGCCGGCGCCGACCGGATCATCGTGGGGACCCGGGCCGTCGAGGATGCCGCGTGGCTCGCGCGGGCAGCGGCGACATTCCCGGACCAGGTCGTGGTCGCGGCCGACATGCGCGGCGGGATGGTGCTGCGCCGGGGCTGGACCCGCAGCAGCGAAACCACCATCGAGGACTTTCTGGCGGCGTTGGACGATCTTCCGCTGGCGGGCGTACTGTGCACGGACGTGGCGCGCGAGGGCCGCGTGCGGGGCAGCGACCTGCATCGGGCCGGAACCGTCATCCGGGCGTCGTCGCATCCCGTATGGATGTCCGGGGGTATCAGTTCCGTGGAAGAGTTGCGGCGCCTGCGCGGGATGGGAGCCGCCGGAGCGGTCCTGGGTATGGCCCTCTACGACGGTACCCTGCCCGCCGCGGCGGTGGCGCGCGACTTCGGCGGATGAGGCAATCGAAAGGCAAGGAGCGGTGACGATGGCCCAGATCCTGCGCGAGACCGGCGAGACGCGGGTCCGCGTCGCGGTGGACCGCGGAGACCGCCCTCCTCGCATCGACACCGGGGACGGCTTTCTCGATCACATGCTCGTGACGTTCGCTCGCTACGCCGGGCTCAAGCTCGAGGTCGAGGCGCGCGGGGACCTGCACCACCACCTCGTGGAGGACGTGGCCATCGGCCTGGGGATGGCGTTGGCCGACATTGTCCCCGAGCACGCGGCGCGCTACGGCTGGGCTCTGGTCCCGATGGACGAGGCGCTGGTCGAGGCCGCGATCGACACCGGCGGGCGCGCGTACTACGCCGGCGATCTTCCCACCAGCCTCGCCGATCACTTCTTCCAGAGCCTTTCCACGCATCTCGCCGCGACCCTGCACATCCGCGTCGTCCGGGGCCGCAACCGCCATCACGTCATCGAGGCCGCGGTGAAGGCGACAGGGTTCGCCCTGCGCCAGGCGCTCGAGGAGGGCGACGGCGTCTTCAGCACCAAGGGCGCGGTCCGGGTAACCCGTGACCCCGCCCCCGGCAACTGAGATCTCGTCATGCTCCGCCCGCGCATCGTAGTCTGCCTGGACGTCCGCGACGGACGCGTGGTGAAGGGCACCCGCTTCGTGAACCTCCGCGACGTGGGCGATCCGGTGGAGCTGGCCGGCCGCTACGAGGCCGACGGGGCCGACGAGGTGGTCTTCCTGGACATCACCGCGTCCCACGAGGGTCGCGCCACGCTGCTCGACACGGTGCGCAGGACGGCGGAGGCGCTATTCATCCCGCTGACGGTCGGGGGCGGCGTGGGAACCGTGGACGATGTGGGCGCGCTGTTGCGGGCCGGCGCCGACAAGGTGAGCGTTAACTCCGCCCTCGCCCGCGAGCCGGAACTCGCCGCCGAGGCCGCGGCGCGCTACGGCAGCCAGTGCCTTGTCGCCAGCGTCGACGCAGCCCGCGAGGGGGATGGATGGCGCGTGTACACGCACGGAGGAAGGTTGCCCAGGGACCTGGACGCAGTCGAGTGGGCTGCAGAGTGCGCGCGCCGGGGGGCCGGCGAGATCCTGCTCACCAGCATCGACCGGGATGGCTCGCGCATCGGTTACGACCTGGAGCTGACCCGGCAGGTCGCGTCGCGGGTATCGGTCCCGGTGGTGGCCTCCGGCGGCGGCGGTTCGGCGGAGGACGTGCTGGAGGTGCTCACCGCGGGAGAAGCCTCGGCCGCTCTGCTGGCCGGCATCCTCCACGACGGTGTGACCACCGTGACGAATATAAAGTCCGCACTCAAGGCGCGCGGGATGTCGATGCGCGCATCGAACGGCGCTGAAAGGAGCAGCCAGAGATGACCGTCCCCCCGGATGCACAGACCCGAAACGGGCCGCCGGCCACGCTGCCCGGCCAGCGCATTCAGCACACGCGCGACCTGTCCTGCGTCAGTTTCGACTCCGATGGCCTCGTTCCCGCGATCGCGCAGGACGCCAGGACCGGCGAAATGCTCATGTTGGCCTACGCCAGCCGCACCTCTCTCGCCCTGACCCTGGATACGGGACAGATGTATTTCTGGTCCCGAACCAGAAAGGAGATCTGGCGCAAGGGCGCGACATCCGGGAACGTGCTGTCGCTGGTATCGCTGCATGTGGACTGCGATGGGGACGCAGTGCTGGCGAAGGTGCGCCCGGCCGGTCCGGTGTGCCACACCGGAGCGCGAACCTGCTTCACCGACCCGGGAACGCGCGAAACGGAGCCGACCGCCGCCGCGTCCGATGAGGACGACTCGGAAGGACGACCCACCGTCCGCGGAGGAGAGATGCTGGACAATCTCTGGATCACCCTTCGCTCGCGTGCCGCGGAAATGCCGCCGGGAAGCAACACCGCGCGCCTGCTCGCGGACAGGAATCTCCGCCTCAAGAAGCTGGGCGAGGAGCTGGTGGAGCTGACCGTCGCCCTGACCCGGCGCGACCCCGCGGCAATCACCGGGGAAGCCGCCGACCTGCTGTACCACCTGCTGGTCGCGCTGATGGGCGCGGGCGTCTCGCTCCACTCCGTCGGCGCCGAGCTCGCCCGCCGCGCGGGCGACGATCCACCTGGAAGGAGGAATGACCCATGACGTCCGCATTGCTTGCCATATTCACCATCATCGCCGGCGGGCTCATCCGCCTGTTTTCCACCACCACGGGCCGCAATCCCGGCATGACCCGGCTCATCTCCTACGGGGTGATGGCGGCAGGCGTCGCGCTGCTGGCGATGAACTCCGTCATCCTGATCGATGTCGGCGAGGTCGGGGTGGAGCACTTTCTGGGACGGGTCAACCAGCGCGCACACGCGCAGGGGGTCCACGTCGTGAATCCCCTCGCGAACATCGAGAAGATGTCGGTGCGCGAGCAGAGCTTCCCGCAGGGAGGGACGGTCGAGCGCATCGAAGCCCAGACCAGCGAGCAGTTGAACGTGACGCTGGAGGTGTCGGTTCTCTATCAGATCGAGGCCAGCCGCACTCCCACGCTCTTTCAGGAGCTGGGGACGGAGCGCCAGATCACGGCGGCCATCGTCCTCAACTCCGTGCGCAACGGAGTCCGCGACGCGGTCGCGACACGCTCCATCAACGAGATCTTCTCCCCTGACCGCGCGGAGCTGTCCGACAACATAGAGGCCGCCATCCAGGCCAGCGCCGAGGACCGCATCAACGTGGTGCAGGCCTTCGTCCGCGACATCCAGGCCCCGGAGGGCGTGCGCCAGGCCATCGAGGAGCGCCAGCAGCGCGAACAGCAGGTGGCCCAGGAGCGCTTCCAGACCGAAATCATCCAGGAGCGCGCCCGCCAGCAGATCGAGGAGGCGCGGGGCATCGCCGAGGCCCAGCGGATCATCTCCGAGGGCCTGACCCCCGAGTACCTGACGTTCCACTACATCGAGAAGCTGGGCGAGCTGCCCGCGGGTTCGGTCGTGTACGTGCCCACTGAGGGCGGGATCCCGCTGATGCGGTCGCTCGGCGGGGGCAACTAGCGGCCCGCAGACCGCTGCCCGGTTGATGGGAAGGGGAAGGCGCCTGCTGCTGCTGGGGGTCGCGGCCACCGGGCTGGTGGCTGCGGCGACGTCGTGCTCACCCCTGTACGTCCTGCGCGCGGGATGGGAGGAGGCGCGCATCCTCACGGCCCGGCGGCCGATCGAGGACGTCATCGTCGATCCGGACACCGACGACCGCACGCGCGGCAAGCTCACCTTCGCCCGCCTGGCGCGCGCCTTCGCCATCGACGAGCTGGGGCTCGATGTCGGCGACTCCTATACCACCTACACCCGCCTCGACCGCGACACCCTGGCCATGGTGCTGTCCGCGGCCGAGAAGGACCGCCTGGCGGCGAGGACCTGGTGGTTTCCGGTGGTGGGCCGGGTTCCCTACAGGGGATTTTTCGACCTGGACGACGCCCTCGACGAACAGCGCAAGCTGGAAGAGGAGGGATTCGACACCTGGCTGCGCCCCACCTCCGCCTTCAGCACCCTGGGGTGGTTCGCGGACCCGCTGATGTCGACGGTGCTGCGCCAGGACGAGATCGGTGTGGTGCAGACCATCCTGCACGAAGTCTCGCACGCCCACCTCTGGGTGCCGGGAAGCGTCCGCTTCAACGAGAGCTTCGCAACCTTCGTGGGCGATGCCGGCGCGGCCGCGTTCTTCTGCGCCGACTCGGGCGAGATCCCGACCGTGCGCTGTACGCGCGCGCGCCAGCGGTGGGGCGACGCGATGAAGTTCTCGGTCTTCCTGGACGGCCTGGTGGCGGACCTGGAGCGCGTTTACGGCGACGCCGCGCTCACCCGGGAGGAACGCCTGTCGGCGCGTGAACGGATCTTCGCCGACGCTCTGGAGCGCTTCACCGCCGAAGTGCAGCCGACCTTCGAAGCCAGCACCTACGCGGGGTTCGTGGACACTCCGCTCAACAACGCCACGCTGCTCGCGCGCATGCGCTACTATCACCGGTTGCCCGACTTCCAGGCGCTGCTCGATGCACACGGCGGCGATCTGGGCCCGGCCATCGCAGCGATCAAGGCGGGGACCGAGGAAGCCGGGGACCCGTTCGAGGTGCTCGGCAACCCGGGATAGACGTACAATGGACGAGATTCGCCCCGACCGACCCCGGCAGTGGAAATGCAGCGACAGGAGAAGACCAATGACCACCACCGCAAGCCCCACGACGCACCTGTGCGCCGCGCTGTCACTCGCCGCGCTGCTGGCCCTCGCCCCGCCGCATCCGGGCGCGGCGCAGTCCCATAGCCCGCCCGCCGAGCCGCCCGCCGAGTGGGGGCCGATCTCGATCAACCTGGAGGGGTTCGAGTACCCGCATCCGGTCGAGTTCATGAACCTGAGCGTCTACGACCAGGATGTGCGGATCGCCTACATGGACATCGCTCCGGTCGGGCCCGCGAACGGTCGCGCCGCGGTCTTCCTCCATGGAGGCAGCTACTACGGCTGGTACTGGAAGAGCCAGATCGAGGCCCTCGCCAACGAGGGGTACCGGGTCGTCGTGAAGGACCGGCTCGGCTGGGGGAAATCGTCCAAGCCGATTCTGCCGTACAGCATGAGCCTGCACGCCTCGAACACGGCCCGGCTGATGGAACATCTCGGCATCTCCGAGGCCGCCATCATCGGACACTCCATGGGCGGGCAGATGGCGACCCGTTTCGCCTTCCTGTATCCGGAGAAGACGACGCATCTGGTCACCATCAACCAGATCGGTCTGACCGACAACCGCGGCGGGCGCGGGTTTCGTCCGTTCGATGGCGAGATCGACGCCGACCCGGATCTCCAGCGCGCCTACGAGGCGGACGTGCGGACCGACACGCGCCGCTACGTGGAGTGGAAGCCGGAGTACCTTGACCACCTGCGCATCCGGCACGGCCAGCGGCTGAGCGGGGACTGGCCCCGGCTCGCGTACGTGCGCCGGCTCGGCGGCAACCTGCGCTCGATGGACACCATCGTGGACGACTGGCCGCACATCAGGACGAAGGCGCTGATCCTCGGCGGCGAGATCGACGGACCGGACTTTCCCGCCAACGCCCGCCGGGCCGCCGAAACCCTGCCCAACGGGGAGCTCTTTCTCATCCCGAACATCGGCCACAATCCCCACGAAGAGGCGCCGGACATCGTCAACGCGGAGCTGATCCGCTTCCTGGGCACCGATCCCCGCGAGTAACACCACATCCGCGCCGGGACAATCCCCCTTGGACGGAGGCAGACGTCCATGCGACGAATCGTAATGAGACTCGCGATTGCAGCGTCGCTCATCATGCTTTTCCAGGCGTGCGTCTCCACGGGCAGCGGTGATGGCGTTCGCCGGGATCGCGACCTGATCGTGGCCGAGGAACTGGCGAACCATCCCACCATGATGCTCGCCGACGCGATCCGTCAGTTGCGCCCCCGCTGGATGAATCCGCGCGACGCGCCCGCGCTCGCGGGTGCCACGGTGCCCGTGGCCGTGGATGGAGGAGTGCCGCAGGGCTGGATGATCCTGGACACGCTACGCGCCGGCCAGGTGCAGTCTGTTCGCTATCACAGCGCCGCGGACGCCACCATGCGCTGGGGGACAGGCTTCCCGAACGGGCTGATCGAGGTTTCGACCATGGGAAGCGGCGGAGGCGGGTAGCCGCCCGCGGTCACCCGGGAGGGCACCGGCCGGGGGCCGGCGCGGAGGTTGCGAGAGGCTGTGCCCGGCGCGAAAGTAGGGGTATGGAAGAGAGGCCCTCCCCGAGCTACTCCCCCTCCCAGGTCGAAGCGAAGTGGCAGCGGATCTGGGAGGAACGCGGCGCCAACTCCTTCTCGACAGAGGAGCTTCGCGCCTCCCGGTCGCCCTACTTCAACCTGATGATGTTCCCGTATCCCTCTGCGGAGGGGCTTCACGTGGGCAACATCTACGCCTTCACCGGGGCGGACATCCACGGGCGCTTCCAGCGGCTGCAGGGGCACGACGTCTTCGAGCCCATCGGCTTCGACGCCTTCGGCATCCACTCCGAGAACTTCGCGCTGAAGCACGGGACGCATCCCATGGATCTGATCCCGGCGAACGTGGCCAACTTCACGCGTCAGCTGCGCCGCATCGGGGGGATGTTCGACTGGGATCACTCGGTTGACACGACTGCGCCCGACTACTACCGCTGGACCCAGTGGATCTTCCTGAAGCTGTTCGAGGCCGGACTCGCGGAGCGCAAGAAGGCGCCGGTCAACTGGTGTACCTCGTGCAAGACGGTGCTGGCCAACGAACAGGTCGAGGACGGCCGCTGCGAGCGCTGCGACGCCACCGTCGAGCAGCGCGTGATCGCACAGTGGTTCTTCCGCATCAGCGACTACTCGCAGCGGCTGCTCGACAACCTGGACCACATCGACTGGTCGGAGTCGACGCGCAAGGCGCAGGCGAACTGGATCGGCCGCAGCGAGGGCGCGCGGCTCGTCTTCGCGGTGGCCAACTCGGATGACGTGATCGAGGTGTTCACCACCCGCCCGGACACGATCTTCGGGGCGACCTACATGGTGCTCGCGCCCGAGCACCCGCTGGTGGAACGCATCACCGCCTCATCGCACCGCGAGGAAGTGCGCGCGTACGTCGACCGCGTCGCCGCGATGGACGTGGTCAGCCGCCAGAAGACCGCGGGCGAGAAGAAGACCGGCGTCTTCACAGGCGGGTACTGCGTGAATCCCGCCACCGGGGCGGAAATCCCGATCTGGATCGCCGACTACGTCCTGGCGGGATACGGAACCGGAGCCATCATGGCGGTGCCCGGCCACGACGAGCGCGACTTCGAGTTCGCGAACGAGTTCGGACTGCCGGTGGTGCGCGTGGTGGCGGGGCCCGGGGAGGACGCCGACACCCCGCTCGATGAAGCCTACACCGACCACGACGCCGGGCGCATGGTCAACTCAGGCCGCTTCGACGGCATGAGCGTCGCGGAAGGGAAGGCGGCCATCACCGCCGACCTGGCGGAGCGGAAGCTGGGGGAGAAGCAGGTCAACTACCAGCTGCGCGACTGGTGCATCTCGCGCCAGCGCTACTGGGGCCCACCCATCCCCATCGTGTACTGCCCCGACCCCGAGTGCGGCGCAGTCCCGGTGCCCGAACGCGACCTGCCCGTGATCCTGCCCCGCGTCGAAGACTTCAAGCCCGACGACGACGGCGTGAGCCCGCTCGCGCGCGTTGAGTCGTGGTACAGCGTGGACTGCCCGGCCTGCGGGGCCGCCGCGCGCCGCGAGACGGATGTCTCGGACACTTTCCTGGACAGCTCCTGGTACTTCCTGCGCTATCCCTCGGTCGGAGACGACGCGATCGCCTTCGATCCCGGCATCACCCGGCGCTGGCTGCCGGTGGACAGCTACATCGGCGGCAACGAGCACGCGGTGCTCCACCTGATGTACGCGCGCTTCATCACCATGGCGCTCCACGACATCGGGCTGCTGGACTTCGAGGAGCCCTTCACCCGCTTCCGCGCCCACGGCATCATCGTCAAGGACGGACGCAAGATGTCGAAGACCAGGGGCAACGTGGTCACGCCCGATCCGGTCATCGAGGAGTTCGGCGCCGACACCTTCCGCCTGTACCTGATGTTCCTGGGGCCCTTCACCGAGGGCGGGGACTATCGCGACGACGGCATCCGGGGACCGCTGGGCTTCCTGAGGAGGCTCTGGGACACCGTGCTGGGCGCCGCGGACAACGACGCGGATCCCGATCCCCGCCTGGAGGGGCAACTGCATCGGACGATCGAACAGGTGACGCGCCAGATCGCGGATCTGCAGTACAACACCTGCATCTCGGGGATGATGGAATACCTGAACGCGGTGCGCGCGGGAGGCCGGAGGCCGGCGCGAGCCGAGATCGAACCCGTGGTGCTGATGGTGGCGCCTTTCGCGCCGCACATCGCCGAGGAGCTGTGGGAGCGGCTCGGACACGAAGGCGGCGTCTTCGGACGCGCCCGCTGGCCCGAATACGACGCGGAGAAGGCGAGGCGGCGCATCGTGAAGCTCGCGGTGCAGGTCAACGGCAAGGTGCGCGGCACCATCGAAGGTCCTTCGGAGATGAGCCGGGAGGATGCGGAGACGCTTGCGCGCCAGCAGGAGAACGTCGCGCGCTTCCTCGAGAACGGGTCTGTTCGACGGGTGATCTACGTGCCCGGGCGGCTGATCAACCTGGTGGTCGGGTGAAGCTGGTTGCCTCCCGACACGCGGGCGTGCCGCGCGAACCATCTACGCCGATTCGACGTGCCGCCGCCTCGCCGCCCGTCGATTACGCATTTTACACAATTTACGCATTTTGCGTATTGGCTCCCGCACCCTGAGGAAAGGCTGAGATGCCCACTTCCCCGCTTCCGGATCCCGCACTTTCGCGCCTCGCCATCGACGCCGTGCGCGTGCTCTCCATGGACGCCGTGCAGAAGGCCAACTCGGGACATCCGGGAGCTCCGATGGGGCTGGCGCCCGTGGGATATCTGCTGTGGACGCGGCACCTGCGCCACAACCCGGCGAACCCGGAGTGGAGCAACCGCGACCGCTTCGTGCTGTCGGCGGGACACGCGTCGATGCTCATCTACTCTCTGCTGCACCTGACCGGGTACGACCTGCCGCTCGAGGAGATCCGGCAGTTCCGGCAGTGGGGCTCGCGCACGCCCGGGCACCCGGAATACGGGCACACGGTGGGGGTCGAGACCACGACCGGTCCGCTGGGCCAGGGGGTGGCCAATTCGGTGGGGATGGCGCTCGCGGAACGCTGGCTGGCGCACCGGTTCAACCGGACCGGGCACGCCGTGGTGGACCATCACACCTGGGCGCTCTGCTCCGACGGCGACCTCATGGAGGGGATCTCGCACGAGGCGGCCGAGTTCGCCGGGCACCAGCGCCTGGGCAAGCTGATCTGGGTGTTCGACGACAATCAGGTCACCATCGACGGCGGGACGGACCTCTCGTGCTCCACCGACCACGAGCAGCGCTTCCGCGCGTACGGGTGGGACGTCCGCCGCGTGGACGACGGCACCGACCTGGCCGCCCTGGATGCGGCGCTCGCGGGGGCGCGCGCGGAGACGGACCGGCCCTCGCTGGTGGTCGTGCGGACCACCATCGGGTACGGCAGCCCCGGCAAGGCGGGGTCGTCGTCGTCGCACGGCGCGCCGCTGGGGGTGGAGGAGGTGGACGCCACCAAGCGCAACCTGGGCTACCCGTCCGGCGACCCCTTCCACGTGGAGGCGGAAGCGCTGGCGCACTGGCGGGAGACGGCGGTGCGGGGGGCGGGGCTGGAGGAGGAGTGGCGG
>VXNP01000099.1 GCA_009840525.1 Gammaproteobacteria bacterium
ACCCAACCCCGACCCCGCCGCCGGCCCTCCCGGCAGCGCGGACCCAACCACAGCCCCGAACCCCATCGCGGAGCCAGCCGCCATCCCTGGCCCAGCCCCAACCCCGCCGCCCGGCGACCGATCGAGAAGCATCGCCGATCCGGGCGCCGCCGCCGTTCCCGCCCCGGCCACCACCACCGTGACCGTATCGACGTACTCCCCGGGTGGGAGGTCGCCGGGGTCGATGCGCCACCCGATCGAGTCGAGGGCGCCGCCCTGCGCGCGGGTCAGCTCGAGCCACCCGGCGCCCGGTGCGCGCGCTTCCCAGCGGGCCTCCGGCCATCCGGTGCCGTAGATGCGCACCGGCGCGCCGCCTTCCACCGGGTCGCCGCCGCGGGCGACCACGATGCGCCGCTCTCCCCGGGTTTCCGCCACCAGCGGCGCGGCCACCGGCAGGGCGAACGCGCCCCGGCCGTGGGTCGCGGCCACCATGACGCCCGCGGCCGGCTCCACCGCCAGGTCGAACACCGCGACCATCGGCAATCCCTCGCCCAGGCGGACCCAGCGCCCGCCGCCCATCGAAGAAAACACGCCCAGGTCCGTCCCGATGTAGATCCGGGACAGCTCCCCGGGGTCGAGCAGCACCGCGTTGACGGGATGGTCGGGCAGGTCGCCGGTGATGTCGGCCCAGGACGCGCCGAAGTCGCGGGTGACGAAGACGTGGCCCGTGCCGAAGCCCGAGAACACCGCGTACGCGGTCGCGGGGTCGTGCGGGTGCACCGCGATGTCGCTCACGTAGCGCATCGGCAGCGACCCCGAGACCGAGCGCCACGTTTCGCCCCAGTCCCGGGTCACCACGATGTCGGATTCGGACGTCCCGAAATATACCACGCGGGCGTCCGAGCGGCTGGGGGCGATGGCCGAGATGTTCCCCCCCGGGGCTTCGGCGATCGGCTCCCAGAGCTGGCCCCCGTCGACCGTGCGGTACAGCAGCTCGGTCCCGAAGTAGAGGAGGTCCGGGTCGAAGGGATCCATCACCAGCGGAGGAATGAAGAGCGCATCGTCGCCGAGATCGATGCCGCGGCCGCGGTAGCGGAAGGACCCACCGTTGTCGGAGCGCCTCGGCCCTCCGGTGCCGCCCCGCCACTGGGTTTCGGCCCACCTGCGGTCGAAGCGCGGGTCGAGCGCGGTGAAGCCGCCGTCGCCGCCCATCACCTGCGGCCACGAGAGGTCGCCGTCGCCCTCGATGGTCCCGTTGTCCTGCGTGCCCCCGAGTACCGAGACCGCCTCCGCGCGCGGGTGAATCGAGACCCCCGCGTAGAACTGGGTCAGGGAGAGGTTGGTGTTGAGGCTCTCCCAGGTCTCGCCCCGGTTCAGGCTCCGGTAGACGCCACCATCGTTGCCCACCAGCAGCATGTCCGGCGCGCGCGCATCGACGGTGAGGACGTGCTGGTCGACGTGGATGGACGCGCGGCCGAGCATCGAGAAGGTCGCGCCCCCGCTGTCCGAGCGGTACAGCAGCACGCCCCCGAAATACACCACGTCGGGATCGGCGGGATGAACGGCCAGCGACTGGTTGTACCAGCACTGCCCGCAGCGCAGGCCCACGGCGGGCATCCGCCTCCAGGACTCGCCGCCGTCGGTGCTGCGCACAATCATCGCGCCCTCGCTCTCGCCGGCCGACAGGTAGACGACGTCCGGATTCGAGTGCGACTGCGCCAACTGCGCCCGCCAGGGGAGCATGCCGAGCCCCGGATCGACCTCGCGCCAGCTCCACCCGGCGTCGTCGGACCGGTGGAGGGTGGCGTGGCCCCGTTTCTCCTCCCCTTCGGCCACCGCGGCGAACATCGTCTCGCGGGCGCCGGCATGCACCAGCACGTCGGTGACCACGCCGTCGAGCACCTTTGTCCAGCCCGCCCCCGAATCGGTCGAGATGAACAGCCCGCCCTCGGTGGCGGCGTAGACCGTGGTGGCGTCCAGCGTGCCCGCAGTCGCCGAGTCGACCACGACGCGCGAGATGGTGGTCCCGCCCATGGGGCCGGTGAACACGCCCTCGCCCAGCCGCGTCCAGCTCTCACCTCCATCCGCGGAGCGCAGAATCCCGCAGCCGTAGTAGCTGTCGGCGGAGAAGTGCTGCTCTCCGGTGCCGGCGTAGACGATCTCCGGGTCGACCGGGTCGAGCGCGAGGGCGCCCATCGCCAGCGAGCACTCCCGGTCGGTGAGGGGCCGCCAGGCGGCGCCGGCGTTCTCGGTGCGCCACACCCCGCCCTGCGCCCCGCCCGCGAAGATCACGTCCATGTTCGCCGGATGGAGAACTACCGCCGATACCCGTCCCGTGGAGATGGCGTAGGACTCGATGATCTCGGGGCCGAGCGGCTCCCAGCCGTCCGAGGACCCCAGGCGCGCGGCGGCCGCACCGGGCGGGAGACGAAGCACGGCCCGCCGGAGAACGCTCTCACGGGCCACCTGGAGACGGGCGCCCCACCCGGGGAAGCCGGGGGAACGGCGCTGTTCGAGAAAGAACTCCCAGCGTCCGCCGGGATCGTCCTGCTGGGCCGAGGCCGCCGCCGCCCAGGCCAGGAGCGCGAGAACGGGAAGGGCGCCGAGCCGCCTCACCCGTGTCGGAAAGGCGACCGCCCCCGCAGTGCGCTCGCGGAGCCCGCTACGGCGAGCATGTCATCCGCGCCGGCGGGCGCGCCCGGCACCGCTCGGCGAGGATCATGCCCATCTCGTTGCCCCCGCAGACGCTTTCCTGCGCGGCCCTGGCCGCGGCTCCGGCATCGGGGCCGGCGCCCATGCGGCACACCTCCTCGCCGTCGAAGACCAGGCACACCTCGCAGGTGACATCGGCCGGGGCCATCGACGAATACATCACGTATCCCAAAAAGATGAGGATGGCCGCTGCGATGCCCAACGGTATGAGACGCTTCATCCGGCCAGCTCCTTCGCTTCAGGGGACCGCCGTGGCCCGCCAGAAGTCGATCCCGCCGGGCTGGTAGCGCAGTTCGGCGCTCGCCACCCGCTCGAGCGCCGACAGATCGAAGACGTCGAGCGTGCCCGGCGTGGCGCCGATGGCCTCGTTGGAGACGAAGGCGTAGCGTCCGTCCGGGCTGGTCACCACGCCATGGGTGATGGGCTGGGTGGTCGCGATCCGGGCGAGTTCCTCACCCGATTCGAGCGAGATCACGGCGACGGCCTGCTCTCCCTTCAGGGTCGCCACCAGCAGCGAACCGTCCGCGGTGACGTCCAGGTTGTACGGGGCCGCCCCCGTGGCGAACCGCCGCCGCACGGTCCAGTCCCCGGCATCGACCTCGAGAATCTCGTCGTTGCGGTTGCAAGCCACGTAGACCACCCGGTCCGCGAGCGCGCCCGCGCCCGGCTCGGCCCAGGTGGGCGAACACACGGCGTCGGCCATCCCCGCCATGCGCCCCATGCTGGTGTCGTCGCGCATGGACGACGCCTGTCCGGGCTCCGTTCCCGCAGCCCCGGCACCGGCAGCGCCCGCCGGGTCGGCGGCCTCCGCACCGCTCATGACCATTACGTGGCCGCCCATCCCCTGGTCGCGGGCGTCCAGCGGACCCTCTCGGCCCGGCGCCAGCGAGAAGCGCCGGCTCACCTCCAGGGTGGTCAGGTCGAACTCGACCAACTGGTCGGAGTGCATGCACGCCGAGTACTGGAGCCCGCCCGAGGCGCTCACCCGGCTGCCGTGGGGCATGAGGCAGGTGGTGACGCGCGAGAGCTGGGTCATGGTGGGGGTGTAGACCACCGACAGGTCCGAGGGCACCATGTCGCCGTGCAGGTTGAAGTTGGCCACCACCAGGAACTGGCCGTTGGGGGTGACGCCCATGGTGGCCGGGAAGAGCCCCAGTTCCGCGCGCGCGACCAGGGTGTCGGCCCCGGCCGCGAACTTCCACACGTACCCGTAGGGCGTGCCGTGCGCGATGGTGAGGTACCAGAAGGCCCCGTCCGGCGAGACCGTGAGCCCGTGCGCCCCGTCGTTGTCCGCAGGCATGATCCCGACCGGGATCTCCTTCTCCACCTCCGCGCCCGCTCGGGGCCGGAAGACCACCCGGCTCACGATGTCGGACGACTCGTTGGCCACGTAGAGGCGGTACTCGACGCCGTCCGGGGCAGCTTCCTGCGCGGCGGCCAGCGCACCGAACCCGTAGAAGCCTCCAAGCGCCAGCAGCAGCATGAAGAACTGTCCCCAGTCCTTCAGCCATGCGGATGTGGTGGCTGCTCTGGCTGTATCGGAATCGATCACGTGTCATGCCTCCGGTGAGTTCCCCAATCTGGCCTGCAACGCCCGAAACCGCCACAGAATGGCGTCGGTAACGCAGCGCCTGTGAACAGTTGCGTGCGACGCCAATGGAAGAAGTCCAGCGGAACATGGAGCATTCATGTCACGAAATGCTGATGATTGCGAGCACATCGCGATTAAATCGATCACAAGAGCGAGATCCTGGCGATTCGTCTCACCAACCTGCAAGGACGACCGAAGCCAGGAAATCCGCTTGCTGACCGCTCGCCGAGGGCGACGGCTTCGAGGTCGACGGCATGCCTGACATCCCGGTGCCGATTGACACGGGCGTGTCCGCCCCCGAATGGTGCAAACCCCAGAACGTGATAACGGACAGGATACCAGGATGGAGCGACCCAGGAAGCTCAGCGCGAGTTTCGTCAAGACCGTGCGGCGGCCGGGCCGATACGGGGACGGACGCGGAGGCTACGGGCTGTCGCTGCTGGTCAAGCCGACATCCAACGGACGGATCAGCAGGACCTGGGCGCAGCGTCTTTACATCAACGGCAGGGCCGTGAACATGGGTCTGGGGGCGTACCCGGTGGTGACGTTGAAGGAGGCGAGGGCCAAGGCGCTTGCGAATCGGCAAACGCTGGCGCGGGGGATGGACCCCAGGAGCGACGGCATACCGACCTTCGCGCGCGCAGCCGAGAAGGTGATTGCGATCCACAGGGCGAACTGGAAACCGGGTGGTGACACCGAGGAGCAGTGGAGGGCCAGCCTGCGCGACTACGCCTACCCGAAGATCGGGCACAAGACGGTGAACAAGATCACGACGACGGACGTGATGGCCGTGCTGCTGCCGATCTGGAACGAGAAGCGGGTGACGGCGACGCGGGTACGCAACAGGATTTCGGCGGTGATGAGGTGGGCGGTTGCGAAGGAGTACCGGGAGGGGAATCCTGCCGGAGACACCATCGCGGCGGCACTTCCCAAGAACGGGGTTCCGGTAGTCCACCATCGCGCTCTGCCTCACGCCCAGGTCGCGCAGGCACTGGCCAGAGTGCGTGCAAGCACGTCACGACCCGTGACGAAACTGGCCTTCGAGTTTCTCGTTCTCACCGCGTCCAGATCGGGCGAGGTACGGAGCGCGAGGTGGGCGGACATCGACGCCGGGGCCGCCACATGGACCGTGCCCGGAAGCCGCATGAAGATGGGACGCGAGCATCGGGTGCCGTTGTCTTCACGTGCTCTCGAAGTGCTCGCCGAAGCGCGCCGCCGAGCCGGCGGATCCGACCTGGCATTCCCCTCCCCGGTCGGCCGCGAGCTGACCGGCAACACCCTGTCCCTGCTCTGTCGACGCCTTGAAATCGGAGCCGTTCCGCACGGCTTCCGTTCCTCGTTCCGCGACTGGTGCGCCGAGCGCGGCGTACCCCGCGAGGTTGCCGAATCCGCGCTCGCGCATGCGGTCAAGGGCGTCGAGGGCGCATACCTCCGATCCGACCTCTTCGAGCGGCGGCGAAAGGTAATGGAAGCATGGGCGGATTACGTGCGGTGACCCCGTGGGAGCGGTGTTCCGGCACATAACTGTAATGATAACAACACCCACATAATACTCGTATCATGTGGTAATATCGTAAGTTACAAACTTTTGATGCCGGAGAGTATATCCGGTCGTCCTCGGTGGTGGGTAACGTCGTAGCGGCCGACGCGATGATGAGCG
>VXNP01000150.1 GCA_009840525.1 Gammaproteobacteria bacterium
GGGGGCGGGGGCCCCCGCCCCGCGGCGCCGGCGCCGCGCCCCCCCCCCGCCCGGGGGGGTCCCCCCCCCCCCCCCCCCGCCCCCCCCGCCCGCCCCCCCGCCACCTGGGACATGTCCCTGCCGCGCTCGAAGAAGAGCGACCTGTGGACCCGGGCCTTGGTGGCGAGCGCCGCCGCGCGAAGGTCCGGATTGCTCGTCTGCGCCACCTGGTCGAGCGCGGACAGCGTCTGCTCGAGCACGACATCGGGCGCCAGCGGCGCCTCGCCGTTGAAGGGCACCTCCTTGAAGTGATCGGCCAGAGTGATGCGCGCGAAAGCCTCCCAGAAGATGCCGCGCACGATGGTCGTGTCCGCCGGGTTCGACTCCTGCAACCTCCTGATGGCCTCCTCTGCGATCCATCGGGCGGACGACAGAGAGTTCCAGACCGCGTTCTGGGTCGTGTTGAACCCCTCCATGTGACCCCACATGTGGAGTTCGGTGAATGTGAAGCTCGATATGAACGTTACATCGTCGGACTGCAGGGCGTTGGCCGCGACCGTGCCGTCATATGCGTCGCAAACCACGCCCTCGGGCGTGGCGGCCAGCGCCGGAACCAGGTTCGGGTCCTCCAGGTCGGCAAGCGTGAGGCTTCCCGGGTTGTCGACGCTGAACAGGTCACCACATCCCGCTGCGATCAGTACGGTGAATGACAATGCTCCCAATCTCAATATGCGCATCCGCATGACTATCTCCCTTGCTTCAGAAATCCGCTCATCGCCATTGGCGATCGATTCGATACCCATCGCACACCCGCATCCTAGAACGTCGCCTGGAAGCGAATGCCGTAGCGTCTGGGGCTCGGCGGCTGACCGTAGTCGGAGTTCATGCCGAATGCGTTATAGGGTCCACCGGCCCGGGCATCGGGAATTCCGTGATAGGGGGTCAGGGGATCAGACATGCAGACGTCCACGGGGCACTTGTTCCAGAGGAACAGGTTGGTCGCCGACAGTCTGACCACCAGGGAATTCATGCCCGCGAGCGAAGTCACAAAGCTCTCCGGGACGTTGTAGTTGAAGGAGAGGTCGGCGAAGCGCAGAAAGTCGGCCCTGAAGAGGTAGCTGGAGATCATCGAGGGATGCTGGTTGCCGAAGTTCTCCGCGACCCGCTGGCGTTCCGCCACCGAGGTGTTCGGATCGTCCAGGATGGCCTCGAATTCGGCCACGCGCGGTGAATTCCGGGTAAAGGCATCCTGAATGACCGACACCTCCGAGAACATGTGATAGTCGTACGCCCCGGTGAAGGTGGCGTTGACGCTCAGGCCGCCGGGGAGGTCGAGCGACGTGAGGAAGCTCCCCGTCCAGAGCGGGATGGGGCGTCCCACGTATTCCAGCGAATCGCCGCCCGCGGCATTCTTGAGCTTGTTGGGCGTGATCTGGTTCAGCCTCGTGAGCTGCTCGATGGGCACCGCTACGGTGTAGGGGTTGCTGGGATCGGGCACCGGAGCGATCCACGCGCCGGGAGTGAACCCTTCCTTCATCGTGGGATAATACCGGCCGGCGCTGGTGCCGCCCTGGATGTGAACCCGGTAGGGAGGCACGCCGCCCATGTCGAGGATCTCGGAGTCGTTCAGGGCCACCTGGAAGGTGGTCGACCATCTCAGGCTGGGACGCCGGACCCAGGTCACGTCCAGCGAAGATTCGAACCCCTGGTTGCGGATCTTGCCGACGTTGGAAACCACCGGCTGGAGGAATCCGGTCGAGGCCGCGGACGGCACGGGCAGGAGCGCGTCGCTGGTGGTCGCGTTGTAGTACACCACGTCCAGCCCCACCCGGCCATCGAGGAAGCCGAACTCGGTCCCGAATTCCCACTCCAGGGTGCGCTCGGGCTTCAGGTCCGGGTTTCCGGGGTTGCCGGTTCTCACGATGGAGAGGTTGTCCACGCCGATGCCGGGCACCCACGTCTGGGTGGCGTCGAACGCGCCGGGCTGCAGCCCCGCCGCGCCCAGCGCCGCCCGCACCCGGAACTGGTCCCAGCTCTGGAACGGCCAGAAGTCATGCTCCGACACGACCCAGGACGCACCGCCCTTGGGGTACACCTGGAAGGCGAAGTTCTCACCGAAGGCCGAGTTGCCGTCCACGCGCAGACCGGCGTTCAGGAAGAGACGGTTCCACAGCCCGACTTCCTCCTGGGCGTACACGCCGGCGTTGATGACCTCCTGGAAGGTCTCGTTCGGCGGCAGGAGCTGCGATCCGGCCGGCAGGGTCGCGAGCTGGCGCAGCGGAAAGTCCCGAACCCCGAGCGTCCTGAACCACTCTTCCTCCCAGAAGCTCTGGCCGCCCACCAGCAGGGTGGAGGTCAGGTTCTCGCTGAAATCGCGGCTCCAGGACGTCTTGAAGTCCAGCGTCGTAGCCGTGCGCTCGGAGGTGCGCACCAGCCGCTCGCCCTGCTCGTGATAGATGTTGAGGCCCTTGTTGACGTGCTCGATGTACTCCTCGGTCATCCGGTCGCGGCCCATGATGAGCTCTGAGCGGATGCCGTTGCCCCAGTCGTAGGTCAAGGCCCCGCTGAGCGTCACGCGCTGCTCGTCCTGGTTGGAGGTCACGCTCGCGATGGGGTCGCTGTCCAGCGGCAGGAAGTGGTCGCTCGGAGAGAGCGGGCCGTTGTACCCATGGGGCGGTGGCCACGCGATCTCGTAGGCGTTGACGCCGTAGCGTCCGCCATAGGGGAAGCGCGGCGCCGGATTCCTGGGCGTCGCCAGGAAGAAGCCCCAGAGGTATCCGCTGCCCCAGTTGAGCCCGTTCTGTCCGGGCTGGCGCCGGTCGCTGAAGACCGTGTTCATGTCCACGCGAATACCGAGCCTCTCGGTCGCCTGCACCGTGAGGTTGGCGCGCAGGTTGGCGTCCATGGTTCCCTGGAAGTCGCGGTACTCGCGGCCCATCTGCCCGACCTCGTCGCGGAGACGGCCGGAGGCGAAATACTGCACGGTGGAGGTCCCGCCCCGCACGTCCGCGTTGAAGTCCATGACCGAGCCCCAGCCGCCGAGGTAGTCGAGGACGGGCTTGCCGAGGGTCTGCAACTGCTTGGTGTCGAAGTTGTAGCCCCAGACTCCCTTCAGGCGGGCTTCAGGAATCCTCGTGCCGTCGAAGCCGGTCCCGAAGGTCCACACCGGATCGCCCGCGCTCCCGCGCTTGGTGATGATCTGGATCACCCCGCTCGAGGCCTCGGTGCCGTACAGGGTCGCCGCCGCCGCGCCCTTGATGATCTCGATGCGCTCGATGTCGTTGGGGTTCAGCCGGTCGAGCGAGGTGGCCTGGCGGGCGCCGCCCACCTTGCTGTAGTTGGAGTCGATGCGCACTCCGTCGACGTAGATGAGCGGGGCGCTCCGCTGCGTGAGGCTGACCGCTCCGCGCAGGAGGATCTGGCTCGAGGTCCCCACGTTGGGAGCGATCCCGGGCACCATCCCGGCGACACGCCCGGAGAGCGCCTCGGTGATGTTGGATACGGGCGCGGTATTGATGGTTTCGGCGCCCAGCGTCTCGACGGTCTGGCCCAGCCGACGCCGTTCGGTGACGACGCCGGTGCCGGTCACGATCACCTCGTCCAGGGCGATCGCCTCCGACTCCATCTGGACATCGATGTTCACGGTCTGGTCCGCGACCACGGTGATGTCCTGGGTCTCGGTCCCGTAGCCGATGTAGCGGATCTCCAGAACGTGGTTGCCGGCCGGAATGCCCAGCAGGACGAACCGACCGTTGGCATTGGTGACGTTGCCCACGCCCTCGGCGGCGATGCTCACCTGCGCACCCGCCAGCGGCAGCCCGGTGCCCACCTCCTGGACCGAGCCGGTGACGGTGCCGGTCTGGGCGGACAACGGAGCGGCAATCATGGCCATGGCGCAGACGGCGCCGGTTAAGGTGAAGACCTTACGAAGGATTTTCATGCTTCCACCTCCTGCTTGGGGGAACGGCATCGATCCTGCTCCCGGGAATCCGCCCTGGATTCTCCGGGTTCTGTGAGGTCCTCGGGCGCACAGCCCTCGGCCTCCGAACTAGCACATGGCGCAGTTCTCGTTGTTGATGGCGCCCAGGCGCTCGAGCAGAGCGATCGTCGCCGGAAACGGGCGGACATTGTAGCTCGGACTGTTGGCCATGTCGACGGTCGTTTGGCCGAGTCGCGTCACCGCATGCACGTCGGCGCCGCGCTCGATCAGGTAGAGGATGACTTCGTTGTCACCGCGTGAAGCGGCGTTGTGGAGCGGCGTGCGGGCGTCCAGATCCCGCGCGTTCACGTCGGCGCCCAACTCCTCGATGAGATACCTCACGGCCGGGAGCCATCCGCCCGGCACGTACCGGTGTTCGTTCGCGGCGCGCTGGTCGTAGCCCACGCCCGTGGCCGCGTGGATGGGATACATGGCGGCGCCTCCGGGAGGAACGGGCGGAATGCCGCTTTCGTCCACGGCGGCCGAGTAGTCCGCAGCCACCGGTGCAACCTCCGCGCCCGCCGGCTTCCGGCTGGCGATGTCGGGATCCGCCCCGTAGGCCACCAGCAGCTTCATCGCGGCTACGTCGACACCGAGCGCGGCGCGGAAGAAGGGCGTGGTTCCCTCGAGGTTCGCGCTGACGAGTCGCTGGTGGGCCCACCACAGGTCCTTCTCGAGCCTCGCGTCGGGATTCGCTCCCGCGAGCAGCAGCTCCTCCATCACGTGGAGGTAGCCGGCCTCCTGCGCCTCGTGGGCGCGCGGCTGGGGATAGAAGGAGGTGCCGGCCCACTGCACGTTGATCACGGCGAACAGGGGCGTCGCGCCCGGGTCGCTGGCGACGTTGGGATCGCCTCCGCGCTCGAGGAGATGGAGCCCCAGGTCGAAGCGCCCGTTCAGCATGGCGATCAGCAGCGGGCTGGTTCCGTCTCCGCTGGTCTGGTCGATGTCCGCGCCCCCATCCAGAAGCGCGTCCGCGGCTTCCCTGTGCCCGGCACGGGCCGCGTGAAGGAGCGGGGTGAGCCCGCCCCACCTGCCCACCAGGGCCGGCTGGCCCGGCGGGGGGTTGGTCGATATCGGCGAGATGCCCTGCACCTCGCCGTCAAGGATCAGCACATCGCCCCTGCGCTGCACTTCGCGCGCGGCCTCGATGGCTACCGCCACCTGGCCGGGTGTCGGGCGTTCGCCCTCGTCGACCGGTCCCCACGGGTCCGCCCGCGGGTCGTTCTCCAGCCAGTCCGGGCGGAACTGGGCGAGCACCTCATACAGCCTGTGCTGCGCGGCGACATCCACGGCCGCCCGCCGATCCACATCCTCGACAACGGCCTCGGACAGCGAAATATCCGCCCCCAGCTCGACAAGCGAGCGGATGGCCTGCGCGCGGTTCCGGGCGGCTGCGAAGATCAGCGGGGTCTGCTTCCACTCCCGTTCGCGAGCATTCAGGTCGGCGCCGGCACCGGCCAGCAGCCGTATCGCCTCCGAACTCCCCGACTCGGCGGCCAGGTGGAGCGCGGTCACCCCGCTGTTGGTGGTCCTGGCGTGCACGTCGGCACCCGCCGCGAGCAGCGCCTCCACGACCCCGGCGCCTCCTGCGCGGCTCGCGAGGTGGAGCGGGGTGTAGCGCCCGATCCGGGTTCCCGCCTCGACGTTGGCTCCCGCAGTGACGAGCAGCCGCGCCATCTCGATGTCGCCGTTGCGCGCGGCCCAGTGAAGCGCGGTCATTCCGTCGCCCTGGGCCTCGTTGGCATCGGCCCCCTGCTCCAGCAGCGCGCGAACGGCCTCGAGGTCGCCGCGCATGGCCGCATCGGCCACGGGACCCCTCGCCGCCGAACCGGCCACCAGCAGGGCGATGATCGCCAGGGCGGTCGTGGGATTCATCGGCAGGACCCTATCGGCTCGATGACTCCGCCGCGGCCACGGCGCCGCCGGGATACCCCAGCGCGAATTCGCCCGTGCTGTCGCCGAAGCTGTCCATGTCCTCGTGCCCGAGCCGGTGCAGCAGGCTGAGGAAGACGTTCGCCATGGGCGTTCCGTCGGGGGCCTTCAGGTGGACGTTGCCCTCAAGCCGTCCGTTGCCGTGGCCCAGCAGGATGAGCGGGCAACGGCGGTGGTTGTGGACGTTGCCGTCGGCCATCGGCGAACCCCACACGATCACCGACTTGTCGAGCAGGTTCGCGTCTCCGTCCATGCTCGCCTGCAGCTTCTCCAGAAAGTACGGCAGCGGGCTCATGCGGTACTGGGCGATCTGGTTGAAGTCCAGAATGGCCTCTTCGCTGTTGCCGTGGTGCGAAGCCGGATGGAACGGCGTGGTGGTGCCGCTTTCCGGGTGGATCCGGTTCGACGCGTCGCGGCCCATCTTGAACGACACGACCCGCGTCATGTCGGTCTGGAAGGCCAGCACCTGCAGGTCGAACATCAGCTCCATGTGCTCGGCGAATGAATCGGGGACGCCCGCCGGGGCTTCCGGCAGCTCCCGCTGCTCGCCGGTCGAGTTGAACTCCTCCACCTTCTGAATGCGGCGCTCCACCTCGCGCACGTTGTCCAGATACCGGTCCAGCCGGTTGCGGTCCTCGTTGCCCACCCGGGCCCGGAGCGTCGCCACCTCGTCCACGATCCAGTCGAGGATGCTCTGGTTAGTGCGCCTGCGGACCGCCCGCTCCTCGTTGCTTCCGCCGGCGCCGAAGAGAAGGTCGAACGCGGCGCGCGGATCGCGGATCATCGGCAGCGGCTCGGTCGGCGACGCCCAGCTGATCGCGTCGGTATACGCGCAGTGGTAGTTGTACCAGCACCCACCGCCCTGCCCCAGGTTCTCGATGCAGAGCTGCAGCGACGGGAGCGCGGTGTCCTGCCCGAACCGGCGTGCCTGCAACTGGTCGAGGGAGACCCCCACGTAGATGTCCGATCCCTGGGTCTGCTTTGGATGGCACTGGGTCAGGAAGACCGCCGTCGACCGGAAGTGGTCGCCGCCGATCTCGTTGGGCTCGTAGGCCTCGGCCATGCGCACGTCGGTGTTGCTGATGATGGTGAGGTAGTCCTGAAAGCGTTCGAGCGGCTTGAGCACGTTCGCATCCGTCATGCGGAAGTTTCGCCCGATCGTCTCGGGTGCGAACAAGTGTTGGCTCGCGCCCCACTCGCTGCATCCCGGCACGCCGTGCACCTCCTCGATGCACACCAGGCGGGTGCGGTCCTCGAGCGCGGCCGCCGCGCGTCCCCACCGGCCTGGTCCGGCCGGCATCATCGCATCCAGGAGGGGCAGAGCCACCGTGGCCCCCATCCCGCGAACGAAGGTGCGGCGGGGAATGTGCGCGCCCGTGATGAAGCTGGTCGTCATCGTCGTGCTCCCTCTACTCTATTGTGGCGCCCCGGGGCACGAGCCCCGTGGCATGTTCTCAATCGTCCCGTGCGCCCTCGACCCCGTCCGTCGTCGCAGTCCCGACATCCTGCCGGGTGCGGAAGGCATCGCTCTTCACGACGCCGAGGACGAAGGATGAGATTCTGTAGTCGTTGCTCTCCGCCTCGCGCGCGATGGCGCGTATGGTCGGCCCGTCGTAGTACTCGACGCGTCGCCCCAGGGCGTACGCCAGCAGGTTCATGGTGAAGGTGCGCACCAGCGGGATCGGGCGCTCCAGCAGCGCGTCCGCGAGCTGCACCGAGTTGGTGAGCTCGGTGCCGTCGTAGAGCTGGCCCCGGGCGTCGAGAGGGGATCCGCTCTCGCGAATCCGCCATTCCCCGGTTACGCCGAAGTTCTCCAGCGCCACCCCGATGGGATCCATGAACTGATGGCAGGCGGCGCAAACCGGGTTCCGCCGGTGGATCTCCAGCCGCTCGCGCGTGGTGAGCAGACGGCCCTCCCCTTCGTCCTCGGTCTCTTCCAGAGCAGGCACGTCGGGCGGAGGCGGCGGGGGCGGCGCGTCCAGCAGCACCTCCATCACCCACTTGCCGCGCAAGACCGGGGAGGTCCGCGTACCCATCGAGGTGGACATCAGCACGCTGCCGTGCCCCAGCAGCCCCTGGCGCAGCATTCCCTCGGGATAGTCTACGCGGCGGAAGTTCTCCCCGACCACGCCCCGGATGCCGTAGTGCTCCGCCAGGCGCTGGTTCATGAAGCTGTAGTCGGCGCCGTAGAGCTCCAGCAGGCTCCGGTCCTCGCGGACCAGATGATCGAAGAACAACTCGGTCTCGCGCCGCATGGCGGCCTTGAGCTGCTCGTTGAAGTGGGGGAACCAGAAGGCGTCCGGCTGCACCCTTTCGAGATCCTGAAGCCTGAGCCACTGGGTGGCGAAACGGGTGGCGAGGCTCTCGGAGCGCGGGTCGGCCAGCATTCGGCGCACCTGTTGTTCCAGGACGCGCGGATCCGAGAGCCGGTCACGGCTCGCGAGCGAAACCAGTTCGTCGTCAGGCTGCGTTCCCCACAGGAAGTACGACAGCCTGGAGGCGAGGGCGAGGTCGCTGATCCGGTAGCTCTCCCCCGCCTCGAGCGCGCTCTCCGGGGCTTCCTCGATGCGGAACACGAAGTGCGGGCTCGCCAGGATCGCCTCCAGGACGGTGCGCACGCCGGTCTCGAAGCCTCCTTCGGCGGCCCCCACGTCGTAGAACGACATCAGACCCGCGAGATCGGAGTCGGTGAGCGGCCGGCGATAGGCCTGCCGGGCGAGCCTGGCGGCGATCTCCAGGGCGCAGGACCGTTCGGCCTCGGACGACGTTGGCCGGCAGGTGAAGACCCGCTGCCGGCTCGGGGTCTCGGATACGCCCTGCGGATCCAGGGGCCCGCGGATGGTCAGATCTCTCAGGTGGGTGAGGACGACGAACCCCGTCCCGATGCGGAAGCGAACTCCGGCGTTGGACCAGCCGAAGGGCTCCTGCAGATCCGCGTAGGGCCCGTCCTGTTTCCTGATGAACGCCGCCGCAACCCGACGCTGGCCCGCGCTGACGAAGATGGGGTCGGTGAACTGGTTCCAGTTCGGCCCGAAGTCCGCGTCGCGGCGCAGCTCCTCCACTGGAACCAGGGCGACCCGCTCCCCGTCGACGGAGATGTCCATTTCGGCGAAGCGTTCATGGTCCCCCGCCCAGAACGACATCTCGAAAACGTACTCGCCGTCGGCGGGAAAATGGTGGTCCGCAACGATCCCGCCACGGGTGCCGTACGGTGCGCCTTCCACATGGTCCCACTCGTGCTGGGATTGGTAGGTCGAGACGAGGTAGGTCTTGGAGTCCGAGGTCGCGCCCGGATGGCCCAGCACCAGGCGGCTGACGTCGTTGGCGGCGTTCAGATACGAGTTGAGCAGCGTGGGCGACAGCGGCTGCGATACGGCCATGTGGTCGAAGTTCCCCAGATAGAGATCCGGGGGAAGCCACTGGCTGGCGTCGACGGTGATGCCGAAGAGATCCTGGACGGCCTGCTCGTACTCCGCGCGGTTGAGCCGCTGGAAGCTGCGGTTGCCCGGGTTGGGATTGGCGGCCGCGTATTCGTCGATGGTCTGCTCGAGCGTCTCGACGAGCGTGAGCAGCGTGTCCCCGCCGGGACGGGGTATTCCGGGCGGAGGCATCATCCCCGTGCGCAGCTTCGCGATCATGCGCTCGGCCGTCTCCCAGTCCTCCCAGGCGGCGGTCACGTCGAAGCTCTGGACCGTCATGTTGCCGGTCATCATGGCGTCGTTGTGGCAGACGAAGCAGTACTGGCGGACGACGGCGTTGAGCGCTTCGGACGGGGGCGTGCCGGGACGCGCATGCGGACCCTGCGAGGCATCCGGACGATGGCCCCTCGCGAATGCGGGAGCGGCGTCACGGGCCTCCCCTGCGAACGTCGGCGCGCGCGCTCCGTCATGGCCCATGAAGAGGGCCATGCCCAGGAGCGAGATTCCCGGAAGGAGAACTCTCACAAACACCTCCGCCTGCAGGCCGCTGCGAGGGGACGCACTGGCGCCGCCGGGACACACGGGTCCCGGACATGGCATTGCCTCAACCTACGCCCCCGGCCTTCCCGCTGGCAAGCACGGCGCTCCCGCGGTTCTGTGCTCCCGGGCTTGCTCCCGCGGCGTCGCCGACCCTACATGCCGGCCGCCACCACGTACCTGGTGAAGGCTGAGCCCGCGTCGAAGAGCGAGGCCGGTCCTTCGGCCACGTAGACGTTGGCGTCCGCGTCCACCGCCACGCCTTCCCCCGCCACGCCGTGATTCGGTCGGCTATCGGAGTCCCAGCCCGGAATGAAGCCCACGAGTGCGTCCTGGTCCACTGGCCCGATCCGGACCCCGTTCCTCCAGTTGATGTGCCGGAGACGGTTGGACTCGGAGTCGATGGCGTACACCACCTGGTCCTCGGTAATGAAGACGTCGCTGATGCGGCCGTATTGATAACGCGACTCCAGATAGTTCCCGTTCTGGTCATAGATCTCGAGGCGGTGGTTGCCTCGGTCTGCGACCCAAAGCCGACCCTGACCATCGAATGCCAGGGCGTGAGGGGTACGGAACTGTCCGTGCTCCGTGCCGATCTCCCCCCACTCCATCAGGTAGTCGCCCTCCGGCGAGAACTTGACGATTCGGCCCGTCAGCCCAGCGTTCCGCGCCACCTCCATCTGCGCGTCGGTCGTCAGTCCCTGACCAGCGTGACCATCCGCGACGAAGATACTGCCGCCGGGCCCGACGATGACGTCCGTGGGCTGGTTGAGTTGGCCTGGAGCGTCTCCGGGTTGCCCCGCGACGCCCAGGCTCATGAGCAGTTCTCCGGTTTGGCTGAACTTGTGCACCTGGTGACCCTTGGTGCCCGCCTCGTTTCCGGCGAAGTCGGTCACCCAGACGTTCCCGTCCTCGTCAACGTCGATGCCGTGCGGAGTGACGAAGATTCCCGCACCGAAGTTGGCGAGGATCTCTCCCGTGTTCCTGTCGAACTTGAAGATGGGGTCCACCGGGTTGTTGTCGCAGTTGATCCCGGGGCCTCCCGCGGAGCCCGCCGCACAGCGCTCATACCCCCAGACGTGCCCGTCCGTCGGGTCGATGTCCACGCCCGCGGTGGACCCCCATTGCCGTCCCTCGGGGAGCGTCGCCCAGCTACCGATGCGCGTCGGGTTCGGATTGGACAGCCCCTCGCCCGTGATCGGATTGGCTCCTTCGGCGGCCATCGTCGCCAGCGGCCCGGACTCCGTGGCGCATCCGGTGAGAAGTCCCGCACCCGCGAGCGCGAACAATGGGAGTCGAAACCCTGACATGGCTGCCTCCTTGCGAGTCTCGTCTTATGTGGTTGCCGCCCGTAACTCCTACCGGGGAATCACCGGCAGCGTGACGTGCGACGGATACCGCGCGTTGTGGTAGACCGTCTGATTGGCGGTCTGGACCTCCGTTTCGAGGTGGACCGGGCCGCCGGTGTTCGGATTGCGGTCGTACTTCGGGAAGTTGCTGCTCGAGATCTCGACCCGGATCCGGTGACCTTCCCTGAAGAGGTTGCTGCTCGCCCAGAGATCGATGTTGAACTCGTACACGGTCCCAGGCTCCAGCAGCTCGAAGTCCGTGAAGTCCGGGTTGCTGTGATACCGTGCGCGCAGGATGCCGTCCGCGATGTTGATTTCCTTTCCGTCCGGATGGACGTCGACCAGCATCGCCGTGAAGTCGGTGTCGGTCGCGGAACTCGACGCGTACACGGTGGCCGTGATCGGACCCGTGACCTCCACCGCCTCCTCGAGGGGCGGCGTGGTGAACACCAGAATGTCGTCGCGCTCCGCGATGTCCGCGCGGTCGAAGGGCCCGGGAGGCGTGGGGCCGAACATGAGGTTGCCGCCGCGTGTCGGCACCGGGTCCATGGGGTCGTACACGAACTCGTCGGCCGGATCGGACGCTCCCGGCATGTCCGTGCTCAGGGTGCCGTCGCCCGAGGAGCCGTTCGCATTGCCCCCGCTGTGGAAGTAGTAGTTCGTGTACTGGGTGCGGGCGATGGGCCACTCGTTCTCGGAGCGCCAGACGTTCTCGCCCATGATGAAGATCCGCACCGGCGGCTCGTCCAGATAGCCGTTGTCTACCCCCTTGAGCAGGGCGTCGAACCACTTCACGTGCAGGCTGTCGAAGTCGACGGTTGCGTCCGGCCCGAAATCGATTCCGTCATAGACGAAGTTGGGCACGCTGGCGTGCGGCCAGGGGCCGATGAGCAGCTTCTGATTCTCGCGCGCGTACTCGGTGCGCCCCTTCTCGACCATGCCGGTGTAGCTGACCAGGGTCCCGTCCAGGAAGACGTCGTACCAACCGCCGATATTGAGCGAGGCCGCGGCGAACTCCTCCAGGCGGGCCTCGGAGTCGAGCACTTCCCAGTAGGCGTCGTAGGTCGGGTGCATCACGAAGTCGCGCCACCAGGGATTGTCCTGCCCCGTGGCCGCGCCCATCTCCAGCAGCGGCATGGTCCAGAGCACCTGGTCCCAGTCGGGGTTGCCCGCCTGGCCGGTGCGCCCGCCCATCCCCGAGGCCCAGCCGATGCGCGAGCCGAGCGCGAGCGCGCCGCCCGGATAGGCCGTGTCGAAGTAGTAGTTGAACGGGGTCACCCGGGGGGCCATCGCCTTCAGGTAGGGCGACCTGAACTCGGCGCCCTTCCACTGCGTGGTGGCGAGATAGGAGTTGCCGTGGGTGCCCACCTGCCCGTCCGACCACTCCTGCCGGCCAATCCAGTTCTGGGTGTCGTGGCTGTCGTTGGCTTCCGCCAGGTAGGGATACCAGCTCCCCTCGGAGTCGAAGCGGCCACGCACGTTCTGGTGGACGTAGACGTATCCGCGTTCCGCCCAGAGCAGGCCTTCCTCCCAGGAGGCTGCGTCGGACCCGTTGTCGTAGGGGTCGCGGATCAGCAGCGCGGGATGGCGCCCGGGCGCGGCCGGACGATACACGTCGGTCGAGAGGAGTGTCCCGTCCCGCATCGGCACCATGAGATTGTGGTGTACGATCGCGGACTCTCCGGCCCGGAATTCTCCCGAGTGGAGCTCCTGCGCCTCCAGCGGCGGCGCGTACACGGCGAGCATCAGGGCGATGCCGGTTGCGAAGATTCGGGTGGCGGTGCGCGACTCCATGAAGATCTCCTTAGAGGTGTGTTATTCCAGCCCGACTGATCGACGAACGCGTTTCCTCGGGTGCCGGCCCGGGTCGTTCCGAGCCTGCGAACGTCAGCTTCCGTCCGTCTCCCCGGTCGCCTCGTGGATGGCGGCCACGGTGAGATCGGCGATCCAGTCCACGAGCTCGCTTCCGAGGGCCAGGGTGCGGGGTATGGGCGCCAGGTCGACGCCGTTGATGGAGAAATGTCCCGCGCGGATGCGCTGCTCCATTCGTACCGTGGTGGGATCTGTGAGCATCATGATGGAGGTGGCGCTGAACTCGTCGTGCAGGCCGGGGTCCTGCATCACCTCGTTGATGCCCCTTTCGCGCAGCCACTGCTGGCGGTCCACCCAGTTGTAGTACTCGGGGATGTGGTGGATGCCGGTCTTGCCGTCGGTCCACTTGGCCGAGAGTTCCTCCGCGACCTCCACCTGCGGCTGCTGGTTGCCTCCGCTGTCTCCGATCAGGACGATGTGTTCGAAGCCGTTGGCCCGCAGGGCGGTGGAAACGTCGGTGAGCACGGCCTTGAAGGTCTCGACCCTCACCCCGATGGTGCCCGGATAGCGGATGGTGCCGGGTTCCAGGTCGATCTCGCCCTCGGGCACGTATTTGATGATCGGGGCGATCAGCGCGTTCCCAAGCTTGCGCGCAACCGCCTCGGCGGTTTGCTGCAGGATGTAGTTGTGCTTGCCGCCGGCCAGGTAGGGGCCGTTCTCCTCAACCCCGCCCGTGGGCACGATGACGGTGGTCTTTCCGGAGCGGATCGCGTCGCGCACCTCCATGAAGGTGAGTTCCTCGATCCACACCGACTCGAGTGCGTCGATCGGCCTGGCAGCGTCGGGGTCGATCGGGTTTCCGCCGCTCCCGGGCCGGGGAGCCTGCTGCGCGTCGACCGCGTTCGGGAGAAGGAGCAGGCCGAGGGCGAACAGCTTCACAAACCGGGTCATCGATTCCTCCGGGATTTTGCGGGACTGCGGTCAGGGCGTGACCGGGGCGCATGCATCGGCACCGTAACCGACAGCCCGATGCCACGCAAGGAATTTTCCCGGCCAGCCGCGAGCCCCGGCGTCCGGCGGGTGAACATCCGTGATCGCGCAGGAGCGGGCGGATGCGTCGAACGCGGGAAAGGCTCGTCCGCGGCTGCTAACCCGACCTCCGGTGCCAGGCCGCAAGCACCTCGGCCTCGCGCTCGGGGGCCAGGCCCGCACGCATGGTCGCCCGGTCCTCTTCGGGAAGTTCCTTCCACCACTCGAGCGTTTCGGCCGCGGTGACGGCCAGCGGTCGATAGCGGAGGCCGGCGGCCATGCCGCGGGCGCGGCTCATGCGCGCGAAGCCCGCGGTCGGTCCCACGGGTGGCTGCCAGACCGGCAGGTCGCTCCAGGGGCGGACGCCCTGCTCCCGCAGGAAGTCGAGAGCGACGAAGGTGAGGCTCGAAGGCGTCGACGTCGCCGCCTTGATCCCGTACAGGAACTCCTCCATGTGCAGGTCCCCCTCAGGTCCGATCACGTTGTAGACCCCTCTCGTTTCCTGTTCCAGCAGATGCACCATGAACTCGGCCAGGTCGCGCACGTCGATGTACTGGACGGGATCCGTGGGGGTGTTGGGGGCGAGCACTTCCCCGCCCCGGTCCATGCGAGCGCACCAGTAGGTGAAGCGGTCGCTGCGGTCTCCGGGGCCGGCCACCAGGCCGGGGCGAACGATGGTGCAGCGATTCCCGAAGGCGGCTTGCAGTTCCTGTTCGGCCAGCGCCTTCATCGGCCCGTAGCCTTCCCATTCCTCCATCGGCAGGTCCGCCTGCCCCACCGGGGCATCCTCGTCGATGCCGATCTCCACCCGCGACATGTAGGCGGCCTGCGTGGAGATGAACAGATACTGATCCGTCCGGTCCACCAGCAGGCGGGCGGTGGCGCGAACCTGGTCGGGCGTGTAGCCGGAGTTGTCGATGACGACGTCCCAGGTGCGGTCGCCCTCCAGGGACGAAAGGTCGCCGTCCCGGTCGCCGATCAGGTTTTCCAGGCCGGCGAACTGGTCCTGGAACATGCGCGGCTGGCTGCGGCCGCGGTTGAACAGGGTCAGCTCGTGGCCCTGCGACAGGATGCGGTTCACCTGCCAGGGACCGATGAACCCCGTGCCTCCGAGAAGAAGAATGCGGGAAGCCCTGCGCGGCAGCCGGACCGCTTCGTGACCATGCCCGTTCAGCGAGGCCGGGTACCCGAGCCCGAGGCCCAGCCCGCCGCCAGCCACGGCCGACATCCGCAGGAAGTCGCGTCGATTCGTCGTCATTCCCCTCATCTCCCGTTAGAGGATAGGCGTCATGCGGGACCCGGCGGCGAGGTATGCGCCGGTCCCGCCCTACTCCGTGGCCGGGCGCCTCGCGCCGCGTCCGTCCTGTTTATAGACCACGCCGTCCTTCATGACGAAGTCGATGTTCCGCAGCAGATCGATGTCCTCCAGCGGATCTCCGCGAACGGCCACCAGATCCGCGACCTTGCCCGCCTCCACGCTGCCCAGTTCCTCCGTTCGATGCAACACCTCCGCTGCTTCACGGGTGGCGGCCAGAATCGCATCCGCCGGCGACATGCCGACATCCACCAGCAGACGGAACTCCCCCGCGTTCTCGCCGTGCGGGAACACGCCGGCGTCGGTGCCGAAGCCGATCTTAACGCCCTCCCGCATCGCCAGCTGAATGGACTCGCGGAAAAACGGGTAGATCTCGAGCGCCTTCAGGCCGGGCAGCCCGCCGAGCGTGCCCGTCAGCGCCCGCTGGCGAACGTCTTCGAAGGCCATCATGGTGGGCACCAGGTAGGTCCCGTGTTCGGCCATGAGCCGGACGGTCTCGCCGTCGAGCATGGACCCGTGCTCGATGGAGGTGACGCCTGCGCGCACGGCGGCCTTGATCCCGTCCAGGCCGTGGGCGTGGGCAGCTACCGTACGCTCGGCCATGTTGGCGGTCTGCACCAGGACGACCATCTCCTCCTCCGTGTACTGCTGCACGCCGACTGCGGTGCCCAACGACAGGACGCCGCCGGTGGCGCAGAACTTGATGACGTCGGCGCCATACTTGATCTGGTAGTTCACGGCCTCGCGCACGCGCTCGATGCCCTGGGCGATGCCGTCCTCGATCCCCGGCTCCTCGAAGATGTCCGGGCGATAGCCGTTGCTGTCGCAGTGGCCGCCGGTGATGCCGAGGGAGTGCACGGCCGTGTAGATGCGCGGGCCCGGCACCATGCCCGCGTTGATGGCGTCGCGCAGCGCCACGTCGGCGAAGTCGTCGCTGCCGACGTTGCGGATGGTGGTGAAGCCCGCCTCCAGGGTGATTCTGGCGTTCATGACGCCGGCGATGGCCAAGTGCCCCGGCCAGCGGCGCAGGCCGCTCTCCCGGCCGCTCCCGGGGTCGCTGGTGATGTGCGTGTGCAGATCGATGAAGCCGGGCATGACGGTGTGGTCGGAGAGGTCGACGAGGGTCGCGCCCGCGGGCACGGCGACGTCCGCGCCCACCGCCTCCAGACGGGTGCCGCGCACGACGATGGTGACGTTCTCACGCACGTTTCCGTCCACGCCGTCGATGAGGCGCCCGGCCACGATGGCCGTCACCTCGGTGCTGTCGGGCAGGGTCACGCGCTGGGCGTCGAGGCCAGAGGCCTTCACGGCCAGCCAGGCCGCCGAAAGCAGGAGGAATCGCGCTCGCGCCCGAGTCGCGCCGAGCCGCGCCTTCGGATGCCCCTTCTGGATCGCCGTCGCCCGGTCAAGCCATCGTGCGCGCGTCATGCCCTCCCTCCCCCGGAGTCGGTTCGGCCTGAGATTGCGGTGTTCAAGGGTCCAGCATACGCCCGCCGCCGGAGTTGCGACACCGCCCGCGCGCTCCTCCGCGTCACCCTTGCGCGACTACGGCCGGTCATGTTACCGAATAAACACCGAATATTCAACCCCGAGCCTCATCGGGGCCCGTGGCAACTTCCCGGCTCCCGAGATCCTGATGGACCCGCCATCCCCAATGCGATTGCCTGTCCACGGCCGTGGAGCCTCGCACGACCTTCCCAACCGCTTCCAGCGGCTTCATCTGGAGCCCGAAGCGGAGGTGGAAGGCGAGAGCAGCGGAGCCCAGCCCCGCAAGACCCGCTTTTTCGTCGACCGGTCACGCAGCGTCATCTCGCACAATTCGAGTCCGGACCTGGGCTTCTCGGTCAGCCTGAATCCGTACCGCGGCTGCGAGCACGGGTGCAGCTACTGCTACGCGAGACCCACCCACGAGTACCTGGGGTTCTCCGCGGGGCTCGACTTCGAGAGCCGGATCATGGTCAAGCCGGATGCCGCGGAGTTGCTGAAGAAGGCCTTGTCCGCGCGCGCCTGGAAGCCTCAGACGCTCGCGCTCAGCGGCGTCACCGACCCCTACCAGCCGGTGGAGCGCCGGCTGCGGATCACGCGCGCGTGCCTGGAGGTGCTTCTCGAGTGCCGGCATCCCGTGTCGATCGTCACGAAGAATCACCTGGTGGCGAGGGACATCGACATCCTCTCCCGCATGGCGGAGCACGGGACGGCGATGGTCACGCTGTCGATCACGACGCTGCGCAAGGATCTCCGCCGGGTGATGGAACCGAGAACCTCGATTCCCGCCCGCAGGCTGGCAGCGGTGCGGGCATTGGCGGACGCCGGAGTCCCCGTGGGGGTCAATGTGGCCCCGCTGATCCCGGGGCTGAACGACCACGAGCTACCGGAGATTCTCGCTGCCGGGCGCGAGGCGGGCGCTTCCCACGCCGGCATGATGCTGCTGCGGCTACCTCTCGGAGTAAAGGAACTGTTCGCCGAATGGCTCGAGCAGCACTTCCCCGACCGGCGCAACAAGGTGCTCGGGCGGCTCAGGGAGGTGCACGGCGGAAGGCTCTACGACTCCCGTTTCGGGCGGCGCGGGCGCGGAAGAGGCCCCTTCGCCGAGCATCTGGGCAACCTCTTCCGCGTCAGTTGCCGCAGGCTCGGTCTGAAGCGCCGATCGTACGAGCTGGCGACCGATGGGTTCCGCAGGCCCGAGCGGGGCGGTCAGATGCGCCTGTTCGACGCGGGCTGACTCAGCGCAGCGCCCCCAGCAGCTCCACAAGGAGTTCCTGCCCCGCCGCGCCCAGGCTGGCCTCGCCCTGGTTGTAGTTGCGCAGCAGGACAACCCCCAGCCCCGACTCGGGCTCGAAGAGCATGTAGGCATTGTAGCCTGCCACCGAACCCGAGTGCCCGATGAGCCGGGCTCCGTCGTCCGTGGTGCGAATCATCACGCCGAGTCCATAGCCGTTGTCGGGGTCCTCGGGCGTGTGAACCCGGCTCATCTCCGCGACGCTCTCGGCGGAGAGGATGGCGGGCGATGCCCTCCCCTGCAGCGCGCCCATGAAGCGGGCCAGGTCGCTAACGGTCGAGTAGACGCCTCCGTTGGGCACCTTGTAGCCACGGCCGGCGTGCTCGCGGGTCGGCTGTTCCGGGTCCGGGTTTCCGTCCCCGCGGTTCACGTAGCCGACGGTCAGCCGGGGCGCGAGTTCGGGTCCGATGACGAAGGTGGAACTGGTCATGCCCAGCGGCTTGAAGACGTCCTCTTCGACGAACTCCATGAAGGGCCGCCCCACGGCCCTCGCCACGGCCAGCCCCAGCGTCCCGTAGCCGATGTTGGAATAGGAGTATTCCACGCCCGGCGCGTTCTGGAAGCGGCTCAGCGGGATCGATTCGACGATCCGCTCCTGCCAGATTTCGATGGGTCCGGAGGCGGCGATGTCCCAATCGGGCTCGCGCACCAGCCCGGCGGTGTGGCTTGCGAACTGACGCACGGTCGGCGCTGGAGCCCCCTCCCTGGCGTCGGGGAAGCGGGCGGTCGCCGGAAAGATCTGGCTCAGCGGCTGGTCGAGGTCGACGAAGCCCCGCTCCACCGCCCGCATCATCGCCACCGCGGTGACGGTCTTGGAGATGGATCCCGTCCGGTAGATGGAGCCCACCCCGGCCGGGATGCGGCGGTCGCGGTCGGCCCAACCGAAGGCCCGGGCCCACACGACGTCGCTGCCCCTCGCAACGGCTGCGCTGACCCCGCCGACATCGTCGGCCGCCACCTGCGCCTCCATCTTCTGTTCGAAGCGGGAGATTGCGGCGTTCCAGGCGTCGGCGTCGACGCCCTGGGCGATAGCCGGACTCGCACCGAGAAATGGTGCGAACAGCAAGACAGTTGCGTAAGTCATTGTCATTGTTGACAGATGACCCGACGGCGCAGTGGCTCTGCGCACCATCCGGCGCCGATCCCTCGGCTCAGTTCCCCATCTCATCCGCGATCTCCTCCAGCCTTCTCTGGATTTCCTCTTCGGCCAGCCAG
The DNA here is from genome assembly GCA_009840525.1 of Gammaproteobacteria bacterium. GTDB lineage: Bacteria > Gemmatimonadota > Gemmatimonadetes > Longimicrobiales > Gaopeijiaceae > BD2-11. The sequence continues at coordinate 19,346 of VXNP01000150.1, forward strand.
CGGCCGCGGAACATGACGCCCGCGCGGTCGGCCACGTTGGCCACGTCGGACAGGGGATTCGCGTTCAGCAGCAGGAGATCCGCGCGCCGCCCGACCGCCACCGTGCCGAACGAGTCTCTCCCCTGGAAGTACTCGCCCACGTTGCGGGTCCCGCTGAGCAGGATCTCCCAGGCGGACATGCCGGCGTCGGCCATCGCCTTCAGCTCGCGATGGATCGAGAAACCCGGCACGCTGAAGATCTGCGGCGAATCGGTCCCCAGGAGGATGCCGGCACCCCCGTCCGACAGCGCCTTGAGCACCCGGTTGCGGTTCGCCGCCCACTGCGTCGCCCGCTCGGGGCTGGTCCGGGACGCCGCGGCCCGCTGCCGGCCCTCCCAACCCTCCACCTGGAATCCGGGCCAGTAGCGCATCTCCGGGTAGCGCGCCATTTCGCCGGCATCGCCCCGGCCGATGATGCCGACCTCCCAAAGCACCATCGTGGGAACCACCCAGGCGCCCGCGTCGCGGGTCAGTTGCACGATGTACTCGAGCCGGCCCTCATCGACCTCGCCCTCGAAGGCGTCCAGGAATTCGATGTAGCCGTCGAGGTGGTCGAAGGTCTCCTGGCCCATGAGGATGGCGTGCTCCAGCCCCACATCCGCCGGCACATGCCCGGCGAAGCGGATCCCCACCTCCTGAGCCGTGACCGCCATGGCATCGTATTCGTCGAGCGTGGGTCCCGGATGGATCTTCAGCAGATCCCATCCTTCGCGCTTCTGGCGACGCACCTGGTCCTCCGCCTCCGCGGGGGAGTTCACGCTCCCGTCATTGAAGCTCGGGCCGGCCATGTAGAGCGTCGGCGCGACGATGTCCCCGGCGTTGGCCCGCTCGCGCAATGCCAGATGCCCGTCCTGTCCCAGCATGCCGCGCACCGTGGTGACGCCGTTGGCTACGTAGAGGAACATCACGGTTTCCTCGATGTTGCCGCCGGGCATGTGCCCGTGCATCTCGGCGAGGCCGGGCATGAGATACTTGCCGGCGGCGTCGATGACCATGGCGCCGGCGGGCGGGTCGACCGATGCCGACGGGCCCATGTCCACGATGCGCCCATTGGAGACCACGACCGTGTAATCGGCGAGCACGCCCTCGCGGTCCATGGGCACTACGTTCGCGTTGACGAAGGCGGTGGTGCGCTGCGGCGGCACCTGGGCGTCCATGTCCTGCGGCAGGGCCAGACCGGCGATGGCCAGCCATGACGCGGCGAGAATGGTTCGGGGGGCGGGAGCATGCATGTCGGTACCTCCTCTACTGATCGAGCGATGCTGCACGTCGGGGGGATGCCGCGCACACAAGGGCGCTGTGGCATCAGGGTCCCCTCGTCAATAAGGCTGCGCCCGGAATCGCGTGTCAATCGGGGACCGGCGTGCGTATCAAGGACGCCCGCTTCGATGCTCGCTGCGTGATTGCGCACCCGACCGTCCAGCCCGCATGGTTCCCCTTCACGATCGCCCGGCCCCCGAACATCCGACCGCCCGTGAACGTCCACCTCATCGACGGCACCTACGAGCTGTTCCGTCACTTCTACGCGGTCCCGTCGCGCAGCGACCGGGCGGGCCGCGAGGTTGGCGCTCTCGTTGGGGTGCTGCACTCCCTGCTGGGCATGCTGGAGGCGGGCGCCACGCACATCGGGGTCGCTACCGATCACGTCATCGAGTCGTTCCGCAACGACCTGTGGCCGGGCTACAAGAGTTCGGCGGGCATCGATCCCGCGCTCTGGGCGCAGTTCCACCCCTTTGAAGGCGCGCTGGCGGCGATGGGGGTCGCGGTATGGCCGATGGTCGATCTGGAAGCCGACGACGGGCTGGCGTCGGCGGCCCGGCTGGCGGGCGCGGACCCGGCGGTCGAGCGGGTGTTCATCTGCACGCCCGACAAGGACCTCAGCCAGTGCGTCTCGGGGACCCGCATCGTCCAGTTCGACCGGCGGCAGCGCGCGCTCCGCGACGAAGAAGGGGTGGTGGACAAGTTCGGGGTGCGGCCCGCCTCCATCCCCGACTACCTGGCGCTGGTGGGCGACAGCGCGGACGGGTTCCCGGGCATCCCGGGCTGGGGCGCCAAGTCGACCTCCACGGTGCTCGCCCACTACGGGCACCTGGAGGCCATCCCGCTCCGCAGCCTGCCCTGGGCCGTCGCCGTACGGGGCGCCGCGAGGCTGCAGGAGAACCTCCGCGCCGGATGGCGCGACGCCCTGCTGTTCCGGGATCTGGCCACCTTGCGGGATGACGCATCACTGTTCGACGACCTCGATGAGCTCCGTTGGAGCGGCGCGCCCCCCGGCTTCGAGCGCGTCGCGGCATCGCTGGGAGATGCCCGGCTTGCCGAACGGGTCGAGACGATCCGCTCCCGCGGGGAAGCGGAGTCCGGCCCGTCGCTTTAGATTAACCGGGCCGTCACCGAGTCCTTCCCGAGGAACGTCTGCTGAGGGCCACGATCACGGCGGCGAGTGAGGGCCTGCCGGAGGCACGATCCGCGGGAGGTGCGACCTGAGCTTTGCCTATCACGTCACCTCCGCGGACGTGCTTCTGGTTCTGGAGGCGCACGGCGCCGCGGAGTCGGAGGAAGACGACGAGGTCCTGGACGCGCTTTATCTCGTCAACGAATGGGAGGGGCGCATCTCCGAGGTGGCGCTGGAACATGACGGCGCCCACGACAGCCAGCTCGCCGTCTGGCACGAGATCGAGGCCATCCTCATCGAGGAGGGCTACCTGGAGGAACCCGCGAGGCTCAGCGAGTGACCCGCAACCCGGAAGCCGTCAACTACGAGCGCTATCTCAGGCTGGATGAGCTGCTCCGGCTCCAGAAGCCGAGGGACGACGTTGAACACGACGAGATGCTGTTCATCGTCATCCACCAGGTCTACGAGCTGTGGTTCAAGGTGCTTCTGCACGAGATGGACTACTGCTGCCGCCTGCTGGAGGACGGAGACGCGCCCCGGGCCCAGCATACGCTCAAGCGCATCCTCACCATCCTCAAGGTGCTGGTCGCGCAACTCGACATCCTCGAGACCATGAGCCCCGTCGAGTTCCTGACCTTCCGCGACCATCTCGACACCGCCAGCGGCTTCCAGTCCGACCAGTTCCGCGCCCTCGAGTTCTGTCTCGGCTGGAAGCACCGGGCCGCCATGAAGCGCTTCGAACCGGGGAGCCGGGCGCGGCTGGATCTCGAGCGCCGCTGGAGCGCGCCCACGTTGTGGGACTGCTTCCTCCGCTACCTGGCCACGGAGGGATACGAAGTTCCGGGCACGAGCCTGGAACGGGATGTGACGCGGCCGGTGGTGACGGACGAGGCCATGCAGGACGTCCTGGTCCGCATCTATCGCGGCGACGCCCGCAACGCCCAGTTGTGCGAGCGCCTGGTGGACCTGGACGAGGGGCTGCAGGAATGGCGCTACCGCCACATGAAGATGGTGCAGCGGACCATCGGCCATAAGCCCGGAACCGGCGGATCCGCGGGGTCCCGCTATCTGGCCACGACGCTCAACAAGCCGGTGTTTCCGGACCTCTGGGAGATACGCGCCCGGCTGTAGCCGCAAGCCCGCCCGGCGCCGCCGCCGTTCCGGGGCCCTCAGGCCCTCGCGCAAATCCTCGGCGCCGTGTAGTCCAGCCCGAGCAGGCGAAAGTAGTTCTGGCCGAGCGCGATGTTGCGGAAGGCGGTGTCGTCCAGATAGCGCAGGATCCGGCTGGTGACTTCCAGTTCGGTGCGGTAAACGTCGAAGTCCTTGTCCCTGGAGGCCAGAAAGTCCGTCCCCGGAAGAACGCGCTCCGAGTACTCGTTCAGGAACCGCACGTAGGGTGCCCGCGCCTCGGGATCCGAGAAGTAGGAGTCGTCCAGCACCCGCCAGGAGATATCGAGCATCAGGCGGGGATGGCGGTCCAGCATCGACTCCACGATCGCGATGTGCTCGGCCGGGGGCATCCGCGTCAGCTCCCGCGACAGGCCCATGTGCACCCACACGATGTCGTTTTCCGGATACAGGCCGAGCGCCTCGTCCATCAGCGGAAGATAGAGGATCGGATCCTCGTCGTTGCCCAGGTCGGAGTGGATGGCGAGCGGCATGTCACGGTCCCGGAGCGCCGCCATGAACGGCGCCCAGTCGTCCAGCGCGTCGCGCGGAACCGCCCCGCGGCCGTTCCCGAACACGGCCTGTTTCACCAGGTTGACCTCGCCCATCCACGAGAAAACGCCCGGGTATTCCTCCTCCAGGCGCCGCATCTCAGGGAGGATGGTGGCGGGGCGTGCCAGATCGGGGAAGGTCATCGACATCGTCAGATGTACGCGCGAGGATGGCCTCGCCAGGTATCCGGCGGCGTTGGCGACATCGTTTGCCGGCGATGGCGTCAAAGGTGTGCCCGGACAGTCCAGGTAGTAGGTGCAGGACGAGAAGTCGGGCAGCGTCTGGCCGATCCCGTAGACGTTCGCGAACAGCACGCCCGTTTCCTCCAGGTACCCGACGAGCTCCTCGAAGGGGATCTCCGGCCCCCCGAAGGGACGGAAGTGTAGGTGGGAGTCGACGACGGCGGTCTGGGGCTCGACGGAGCGGTCGTAGCATGCGGCCTCGCCGCTGCGATACAGCTCCAGAGGCGAAGACGAAACGCAGCCGGTGGCGACCGGCAGCGCGATGGCGAGGAGGCGGGGGATGGGCCTGGACAGAGACATCACCCTGCAAAGAACGGCCCCGGAAGGTCGCCGTGCAACCTTCCGGGGCCTTGTGATGCTGCTTCCGCCGGCGGCAGATCAGCCGGATTCAGCTGCGTGTTACCACGTGTACCCCAGCTTGGTGTAGACGAAGGCCCCGTTGAAGCCGTAGGGCGTGAACTGGCCGAACCGGTTGCCGACGCCGTCCGCCGCACCCGGATACTCTTGAGGCTTGGTGTTCAGCACGTTCTGGGATCCCAACGTCAGCATCCAGTTGTCGCTGAGGGAATAGGCCGCCTCCACGTCGAAGAGGACGCGGGACGGGTAGTCGATCGTGTTGCCGGGATCGGACTCGTAGTAGGGCTGCTCGCCATCGTAGTAGCCGCCCCAGTGGCTGGCCCGCACCAGGAGGCGCATGCCGCTGGCGAAGTCGTGGTTCACCGAGACGTTGGCGCGCAGATTCGGCAGTCCCTCCTCCAGAATGCGGATTCGGCCCGAGCTCAGCGTCTGCGGATTGAACTCGGTGACGGTGGTGCGGTTGACGTTCCAGGCGGTGCTGAAGGTGGTGCCGGAACCGTCGCCGCCGGCCACCCGGTACGCGGCCACCCAGTCGATGCCCTGGCTGCGCGTCGAGAAGTCGTTGATGAAGAAGCGGAATCTGGCGAGCACGCCGCCGGGCCGGATGATGCCCTCGGCGAGCAGGCGGTCGATGTCCATGGGACTGAGGCTGAAGTCCTGGGTGAAGGTGAGCCGGTCGGACATGCTGATCTGATAGGCGTCAAACGACATGTTGAAGTTGCCGCTCTCGACCACCGCGCCCACGGCAAGGTTGACCGAGGTTTCCGGCACCAGCGGCTCGCCCCCGTACTCCACGGCCAGATCGGAGGTGGAGGGGATGGTGCCGTTGTTGGTCAGGTCCATGATGACCGGGTCGTAGATCGTGGAGATGTTGAACGCGTTGGACTGCCCCGGCGTGGGGGCGCGGAACCCCGTGCTCGCGCTGGCGCGAAGGGCGAAGCCCTCAGAGACCCTTGTGCGGGCGGAGATCTTGCCGTTCAGCGTGCTGCCGAAGTCCGAGAAGTTCTCGTAGCGGGCCGCCAAGCCGAAGGTCCACGCACCTTCCGGCTCCCGGATCTCCAGGTCGCCGTAGGTCGCCACGTTGCTCCGGTTCCACACACCCTCGGTCAGCGGACCGAAGCCGGTGAACCCGTTCGACCCCGGAGTGAAGCCCTGGCTGGCGAGCGGTCCCTCGGTCCAGGAAGCCTGGTCGCCCGGGACGATCTCGAAACGCTCGTTCCTCCATTCGGCGCCGCCCGCGAGGTTCACGCGCTCGTTCACCGCGTAGGAGACGTCGAAGTTCAGGTTGACTTCCTGCTGGTCGTAGATGCCCGGGTTGAAGTACGGCGTGCAGGGCTGATCCGGCACCGCGACCGAGGCGCCCTCGGTGCTGCACGGCTGGTCCGGCCCCAGGGAGGCGTTGACCGTGTTGTACATGTAGAAGTCCATGTTGGACTTGCCCCAGGCCACGCTGCCGTCCCAGTCCAGGCGGCCGCTGGTGCCTCTGAGGCCCGCAACCGCGGAGCCGTCCATCACGTAGGCGCCGAACTGCGGCGTGAAGCCGCCGGGGAAGATCTTGCGGAAGGTGAAGCAGTTGGGATTGGCCATGACCTGGTTGAACGCCTCACGGTCCCTGATGGTCCCGCTGGCGGGGTCGACCAAAACCCTGGGGCAACCGGCCGCGCCCATCATGCCGCCCTGGGCCTCGAGCAGGTCTCCGACCAGAAGGATGGACCGCTCCCATTCCGGATCGCACGGCTGGTCGCCGAAATAGCGCGGGCAGCCCGAGGTGGCGAACACGCCGCTGCGGGTGCCGGGGTTCCGGAAGTAGAACCCGCCCTCAACCTGCTTGCTCACGTAGTTGCCGTGTCCGTAGAACGAGAGGCGGTCGCTGAACAGATAGCCGGTGTTCGCCCAGATCTTGAGTTCGTCGCTGACCTGGGGCGAGCCCCAGATCTGCGCGGGCGTGCGCACGCTCGTGTTGCCCTCGTGGACGACCAGCCCTACCGCGTCCCGGCGCTGCGTGCTGCGGTCGGTGGGGTTCGCGTTGCCGTATTCGCCGGTCAGGTTGAGGAAGCCGTTCTCCCCGAGCGGCAGGCCGAAGTTGCCCGCGATGCTGTACATCTCACCGTCGCCGGGGATCGTGCCGTCCTCGAAGCGCGCCCCGGTCCGCGACATCATGTTTCCGCCGGTCTTGATCTCGATGGCGCCGCCGGAGCGGTCGTTCTTGAGGATGAAGTTCATCACCCCCGCGATGGCGTCGGAGCCGTACTGGGCCGCCGCGCCGTCGCGCAGCACCTCGGCCTGCTCCAGCGCCAACCCCGGAATCATCGCTATGTCCGGGCCCTGCGATCCGTCGGCGAGGCCGTTGCCGTACCAGGTGATGACCGCCGTGCGGTGGCGCCGCTTGCCGTTCAACAGAATCAGCGTGTGGTCGGGCGCGAGGCCGCGCAGGTTGGCCGGACGGGCGAAGGTGGCCGCGTCGCTGATGGGCTGGATGTTCACATTGAACGACGGAACCACGTTGCGGAGCAGGTTGGCGAAATCGTTGTCGCCCTGGTTGACGATCTCCGCGTTGGGGATCACGTCGATGGGCACCGCGGACTCGGTCACCGTGCGCGGCCGCGCCCGCGTCCCGATGGCGACGATGCCTCCGAGCGCGATGGCCTCCTCGCTCAGGATCACGTCCAGTTGCGTCGCCTGCCCGGCCGTGATGGCCACTTCCTGCCGCTCGGCTGCGTAGCCGATCAGCTGGATCTCAACGATGTGCGACCCGGCGGGAATCCCGCCAATGCTGAAGGAGCCGTCGTTGCCGGTCAGGCTGCCGATGTTCAGCGCGGAGATGAACACCTGCGCGCCGACGACTCCCTGGTTGGTCGCGGCATCGCGCACCGTGCCTTCGAGGGAGCCCTGGGCGTGCGCCGCTGCGGGGAGCGCCGCGAACAGGAGCATGAACGCGGTCAGCTTGAGGAATCGATTCGAGTTACTTGCGGGCAAGCTCATTCGGAAGACCCTCCTGATGAATGGAAACGGGCAGTATCTTGCGTTTGCGGCAACCCCGACTTGCCGAAAAACGACAACTTCGGGATCGAGATGGTTGGATTGCACACCCAGGAGTTACGGACAGGTTCCCAGAGAAACGACAAAACGCCTTCAGGATGCAACATAACGCCTCCGTCCACATGCTTCCGACATCCGTCGGGGCTAACATCAGTTTTCAGGCAGCGCACCGGAAATGCAAGTCTCATACCCTCTCAAATCCTCGCCTGGACCGTGTAGAGTTCGTGGTAGCGGCCCCGGCGCGCGATGAGGTCCTCGTGCCGGCCGCGCTCCACGATGCGGCCTTCCTCCAGAACCAGGATGAGATCGGCGCGCCGGATGGTCGACAGCCGGTGCGCGATCACCAGCGTTGTGCGCCCCCGCAGGAGTTGGGCGAGGGAAGCCTGGATGAGGGCTTCGCTCTCGGTGTCCAGGCTGGAGGTCGCCTCGTCGAGAAAAAGGAGACGCGGGTTGGCGAGAATCGCCCGGGCGATGGTGACCCGCTGGCGCTGGCCACCCGACAGCTTGACCCCCCTTTCGCCGATCACGGTGTCGAGCCCGTCCGGGAAGCGGTCGCTGAACTCGGTGACGAACGCCTGCCCGGCGGCGTGCCACACCTCATCCCCACTGGCGTCCGGGCGTGCGAAGAGCAGGTTCTCGCTGATGGTGCCGTCGAAGAGGAAGTCGTCCTGGAGCACAAGCCCCAGCTGGTTGCGGTAGCTGGCCAGCAGCACCTCGCTCAGGTCGACATCGTCAACCAGCACGCGGCCTTCATCCGGCGTCAGGAAGGAAGCGGCCAGGCTGGCCATGGTCGACTTGCCGGATCCCGAGCTGCCCACCAGCGCCACCACGGTGCCGGGTTCGACATCGAAGCTGATGCCCCGCAGCACGGGCTTGTCTTCCTCATACCGGAAGTGGACGTCCTCGAAGCGCAGCCGGCCCCGGATGGGCGGGATCTCCACGACCCGCTTGGGATCATCGTCCTCGGTGGGCCAGGAGAGCAGTTCGGCGGTGCGGTCGAGGCCTGCGAAGGCCTCCGTCATCTGGGTGCCGATGTTGGCCATCTGGATCACGGGCGCGATCAGAAAGCCCAGCAGGAAGGTGAACGAGAAGAGCTCGCCCACCGTGAGCTGACCCTGCACGATGAGCCATCCGCCGTAACCCATCACCAGCACCCCCGCCATCCCCATGAAGAACGTGCCCGCGCTGGTGACCAGGCTGGAGGTGGTGAGCGTCTTCCGGATGTTGCGGAAGATGCGCAGGACGCCGTCGCGGAAAACGGTCCCCTCGGCCTGGACGGCATGGAAGCCCTTGATGACGCGAATGCCGCCGAGCGACTCGGTGAGGCGGCCCGTGACCTCGGCGCGGATCTTGCCGCGTTCGCGAAACGCGGGCCGGAGCGTGCGGAAGGCCTTCGTGGAGATGAAGGCGAAGGCTCCGAGAGGCCCCAGCGTGAGCACCGTCATCATGGGGGAGATGCTCAGCAGGTATACGAAGCCCACCACGGAGGTGATCACCCCGCCGACGAGCTGCACCAGGCCGGTTCCGACCAGGTTCCGCACGCCTCTCACGTCCTCCATGATGCGCGACACCAGGTCACCCGAGCGCGTGTTGTCGAAGATCCGCACGGGGAGGCTCAGGACGTGCCGCTGCACCTGGGTGCGCAGATCGGCGATGAGGTGCTGCGCTTCCACGCTCAGCCTCATGGTCAGCGTGTACGAGGTGGCCGCCTGCACCACTACCGCCAGCGCCACCGCCCCGAGGAGCCGGAAGAGCCCGGGCAGGTCGCCGGTGGGGATCACGTCGTCGATGAGGGGGCGCGTGGCGATGGGGAGGACGAGCCCGGCCAGGCGGTTCATCAGGATGAGCACGAGGCCGAACAGCACCAGCGTGCGCCGCGGCCAGATGATCTCGTGGAATGCGTGCCTGAGGCTGGCGCCCGAGATTCGCTTCTTCTTCGCCTTGTCGTCCGCCACCGGCCCGTCCCCTGACTCGCGTCCCCTCGGTTAACGATGCATCTTTTCGGGCGAAAGATGGCGGCAAGCCGGGGTCGTTGGAAGCGGTGAGGGAGGCGGATCGGTCCCGGCGGGTCGCAACGATCCCCTCAAACCCCCGTAACCGGATGATCCTGCGTGTCCAGCACATCGGCATGGTGGTGCGCGATCTCGAGGACGCCTGCGCGCGCTTCGAGCGCGTTCTCGGGCTCAAGGCGCGCGATTTCCGCGATGACCAGGGCAAGGGCATGCAGCTCGACGCCCGCATCCTGCTCGGCAACGAATGCTGGCTGCACCTCGTCCAGAACTGGAATCCGGAGTCGCGCGTGAACCGGTTTCTCCAGGAGAAGGGCGAGGGGCTGGAGCACATCTGCCTGGAAACGGACGATATCGAAGCCGATGTCGCCCATCTCCGCGAGATCGGCGTGGGCGTGTGGGAGGACCGCATCCTCGACGCCAACGACGGCTACGAGGCCTTCGTCTACCCGGACAGGCTGCCCGGTCTCACCATCGAGCTCATCCAGTCGCACGACAGGAGCTGGTACTATCCGCCGGAAGCCGTGGGCGAGCCCGTGAGCGACTCGACGGAACTCTTCCGCCTGCAGCACATCGGGCTGTGCGTGCACGACCTGGCTGACGCGTGCGAACGCTTCGAGCGCTACTTCGGGCTCGTGGCCCAGGATTACCGCAACGACCAGGGCAAGGGAAAGCAGCTCGACGCCCGCATCCTCTTCCCCAACCAGTGCTGGCTGCACCTGGTGCAGAACTGGGACCCGGAGTCGCGCGTGAACCGCTTCCTCAACTCACGGGGCGAGGGGCTGGACCACATCGCGCTGCAGACGAAGGACATCGACGGCGACGTCGCGGGGCTGCGGAAGCGCCGCATCCCCTTCTTCCAGGACACCATCTTCGACGCCAACGATGGCTACGAGGCCTTCGTCTATCCCGATCAACTGCCCGGGATGACGGCGGAGCTGATCCAGCCCCACGCCCACAGCTGGGGGTTCGGGGAGTAGCCGAGCCGCGGACCGGGGAGCACTGCCATCACCTACCACCTGGACGAACGGGTCGCGGTCGAGCGCTTTCGCGAGCCCTCGGTGCGCGGATTCGCTGAAGACGTGTTGCGGGCGCTGGGGGCGAGCGACGAGGAAGCCCGCATCAACGCCGACGGGGTCGTGACGGCGTCGCTCTGGTGGCATCCGGGACAGCACCAGGGACTTGAGAAGTTGTTTCGCTACGCGAGGCGCATGCGCAACGGGGGGATTCTTCCCGATGCGCCGATGACATGGGTGCGCGAGCGGCCGGCCGCGGCACTCCTCGATGCCAAAAAGGGCCTCGGGTATGTCGCGGCGCGCCGGGCCATGGACCGGGCGGTGGCGATGGCACGGAGGGTGGGGGTGGCGATGGTCGGGGTGCGGCACAGCAACCACTTCGGAATCGCCGGCTTCCACGCAAAACGGGCGGCGGACGCCGGGCTGATCGGGATTTCGATGACGAACGCGGGCGCGGAGATGGCTCCATGGGGCGCAACCCGGCCGGTGCTGGGCACCAATCCGTGGGGCATGGCGGTTCCTAGGCCCGGAGGACGGGATCCCATCGTGCTGGACATGGCGCTGACCCAGTCCGGCAAGGGGATGATGCGCTGGCTGAGGCGCGCGGGGCTGCCGATGCCGGACCACTGGGCGCTCACGCCCGCAGGCGCGCGCACCACTGATCCCGACGCCGCCATGAAGGGCCCGCTGCTTCCCATCGGCGACTACAAGGGCTACGGCCTCAGCCTGATCACCGACATCCTCACGGGCGTGCTGACGGGGTCGCTGTTCGGGGCGCAGGTTTTCCAGGACGACGAGAACTACGACGTGGCCCACACCATGATCGCCGTGGACATCGAGGCGTTCATGGAGCGAGGGGAGTTCGAGGAGAGGCTCGAGCGGCTGATCGCGGATGCGCTCGGCGCACCGCCCATCGATCCGGACAAACCGGTTCAGCTCCCCGGGCAGGCGGAACAGGAGCGCGCACGGCATCGACTGAAGCGCGGCATCCCGATGGACCCGAAGACGGTGGTGCGGCTGCGGGCGCTGGCCGAAGAGCTGGGGGTGCCGTTTTCGCTGGAGCCGGCGGCCTGATGCGAGGGCACCAGAATGGCGGACCGGGCCAAGCAGCATACAGGAACCAGACAGGAAGCGTACATGAACAGTGAAACGCTGGTAGTCGGGAGCGCGGATGCGCCTCCCGGGACGATGACCAGGGGCGTGATCCCGGTCGGATCGGACGCGGCGGCGGTTGCGCGCGAGATTCCCATCCTGATATGCCGGGGCGCATCCGACGGCCCGATCCTCTGGATCAACGGCGCCACCCACGGGGACGAGCCCGAGGGGGCGCTCTCGATCTTCAAGCTGTTCGGGACGCTCGACGCAGCCGAGGTGCGCGGGACGGTGGTCGGGGTTCCGGCGATGAACGTGCCCGCGTTCGAGGCGGGCAAGCGCGGCGATCCGCTGGATACCTTCTCCTACGACATGAACCGCATCTACCCGGGACGGGCCGATGGCTATCCGACCGAAAGGGCGGCGTGGGCGCACTGGCAGGCCATGAAGGACACCTGCGACCTTCAGATCGCCGTGCATTCGGGAGGAGAGCACTCCTACCTCGCGCACATGATCTTCGCCTCCGACAACCCGCCCAGCTTCGAGCTGGCGGCGGCGATGGGGCCGCAATGGGACCTGGTGTTCCGCAGCGGTGTGGGCGGCGCCAATCCCTCCTCGAAGATCGCCGAACTGGGCAAGGCCGGGATCACGATCGAGCTGGGGGGCAATTGCCGCACCCTCACCTCCGACTTCCACGCCGTGGCCGAGGACCTCGCGGGCAGCTATCGCAACGTGATGTGCCACTACGGGATGCTCGAGGGCGAGGCGCGTCATGCCGCCAGGTGGCGCATGGGGCACCAGCAGGCGCTGCTGGCTCCGGCCTCCGGGATGTGGGTCGGCGAGCCGAACGTCCCTTTCGAGACGTCGATCCCGGCGGGAACGCCGCTGGGACGGGTCTTCGATCTTTACGGCGATGAGTGCGCTACGGTCATGGCCCCGCAGGAGGGCGTGGTGTTCGGGCTGCGCTCGCGTCCCGCGGTGATCGAGGGCGAGTGGTGCTGCTTCTACGGCATCATCGACGAGGTGCGGAGCGACCTGCTGGGGTAGGTGGACTCCGTCCTGCCCTTGTGGCGGGCCTCGCCTTCCCCAGCACCTCCACGAATTCGTCCACTTCGTCAACCGTGTTGTAGAAGTGCGGGCTGGCCCGAACGACGCCGGGGCGGCTGTCCACGATGATTCCGCGGTCGGCGAGCTGTTTGACCGCGTCCGCCGGTGCCGGATGACGAACCGGGACGATCGCGGAGCGCTCATCCGGGTCGCCGGCGACCCGAGGCGAGAGACCGGCGGCTCGGCAGCCGTCGATCAATCGTTCCGTCAGCATCACGTTCCGGGCCTGAATCGCCTCGACGCCGGTTTCGTCGATGATGTCCTGACCGCCGAGCGCCGTGTGGACCGTGGCGAGCGCGGGTGTCCCGAGCTCGAAGCGGCGGGCATCCGCGTGATAGCGGAATTCGCCGGGGTTGAAGCGGAACTGGTCCTCTGTGGCGAACCAGCTGGTGATCCTCGGCTCGAGGGCCGGGATCAGGTCCTCGCGCACGTAGAGGTATGCGAGCCCCGGACCTCCGCAGAGCCACTTGAGCGGGCCGGCGGTATAGAAGTCCACGCCGGTCGCCGGGAGATCAACCGGAATCTGGCCCGCGCCCTGGTAGCCATCGATGAGACAATATGCTCCCGCCCGGTGCGCGATCTCGGCGATCGACTTCATGTCGAGGATGGCGCCGGTGGTGAAGAAGACGTGGCTGGTCGCTATGGCCAGCGTGCGCTCGTCGACGGCGTCCTCGAACTGCTGCGGGTCGACCCGGACGCCATCCGGACTCTCCAGCACGACCATCTCCACCCCGGGGCGCACCTTCCACTGGTACAGCAGCGTGGGAAAGTCGAGTTCGGTCGTGACGATGCGGTTGCGGGTCGACCAGTCCAGGCTCTCGGAGATGACCGCGAGGCACGCGGAGGTGGAGGGCATGAGCGCAACGGTCCCGGCGGGGGCCGCAAAGAGGTCCGCGACGCGGCCCCGCAGTTCGGCGAGCAGCCCCCACCAGTGCTCGTACCATGCCGAGGCACCCATATCGTGCCAGCGGTCCAGAAAGTCCTCCAGGCGCTCCTCGGCCCGGGTCGACAGAGCGCCCAGCGAGCAGGAGTTCAGGTAGTTGCGGCGATGGAGGATCGGGAAGGCCGCGCGGATGTCGTCGAAGTTCACGTGCCCGTCTCCGAACCCGGCTCGGACTTCACCCGGCGCGACACCCCCGCGACCTCGGCACGCTACGGCAGCGCCGCCGGATCGATCCGCCCGCGCTCGGCCAGGCGTCCCCTGCCCCGCTCCGCGACCGGCTCCCCGCGGTCGACGATGATCTCACCGCGCGAAATGGTCCAGGTCGGGAAGCCCCTCACTCGCATCCCCTGGAAGGGACTGTAGTCGACGGCGGAGTGGAGCCTGGCCGCATCGATTTCGGTCTCCGCCTCCGGGTCCACGACGATGACGTCCGCGTCGGCTCCGGCGTCCAGCGTGCCCTTGCGCGGGTACATGCCGAAGATGCGCGCCGGATTGGTGGAGGCGAGCTCCACGAAGCGCTGGGGCGAGATCAGGCCGGTCGATACCCCGCCGGCGAACACCAGGGGCAGGCGGGTTTCGATCCCCGGCAGGCCGTTGGGGATGCGGGTGAAGTTGTCGCGCCCGGTGGTCTTCTGGTCGCGGTAGCGGAAGGGAGCGTGGTCGGAGGACACTTGCTGGATCGATCCGTCCGCCAGGGCGCTCCAGAGGGCGTCGCGGTGCTCCGCGGCCCGCATAGGGGGGCTGCACACGAACTTGGCGACCTCGAATCCGCCGCAGGGGTCGTAGACGGTGTCGTCGAGCACCAGGTACTGCGGGCAGGTCTCGGCCACGACCGGGTCGCCGCGCTCGCGGGCGGCGGCCACGTGACCCGCCGCACCTGACGAGGTGACGTGCGCGATGCAGAGGGGCGCACCCACAACCCCGGCCAGCATGATGGCTCGATGGGTCGCCTCCGCCTCCACCACCGGGGGGCGGCTGGGGGCGTGGTAGGCGGGACCGGTCTTGCCGTCGCTGAGGTGCTGGTTGATCAGGTACGTGACCGCGCAGTCGTTCTCGCAGTGCACGTACAAGAGTCCGCCGTTGGCGCCGGTCGCCTCGAGCAGCCGCAACAGCCCGTCGTCGTTGACGATCTTGTCGCCGTACGTCATGTAGACCTTGAAGGAGGGGAATCCTCCCCCGATCAACTCCGGCACTTCGGCGATGACATCGTCGCGGACATCCGTGACAATGGTGTGAAAGCCATAGTCGATGACGGCGTCGGGCGCGATTTCGCCCAGGCGGCGGTCGCGCGCCAGCGCCAGCGTCTCGCCTCGCCGCTGAAGCGAGAAGTCGATGATGGTGGTGACGCCCCCGCACGCCCCGGCGACGGTGCCGGTATGGAAGTCGTCGGCGGTGGTGATCCCCAGGCGGTCGATGGGGTGGGCCAGGTGGGTGTGGGTGTCGATGCCCCCGGGCATGACCCAGTGGCCGCGCGCGTCAAGGACCTCGCCCCCGGTGGTCAGGTCCTGTCCGACATCCGCAATCCGCCCGTCGCGGATCAGGACGTCAGCCGGTTCCATCCGGTCGGCAGTTACCACGGTGCCGCCGGCGATCAGCAGTTCGCTCACGGGCGCTCCCATGTGCTCTTGACCCCCGGACCCGCGCATTTCTCGGTGTGCGCGAGCCCGGGGGCCGGTGAATGCCTCTTGCGATGACCCGGGTATCGCTACTCGGGCTGCGGAACGATGCGGATGTAGGGAAGCGGCTGCTCCCAGCCGTCCGGATACTTCGCTTCCGCGTCCTCGTTGGACACGGTGGGGAGGATGATCACGTCCTCGCCGTGCTCCCAGTTGGCCGGCGTGGCCACTTGCTTCGTGGCGGTGAGCTGGCAGGAATCCAGGAGCCTCAGGATCTCGGCGAAGTTCCGGCCCGTGCTCATGGGATAGGTGAGCGTCGCCTTGATCTTCTTGTCGGGTCCGATGATGAAGACGGACCGCGCCGTAGCGTTGTCGGCCGGAGTCCGGCCCTTGCAGGTGTCGCCCGCGTCGGCCGGCAGCATGTCGTAGAGCTTGACCACGCTCAGCTCCGGGTCGCCCACCAGCGGGTAGTTGATGGCGTGCCCTCCGAACGACGCGATGTCATCCGACCAGGCGTGATGGTCGCCGACCCCGTCGACGCTGATGCCCATGATCTTGCAGTTGCGCCGCGTGAATTCGTCCTTGAGCGCGGCCACGGTGCCCAGTTCAGTGGTGCAGACGGGCGTGAAGTCCTTCGGATGGGAAAACAGGATCGCCCATCCGTTGCCGATCCAGTCGTGGAATCGGATGGTGCCCTCGGTGGTCTCGGCAGTGAAATCGGGTGCATCGTCGTTGATTCGAAGGGTCATGGGTCCTCCTGTTCCGGTTCGGGTGCGAATGCCGGCGGGCTCGCAAGCGTAGCCGCCGAAACGGGACTACGCCACACGGGGTTGCCGGTTCCCGTCGACGCGCGCCTGCTCGCGCACCGACGCGGTAGTCCCGCGCGAATTCAATCTCGCGGACGGAAGCGGAGCCTCCGCCCAGCCATCCTAAAGGCTGCGGGCGAATCTCCGTATCCGTTCCATCGACTCGAGGATGCGAGCCTCGGGACACAGGAGCGAGACCCGTACCCAGTTGCGCCATCTCGCACCGAAGGAGGCCCCGGGGAACATCAGCACGCCCGCCTCGTCCAGGAGGCGGTAGCAGAAGTTCTCGGCGTCCATTCCGAAGCGCGAGACGTCGGCCCACATGAACAGGCCTCCGCCGTGGGGACCGTGCGGGACGCCCAGGTCGGCAAAGCCGTCGATCAGCGCCTGGCGCCGGCACCGATACCGCGCCAGGTACTCCGGACGCGGGTCCGGATCGGCCTCGAGGGCTGCGACGGCCGTGTATTGCGAGAACGCCGGACACGGGCCCGACGTCGTGCTCTTGATGGCCTCCACCGCGTCGATGAAGGCCGGCGGACCGATGAGGTAGCCGACCCGGAAGCCGGTCATCGCGTAGGCCTTGGAGAACCCCGAAAGGACCACCGTGCGCCCGCGGGCGCCATCCGCCGCAAGCAGCGACAGGAAGGGCTCCTCGCGGAAGACCACGTCCTCGTAGATCTCGTCGGATACCACTACCATGCCGAGGTCGGCCGCGGCCCCTGCCAGATCGCGCACGCCCTGCGGGCCTACGCAGGATCCGGTCGGGTTCGAAGGATTCACGAAGACGAGCAGCTTGCACCCCCGCGCGTGTTGCCTCAGTTCGTCGCCCCCGAGCTCGAAGGGCCGATCGCCTCCGGTTGGGACGGGCACGATGTCGCCGCCCGCGGTCCCGATCGCCTGGTCGTAGGAGCTGTAGCGCGGATCCTGACAGGCGACCCGGTCGCCCGGGTCGACGAGCGCCAGCATGGCCAGGAACAGCCCCTCCTGGGCGCCGTTGGTGATGGCGATTTCGGTGGCGGGATCGACGTCCACGCCCTTCTCCCGGGCGTACCGGCGGGCGATGCCCTCGCGCAGCGGGAGCAGGCCACGCACCGGTCCTCCGTCCCCTGCGACCATCTCCGCGCCCGCCGCTTCGGCGAAACGAGCCAGGCCGTCCTCCACAATCGCCGGCTGGGTGTGCAGATCCGGATCGCCGCGCCCCAGCGAGATGACGTTCTCTCTTTCGCGCGCGAGCGCCATCATCTTGTAACGAAGCGAGGTGGCCGCCTCCCCCTTCCGTAGCGACGCCGAGCCCGCGCGTTCCCGGGACTTCATCGGGGCGCTCATGGCCGCACCCCCAGCGCCCATAGCGCGGCGCGCTGCGACGGAGCCGGTGAGCAGATCGACGACGCCTGCTTCCACTTGGCGATGCGTGGCCGCACGGCAACGGGAGCCGCAACGAAGCCGAGAGAGAACGGCTGCATCCCGTCCAGGCCGTGCAGCGAGCCGATCACGATCGCGTCCGTGGGGACGGCGGCCTCGGCGCCCGAGCCGCCGAAGAGGCGGTCGCCGATGGCATGTACCTGAACGAGCCCCGGGGTTTCGGACGTGTTCCCGTTTCCGGGGGTTCCCGCCCCGGCCCCGTGTTCGATCAAGTGGAAGGCAGCCTCGGCTTCTGATGCAGCATCAGTGCCGGGTTCGATCACGCGCACCCGCATCCAGTCGAGCAGGCGCTGATGCCGGCTTTCGGGTCGTGCGACGATTGCGGCTCCCTCTCCGCCGCCGAGGCCCAGGATGGTCGCGAAGAGCGACTCCCCTTCTCCCTGGGTAATGAGCACGCCGTCGGGTTCGCGGGCGGGGAAGCCCACGTCGGGCAGAGCCTCGCCCACGCGCCGGCGCAGCTCCCCCATTCCGGGGCGGTCCGGATAGTGGGTTTCCCCCGCCAGCAGGTGATGGCGCAGGCCGGCGAGAAGTCCCTCGCTCGGGCCTGCCCGCGTAGGTGCCGGCCACTGAGCCGACTCGATGCTCGCGAAGGACTTCACCGCGGTCCCAGCCCGTTGGGAGACGGCTGCCTCCATGGCGGCCCCCTCAGTTCCCTCGGGCCCGCTTCCGTTGCCTGGTTCGGTCATCCGACAGCCTCCGGCGAGTATTCGGCGATTTCTTGAATGCGGTCCATCACTCCCTGCGTGCCCCATTGCTCCAGCGCCTGCGTCAATGTCCAGGCGTCGAAGCGACAGCCGCTGACCTGTCCGCGCAGCCCGGCGAGAAAGAGGAACGCGGGCCCCAGTCTAACGGGATCCCGCCATCCTGCGCGCGTAGCCGCATCCGCGCTTTCCGCGTCCCGCTGCGTCAGGGAGGTCGGCTTGATCGAGAGCCCCGGCGTCACCGTGTTGGCGCTGACGCGCGACCCCGCCAGCTCCAGCGCGAGGCATCGCGTAAATGCCTCCATGCCGAATTTGGACGCGCAATATGCCGCCTGGCGTGCGAAGGCAGCGGTCCCGGCGCGCGAGGAGACGTTGACTATGGATCCGCCCTCGTCCCCCAGGAGCGGCAGTAGATCCCGCGTCAGGAACACCGGGGCTTCCAGGTTCACGCTCATGATGCGCCGCCAGTGCGCGGCGTCCACTGAAGCAACCGGCTCGCGTTCCAGCACTCCGGCGTTGTTGACGATCACCCGCAACCGCGGGGCCTGCTCGCAGAGGGTGCGCACCAGTCCCTTTCGTGCATCGTCGCGCCCGAGATCGGTGACGAGAATGTGGGGCTCGCCCCCCGCCGCGCGGATGTCGGACGCAGTCCACTCAAGCTCCTCCCGGACCTCCGACACCAGCCACACGCGCGCGCCCGCCGCAGCCATCGCCTGCGCGATGCCGCGACCCAGACCTCGACCGGCTCCCGTCACGAGGACGTCGATGCCCGCGACGCCTGGCGGACCTGGAACGCTGGATGCGAGCATGCCCTATCGAAAGGTGCGCGCACGTCGGTTCGAGGGGATGCGGGCCACCGGTCCCGGATCGGCGGACCCGATCCCGGCACTAACCCACAAGCGCATCCACGACCCGCGCGCAGAAGAAGCCAAGGTAGTTCCCGAGCGCGTATCCGAAGATGCCCACGATGACCGCGGGGGCCACGAGCTTATGCCACTTCATCGCCATGCCGATGGCCAGGGCCGATCCGGGCCCGCCGATCGCGGCCTGGCTGGCGATCGAGACGGTGGCCAGGTCGATGCGGAAGAGCCATCCGATCCCGTACGCGACGACGACGTGGATGCCGATGATGACGATCATGAAGCTGAAGATGGGCACGCCGGCGTCGACGATGGTCGCCAGATCGGAGGCCGCGCCCAGCGCGATGAAGAAGATGTGGAGGGCGAAGTAGGAGAGCACCTCCGCCCCGCGCAGTTTCCTCACCCACGGAAGCTGCGCCACGATGAGCGCAATCGTCGTGAGCCAGAGGACTT
The DNA here is from genome assembly GCA_009840525.1 of Gammaproteobacteria bacterium. Taxonomy (GTDB): domain Bacteria; phylum Gemmatimonadota; class Gemmatimonadetes; order Longimicrobiales; family Gaopeijiaceae; genus BD2-11. The sequence continues at coordinate 39,159 of VXNP01000150.1, forward strand.
CCGGCACGTCGCCGAAGAACTCCACGAGCCCGTACCCGGGTGAACCCACCGACATGGCGGCAAGCCGCTCCGCGAAGGCTTCGCTGATGATCCGCGCCAGCCAGAGCGCGACCAGGGGAAGGCCGCCCAGGATGGCGAAATCCGTAATGCTGATGTCGGTGTCGGTCCAGCGGCGGCGCATCGCCTCTTCCTGCGCCTCCTGATCTGCCTTTTCCGCGGCGTCGGTGGCCGGCGCCGTGGCCAGCCCCGCACCGCTTCGGCGCAGGAAGATGGCCGCCAGAACACCCGCCAGCCACACCTGGAACAGCAGGTAGGGGACCGTCGACATGTTGTCGGCCAGTGCGGCGGCGGCGAAGGTGCTCGGCTCCACCTCAAGCCCCTGCCCGACGGCGGCGAAGTTCATCCCGCCGCCGGCGAAGGCGGCCGAGAACGCCCCCGAGAGCTTCCAGGTTTCCGGCCCGACCCATCCCGCCATGGTCGCGCCCGCCACGGCCCCGCCAACGAAGCTGCCCCCGCACGCGGCCAGGTACGCGATCAGCAAGGGTCTTCCCGCGTGGGCCAATTCCTTCATCTGCGTGCCCATGATGACGAGCACGATGGCGTAGGGGATGGCGAAGGTGAACACGGCTTCGTGTGCCGGGCCGGTGTGCTCGATCACACCGACGTTGGCGAGCGTGATGCCCAGCAGGGTGCACACTACGGCGGAGCTGATCTTCTTGATGACGTCGTAGCGCTCTTCCAGCCAGCGCGCGAAGGCCACCACGGCCAGCATGAAGGCGACGACCAGAAGCGGGTCTCTCAGCATGGAGGCTCCGGACTCAGGTTTGTGGATGGATACCGTTCACCAGCCCCCGCACCGCCCTGCCTTCGGTCACCGCGACGAGATTGCCGACCACATCGTCGATCATTCCCCGCTGCCCGCCGCCGGTCCCGCCGCCCACATGGGGTGACAGGAGCACGTTGGGCGCATCGGCCAGCGGGCTGCCCTCGGGCAGCGGCTCGTACAGGAAGGCGTCCAGCCCCGCCCCGGCGATCCGGCCGTCGCGAAGGGCGTCGGCGAGCGCATCTTCATCGACCAGCCCGCCGCGCGCGGTGTTTACCAGGATGGCCGTGGGCTTCATGAGCGCGAGGGCCGCGGCGTCGATCATGCGCTCGGTCCGGTCGGTATGGGGCGCGTGCAGGCTGACCACGTCGCTCGCGGCCAGGAGCTCCCGGAGCGGCACGGACCGCGCCCCGACCATCTCCTCGTGCTCGCGCGATAAAGGCGAGCGCTTGTGGTAGACGACTTCCATATCGAACGCGCGCGCGCGGCGCGCGACCTCGAGCGCGATGTCCCCCAGCCCGACCAATCCGAGCGTCCTGCCGTGAAGCTGCCAGACGTCGGGGTAGCGCAGCCAGTTGAAGGCAATCTTGCGCTCCGTGGTGCGCACGGGCTCGACGCCTAGTTCCAGGTATTCCGCATCCCGGGTGCCCATATGCCCGGGCACCAGCTTGCGGTAGAGGCCCAGCATCAGCGCGACGGTCTGCTCCGCGACGGCGATCGCGCCCCGGTGCGGGAGCACCGACACCGGCACTCCGGCCGCAGTCGCGGCGTCCCGATTCACCGCCCAGGGCGCCCGTCCCTGCACCTGAATCAGGCGAAGGCCCGGGGACGCGTCGATCAGGTCCGCGCCAATGCGTCGCTTCGCGGTCACGAGGGCGTCCGCGCCGGCCGCAGCCGCGCGCAATTCCCGTTCATCCATCCCGCCGCCCCACGTCACCTCGACGCCGGCCTCGTCCGCCGCCTGCTGGAAGAGGCCCTGGATCCAGTCCGCAAGGGGTTCTATATGGAGTGCTCGCACGGTGGAATCCCGTTGGCTATAGTGGCCGCAAATGGGGGCGGAAGAGCTGTCGAAGCGAAGCATGCGCCCCCGGGGAGAGGCGCGCGCATGAGAATGGGGGGAAGCTCGGCGCTTATCAAGCGGACCATGCTGCCATGAGACCGGACCAGGGTCTCCGCTACGAAGCCACCGACCCGGTCGCGCGGCCGGTCGGTCTCGGGCTCGGACTGCAGCTCGCCATTCTCAGCCTGAATTCGGCGGTGCTGCTGCCCACCATCGTCTTCCGGGCCGCCGACGCGGAAGGGTTCCTGTTGTGGGCGGTCTTCGCCGGCATGCTGGCGTGCGGCGTCATGACCGCGGTGCAGGCGGTCCGGCCGGGACGTCTCGGCGCCGGCTACCAGATGCTCCACGGTGCCTCCTCGCCGTTCATCGCCGTGTGCGTCGTGGCTCTGGTTCAGGGCGGGCCATCGTTGCTCGCGACGCTGGTGGTGGTGTCGGGACTGGTGCAGGCGGCGTTCTCCGAGCGCCTTGCCCTGCTGCACCGCATCCTCACCCCCGTGGTCACGGGCACGGTGATCATGCTTCTGCCGGTCACGGTCATGCCCGTCCTTTTCCGCATGCTGAACGACCTGCCGGCCGGTGCCCCGGCCGTGGCCGGTCCGCTGTGCGCCTGCGCGACGGTGGCGACAGCCGCCGGGATCCACCTGAAGGGCACGGGCAGGCTTCGTCTCTGGGCTCCCGCCGCCGGGCTCGCGGCCGGATCCGTCGTGGGCGGGTTCTTCGGGATCTACGAGGTCGGGCTCGTGGCCGACGCAGCCTGGATCGGGTTGCCGGCGGGCCGTCCCCCCGGGCTGGACCTGAGTTTCAGCCCCGCCTTCTGGGCGCTTCTTCCGGCCTTCCTGTTCATCGCCCTCGTCGGAGCAACCAAGTCGGTGGGGGTCGCGGTCGCCACCCAGCGCGTATCGTGGCACCGCGCGCGCGCCGTGGACTTTCGCTCCGTACAGGGTGCGGTGGCGGCCGAGGGCGGCGGCAACATTCTGGCCGGCCTGACCGGCGGGATCCCCAACACCCTGCATCCCACGCCCATCGCTACGATCGAGACCACCGGAGTGGCGGCCCGCAGCCTGGGCGTCATCGCCGGGCTCGCGCTGATCGCCCTGGCCTGCCTGCCCAAGCTGGTCGCGGTGATCGTCGCCATGCCGGACGCCGTCGTGGCCTCGGCGATGGCCGTCATCATGGCCACGTTCTTCGTGGTCGGCATGCGCGAGGTGGTCTCCGGCACCGGCAGCAATCCGCGAAACGGCCTCATCGCCGGACTCGCGGTCTGGGTCGGCATCGCGGTCGAGTTCGACGTGGTCTTTCCGGACTTCTTCACGAACTTCGCGGGCGGTCTCTTCAACAACGGAATGACGGCGGGCGGCACGATCGCCATCCTGCTTGCGGTCCTGACGATGCCGCGCGTGGCGCGCTTCAGCGGGCGGCTCGACGTGGCCGAACTGCCCGGGATCGGCGATTTCATTCGCAGGTTCGCCCGCCGCACCGGCCTGGAGGCGTCGGTGGAGCGCATGGAAGCCGCGTGCGAGGAAACCCTGCTGATGCTCCTCGAGCCCCACGGCGCAGGCGGGTCGCCGGGAGACGAGCCGGCGCACGGACAGCGCGCCCTCCTGGTCACGGCGTACTGGGAGGCCGGGCACGCCGTGCTGCAATTCAAGGCGGCCGCTGCGGGACAGGAAGAACTCAACCTCCAGGATCGGCTGGAGTGGCTCGGGGACGAGGCCCGGGCCGAACCGGCGGAAACGGAAATCTCGCTGCGGCTGCTCCGGCATCTGGCTTCGTCCGTCCGGCGGATCGCCTGAGGCCTGAATCACGGCAGGGAATCGTCTAAAGT
>VXNP01000145.1 GCA_009840525.1 Gammaproteobacteria bacterium
AAGGAGCTCCGCACGGGGGGCCGGCGCCGTCACTCCTCCGCCCTCCGGTGGTTCTCGAGTTTCCGGCGGATCCCGCGGGCCACGAGCGGCGAGACGAACCTGGAGATATCCCCGCCCAGGACAGCGACTTCGCGAACCAGAGAAGAGGAAAGGAACGCGTACGACACGTCCGGCATGAGGAAGAGGGTCTCCGCGCCGGGCCACAGCTGGCGATTCATCTGGGCCATCTGGAATTCGTACTCGAAGTCCGACACCGCCCGAAGGCCGCGAATCATGAAGCGTGCCCCGCGGGCGCGGGCAAAGTCCACCAGCAGGCCCTCGAAGGAAGTGCATTCCACGCGCGCCTCATCCTGAAACACTTCCTGCAGGAGCTGCACCCGTTCTTCAACGCTGAACAGCTGGCGCTTGGACTGGGTCGAGCTGTGCGCCACCGCGACCACGACCCGGTCGGCGACGCACAGCGTGCGCTGGACGATGTCCTCGTGACCGAGCGTGACGGGATCGAACGACCCCGGATAGATGGCGACCAGGTTCCCGGCACCGCTCATGCGTCAGCCTCCGCGATGGTCAGCGTGGTGTCTCCGTACACTCTTTGGCGCAGCCAAAGCCCGGGACAACCGGGCAGCTCTTCCCGGGAACGATGCTCCACCCACAGGGCGCCCGCAAACGGACGCTCACCGTAGAGATCGAGGAGGCGCCCCGCCAGTCCGCGTCCGTAGGGGGGATCGGCCAGCGCCAGATCGACCTCTTCCCGGTGCATGCGCTTCGTGTACCCGAGGGCGTCGGCGCGCACCACGCGGGTGAGGGTCCCGACGCCCAGCAGCTCGATGTTGGCCCGCAGAACCCGGAGCGCGCGCCGCGAGAGATCCACGAAGGTCACGTGGCTCGCGCCCCGGCTCAGCGCCTCGAGCCCGAGCGCGCCGGAGCCCGCGAACAGATCCACTACTACAGCCCCTTCCAGGTCGGCGCCGAGGGCCCCCATCCAGGCCTCGCGCACCCGGTCGGAGGTCGGGCGCACGCCCTGGCCGCGCAGCGGCTTCAACCGGTGGCCGCGCCAGCGTCCGGCGATGATCCTCACGCCGGTGACTCGACCGGCGTTCGCGCCGGAGTGGCGGGCTGAGACGAGGCCGGACCGATGCCCTTGAGTTCGGCCTGGATGAGCGGGACCCCGCGGTAGTTGTCGAGCTTGAGGCGAAACACCGCGTCAACCGGTCCCGGGACCAGCGTCCCGGGCTCGACCCGACCCGCCATCCCGAATCCGATCGCGTTCAGCGTCCCCGTGCGATCGCGCAGGCGCATCCTGAGGTGCGCGCCCTTCACCGTCTTCACGGGCCCGTCCAACCTGATCCCGCGCGCCAGGAACAGGGGGCGCGGATTGCCGATGCCGTGCGGACCCATGTGCCGCAGGTAGCGCACCAGCGGGTCCGTGACCTCCTCGAGGCGGATCTCCGCGTCGGCGACCAGATGCGGGCGCAGATCGCGATCGGCGAGCTCCTGTTCGGCGGCCTTGTTGAACGACGCCCGGAAGTCATCGATGCGCTCGGGCGCGAGGCTCATCCCCGCTGCCTGCCGGTGGCCGCCGAAGCGGTCCAGATGGCGCCGGCCCTTCGTGATGGCGGCGAGGATGTCGAAGCCGGGAATGGAGCGGGCGCTTCCGCGCGCCGAGTCGCCGTCCACCGAGACGAGGATGGTCGGCCGGTGGAGGCGGTCCACGAGCCGGGAGGCCACGATGCCGATCACTCCCGGGTGCCAGTCGCGCGACGCCAGCACCAGCCCGTAGTCGCGCGCCGGATCGTAGGACGGGGCCAGGCGCGCCAGCGCTTCCTTGAGGACGCGCGCCTCGGTCTGCTTGCGCTCGGCGTTGTACGACTCCAGCGCGCCCGCGAGACGTGCCGCCTCTCCCTTGTCTTCCGTGAGCAGGAGGTCGAGCGCCCGCCGCGATTCCCCCACCCGTCCCGCCGCGTTGATGCGGGGTGCCAGGGTGAAGCCGACGTGCCCGGGGTTGACCGGGCCGCGCACCCGCGCCACCCGCATGAGGGCGCGCAGCCCGGCGTTGTCGGAATCCTGCAAAGCGTTCAGGCCGTGACGCACCAGGACGCGGTTGTGGTGCTGGAGGGTCACCAGATCCGCGATGGTGGCGAGCGCGACCAGCTCCACGTGCGGCAGCGGCCCGATAGCCTCCGACTCGGTCATGCGGCCCAGCAGGCGCGCGAGCTCGAACACCACGCCGGTCCCCGAAAGGTCCTGGTTGGGGTAGCTGCAGTCCTCCCTGCGCGGGTTCACCAGCGCGAACGAGCGCGGCAGGGTCCGGTCGGGGGTGTGGTGATCGGTGATGATCACGTCCACGGAAGCCCGCCGGGCCTCTTCCACCGCGCCGTGGGCGCGCGTGCCCGAATCGGCGGTCACCAGGAGGGTGGCTCCGGCGGCGCGCGCGGCCGCGAGGCCCGCAACGCCGAAGTCGTAGCCATCGCGAAGGCGATGGGGCACGAAAGGGACCACCCGTCCCCCGAGCGCGCGCAGACAGCGCGTCAGGAGCGCGGCGGCCGCGATGCCGTCGACGTCGTAGTCGCCGTGCACCAGGATGGTCTCGCCGCGCCCGACCGCCCTCAGCATGCGCTCGCACGCGGGCACGGCATCGGCCAGCGACGCCGGATCGGGCAATCCCTCCAGCGACGGGCGCAGGTAGGAGCGGGCCGCGGCGGGTTGCCCGAATCCGCGCACGGCCAACACCACGCACATCACCCGGGGAAGGTTGAGCTGCCTGCGCAGTTCCGCGACCTGGCGCGCGGGGGGCGCGGGGGCGACGCTCCAGCGGGGCGCGGGAGCTGGCGGGAGCATCCCGGGCGCGGCTACTCGCCGTCGGGAGGGGCGAAGATGATCCCGCACGCCTCGCACCGCCGAAGGGTGCTGCCGCCCCTGACCTCCGCCTGCACCTGAAGCGGGACCATGGAAAAACACCGTCCACACGCCCCGTCGGCTGTTATGGCCATCACGATGGCTCCCTTCCGGGTTGAGCGCAGGCCCTCGTATACCTCCCGCTCCCGGCGATCGAGTCCGGCGGCGCAGGCTTCCCTTTGCACCTGCAGCGAAGCAAGCGAACGCTCCGCGTCTTCGCGCTCCAGCTCGATCTCCCGCCTTCGGGGACCGGCCTTTTCGTGCTCGTGCGCCAGCTCCCGATCGAGTTGTTCGACCTCCTCTTCCCGCTTGCGCATCTGGTCCAGGTAGGTCAGGGCCTCCTGCTCGTCCGCGTCCACGGAGCGGTTCAGAAGATCCATTTCCGCGCGCACGGCCGCCTCCTGACGGAGGTTGTGCACCTGCAGAAGCCGATCCCGCAGCATCCTCAGCCGGTTCCGCTTCTCCTCGGCCGTCCGTTCGAGTCGGCGCTCCGCGACGCGCAGTTCCATCAGCCGGGTGCGGGCGCGTTCGATCCCGGCCTCCAGTTCGCGCCCCCGCGAGTCCAGTTCCTCCAACAACGGGACGAATCCCTCGATGCGGGAGGTAGCACGGTCGATATCAGCGTCGATCTTCTGTAGCTCCTGCAGCGATGCGTAGGTCGGCACGGCTATGGTCTCTCCTGATTGGATGCGGTTCCGTCGCCTGGACCCGGGCGATGCCGAACAGCCGGGGTCCAGTGGGATGGATCGATTTCGCGCCTCTTCTTCACTCGCTGATCCAGCTCGGCTAACTGCTTTCGCTTGTCCTCCTGATCTGGCGCTTCCCTTATCCCGCGCCTCAGCTCATCCTCGCGTCGCTGCAAGGCATCGCTCTGCATTCTGGTGGCCGCGTCTCGAACCACGCGAGCACCATCCTCCACGGGCTCTGGGCTCGCGAGCAACTTCTCCAGACGATTAACGGCATCGGGCGCCATATGCTCCGGTGCGCTCTTCAACTCGGGGTTCTCCAAGAGCGCCAAGAATATGGCGCGGTAAGCCATGTCGACAAAGTGCTCCGGGCCAATCAGCTCGCTGGCCGTATCGATGAGTTGCCGGTCTTGAAGGACCGCGTTCAGGAGTTGGTGCGGCGGGCCGACGCCTCGCTTAGGCGTCTTTCCAACCGTCGACCGCGCGTCTACTGCGCGTGGAGACGACGACGCATGCACCGCACGCACTCGGGATACCTCCTGCTCCAGTGTTGCCCGGGGCACACCCGTTTTTTTCTCGACTTGGGTGATGTAGATGTCACGCAAGGTGGGGTCGCTGGTCGCCCGCAGGGTGGGAAGCAAGCGGTCCACGGCGTCCCGGATATCGTTGCTGGAGGACAGGCGGTCGCGCCTGGTTAGAATCTGCAGCTTCCGGTCGAGCACGTCGACCGCATCCTCGACATACCCCATCAGCGCCGCCCGTCCCTCGCGGCGCGCCACCGAATCCGGATCCTCGCCCCTGGGCAGCGTCACCACGGAGGGGTGGATCCCCGCGCCCAGAAGGACATCGGCGGCGCGGAAGGTGGCCCTCAAGCCTGCCATGTCGCTGTCGTAGAGGAGGAACGCCTTCGACGCGAAGCGGGCCAGCAGACGGGCCTGCACCGAGGTCAGAGCGGTCCCCAGCGAGGCGACGACGTTGGGGATTTCGTGCGCCACCAGGGAGACGACGTCGGTGTAGCCCTCCACCAGCAGCACCGCCCCCTCCTTGCGGATCTCGTGCCGCGCCCGACCCAGCCCGTACAGTTCCTCACTCTTGTGATAGACCGGGGTCTCCGGGGAATTCAGGTACTTGGCTCCCTTCCCGGGGCCGAACAGCCTGCCCCCGAAGGCGATGACCTTCCCCGTCAAGCCCTCGATGGGGAAGATGATGCGGCTCCGGAATCGATCGTAGGGCTCCTCGGACCGCTCGCTGGTGGTCACCAGACCCGCGTCCAGGAGGATGGCGTCGTCGATGCCGTGGCGGGCGGCGGCAGTGCGCAGGCCGCGCCATTCGTCCGGAGCGAAGCCGATGCCGAAACCCTCCGCGGTATCCGCGTCGATGCCCCGCTCCTTCAGATAGCCGCGGGCGAGCCGGCCGATTTCCGCATCGGCGAGCTGCTCGCGGTAGTACTCGCGCGCGAAGGCGTTGGCCTCGTACAGGGGCCGGTTGGGATCCTGGTATTCCGGGCGCGCCTTCACTTCGCGCACCTCGACCCCCGCCTTGCGGCCCGCATACTTGACCGCCTCGGTGAAGTCGAGCCCCATCCGCTTCATGACGAACGAAAAGACGTCGCCCGACTCCCCGCAGCCGAAGCACTTGTAGAAGCCCTTGGAGGGGACCACGTAGAAGCTGGGCGTCTTTTCCTCGTGGAAGGGACAGAGGGCGCGGTAGTCCTTGCCGGCCCTCTTGAGCGGGATGTGTTCCCCGATCACGGCGACGATGTCGGAGCGGGCCCGCACCTCCTCGACCTGGTCGTCGGGGATCACGCGAGCGTCACCACGGTTACGCCCGTGCCCCCCTCGCTTACGCCGCCGGCACGGTACTCCCGCACCCGGGGATCTTCCTCCAGCAGCTCGGCGACCATGGCGCGCAGGGCGCCCGTGCCCTTCCCGTGGATGAGACGCAGCTCGGGCACGTCCGCCACGACCGCCCGGTCGAGGATGTTCTGCAGGCGGGCAGCCGCCTCGTCGACCCGCAATCCGCGCAGGTCGGAGTCGAGAGGGGGCGGGTCGGAGGGAAAGAACGAGCGGCCCGCCGGCCGCCTCTCCTCGCGGCCCGGGCCCGGGGCGGGCACGAGTCCGTCGAGAGGCACCTCCAGCCTGAGCCCGCCCCGGGCTTCCACCAGCGCGCGCCCGGGGCGGATCTCCACCACCGTGGCGGTCGCGCCCCCGTTCGCAAGCCGCACCGCGTCGCCGGGGCGGAGGGGGGTGGCGGGGAC
>VXNP01000033.1 GCA_009840525.1 Gammaproteobacteria bacterium
GCGTCGAAGGGGGCGGGTCCGGGGACGGTCGCCAGCGCGGTCCCTGAGATCGAACCCGCCGCCGCGGTGATCATCGCGTGTCCCTTTCCGGCCGCCTGCACGACACCCGCCGAGTCCACGGTTGCCACCGAGAGGTCGCTCGATTCCCATGTGAAGGAGACGCCCGCGACCCTGCCACCGTCCGCGTCCGTGGCCGCCGCCCGCAGCAGGATCGTGTCCCCGATGGCCGGCAGCGTGACTGCGGAGGGAGAGAGGACGATGCTCGCGGGTCCGGTCGACGGCGGCGCAAACGGCGCGTCATCCGCACTGCAGCCGGCCAGGTACGCGACGACGACCGCCGTGAGCACCATGACGGCCACGGTATCGGACCTGCTCAAGTGTGCCGGCATTCGCGTTGCTCTCGGTCCTGACTCCTGGCGGAAGCATGCGCCGATTCACGCGACGCAAGGATAAACCGTGGGCCAATTCTCCTCCGGGAACAACTGCGGGCCCGTTTGTTGCCGGGGAAGTTCCCGGTTGGCGCATGTCTCCGCCGCATGCGCTAGGTTCAGTGCACGGACAGGGCGGTCCGAGGAGCCGCGGATCATCTGATGAAAGACCTCAACATCCTTCCCAGCGCGTCCACCGCCGCCAACGGCCTTGGCGGAGGCCGGGTTGCGGCTCTGCCGCGCGGCGCCGAGTCGCCTCCGCAGGTGCCCCTGCGGGCCCTGGACCAGCTCTGGTTCCAGGTGAGCGGCACGGTGTGCAACCTGCGCTGCCGCCACTGCTTCATCTCGTGCAGCCCGGACAACCATTCGTTCTGGTTCATGACCCGCGGCCAGGTCGCCGCAGCCCTCGCCGAATCCGTTCCGCTGGGAGTGAAGGAGTACTACTTCACCGGCGGCGAGCCCTTCATGAATCACGAGATGTGCGGCATCCTCGAGGATGCGCTGGAGCTGGGGCCGGCCACGGTCCTGACCAACGCGACCCTCCTGCCCGAGCGGACGGTGCGCGAACTGGCCCGGCTGGCGGCCGGATCGCCGTATTCCCTGGAACTGCGGGTGAGCCTGGACGGGGTCACCCCGGAGATGAACGACGCCATCCGCGGGGAGGGGACCTTCGCGCGCTGCATGGAGGGCGTGGGACGTCTGGTCGATGCGGAGTTCCTGCCCATCATCACCGCGATGCAGAGCTGGCCCGACGCCGAGACCGGACGCATCCTGGGAGGCTTTCGCGAGCTTCTGGCGGATGTGGGCTACGACCGCGCCCGGCTGAAGATCATCCCGCCGCTGCTCATCGGCGAGGAGGCCCGCCGCACGCAGGGATATGCTCCGTCGATGCGGGTTACCCACGAGATGCTGCACGGCTTCGATCTCGATCAGCTTCTGTGCACGCGCGCGCGCTTGGTCACGGCCGCCGGGGTCCACGTCTGCCCCATTCTGCTCGACTATCCGGATGCGCGCCTGGGCGACACCCTCGGCGAAGCGGTGGCGCGGCCCGCCTCGCTGTCCGAGCAGGCCTGCTACACCTGCTATCTGCACGGGTCCATCTGCGCCAACACCTCGGCAAGCAGCGAGTTCTAGCGGGTGGCTGGATCGGAGGACCAGTTCGATCGCGTGGCCGTGTTCGGTGGCATCTACTCGAACCACCTGGCGCTGGCGGCCGCGGTCGAGGATGCCCGCAGACGCGGCGCGGACGCGCTTTTCTGCCTGGGTGATCTGGGGGGATTCGGGCCCAATCCGGACAAGGTGTTCCCAATCCTCCGGGGCGAGGGGGTGCGGGTGGTACAGGGCAACTACGACGACTCCATCGGGCGCGGGCTGGACGACTGCCGGTGCGGCTACACCGACCCGCGCGACAACCACTACGCCAGGCTGGCGTACGACTACGCGTTCTCCAACACGTCCGGCGCGCATCGCCGCTGGCTGGCCGCGCTCCCCCCCGCCATCCGCTTTCGCCTTGGCACGCTGCGGGTGCTCGCCTGTCACGGCAGCCCGCGCCAGGTCAACGAGTTCCTGTGGGAAACCACCACGCCCTCGCATTTTCTGACGAAGCTCGCCGCGGATGCGGGCTGCGACGTGATTCTCGGCGGACACACGGGCATCCACTGGGCCCGGCGGTTCGCGCCCCGGGGCTGGTACGTCAACGCGGGGGCGCTGGGGCGACCGGCGAACGACGGGCGAACCTGCGTCTGGTATGCTATGCTATCCGCCGAGGGGGGCCGGCTGGGCGTCGACTTCGTTCCGGTCCGCTACGATCACGAGGCGCTGGCCCGCGAGATGGCGGGAGAAGGCATCTGTGACGAGTTCATCACGACCATTCGCACCGGGTGGTGGACCACCTGCCTGGAGATCCTGCCAAGCAAGGAGCGCGCGCGCGGGCGCTACTGACGCCTGCCAGGCGGGGCTTCCCCCGGCAGGCCAGCCTGAGAGACGCCGTTGACCGCGCACATCGCCTACCTGGATGGTCCGCGCCTGCGCCGTTCGCTGGTGGCGGCCTGCGAGTACACCCGGCAGCAGCGCCAGGAGCTCAACCGCATCAACGTATTCCCGGTGCCCGACGGCGATACCGGCACCAACCTTGCGCTCACGGTCGAGGCCATCGCGGACCGCCTGCGCCGCAACCGGGACCGCGATGTCTCCACCGTCGCGGACCGGGCGGCCGAAGCGGCGCTGCTCGGAGCCCGCGGCAACAGCGGGATGATGCTGTCGCACTTCCTGCTGGGCTTCGCGGCCCAACTGAAAGGGCGCCGGCGCGTGGGCCCGCGCGGGTTTGCGGGCGCGTTGGCCGGGGGCATCGACAACCTGTACGATGCGCTCGACGATCCGGTCGAGGGCACCATTCTGACCGTTATCCGCGACACCGCGAACGCCGCGCGCGAGGCGGTCGCCACCGACTTCGTTCCCTACGTCGAGGGATTGGTGGACGCGGCCAGAGAGTCGCTCGAGCGCACCCCTTCGCTGCTCCCGGTGCTGAAGGAGGCCGGGGTGGTGGATGCCGGTGGGCGCGGCTTCGTGCACATGCTGGAGGGCGTGCTCCTGCTCATCAATGGCGACCCCATCGTGGCCGGGGACGATACGGACTACTCGGACGTCCCGTCTGCGGTCGCGGAGATGGAGTACCCGGCGGACGAGGAGCAGTACCGCTACTGCACGGAGGCGCTGGTGCGGGGCGAGAGGCTGCCGGCGTCGGCGGTGGTGCGCGAGGAACTGCGCCGCCACGGTGACTCGATCATCGTGGTCAGCTCGGACACCCTGCTCAAGGTGCACATCCACACCGACGGCCCCGAAGGCGTCTTCTCCTATCTCCGCACCCTGGGGCGGCTGGCCACGAAGAAGGCCGAGGACATGCGCGCGCAGCACGCGGCGGCGCGTCACGGCGGCGGAGGCCACCGGAGCCTGGTGCGGCGGCCGTTCACGATCGTGACCGACAGCGGCAACGACCTTCCCGAGGAAATCATCCGGGCGCACGGCATCCACGTGGTCCCGGCCATCCTGGTGGACGGGGGCCGGCCGCTGCGCGACGGCATCGACATCACCGCCGACGACTTCCACGAGAAGATGCGCGACGCCGGCGGCGAACTCCCCACCACCTCCCAGCCACCGCCTCAGGCCTTCGTGGACGGCTTCACCCGTGCCGCCGAGGACGGCGACCGCATCCTGGGCGTGCTGCTGGGCAGCGGCGTGTCCGGCACCTTCGGCTCGGCCGAGGCCGCGGCGCGCACGTTCGACAGGGTGCCGGTGCATCTCTTCGATTCGCGCGGCGTGTCGGTACTCGAGGGGCTGATGGTGCTGAAGGCGGCCGAGCTCGCGGAGAGCGGGATGTCCGCCGGGGAGATCCTGGCCGAACTCGCCCGGGTGCGCGACCAGTCGGGCATCTTCGCCACCGTGGACACCTTCGACCGCCTGCTGCATTCCGGCCGCGTGGGCAAGGGGCAGGCGTGGGTCGGGGGCATGCTGGGCGTGAAGCCCATCCTGTCGCTGACCGATGAGGGGAAGGTCGGTCCGGTCGGCAAGGTGATCGGCCGGCGGAAGGTTCTTCCGGCGGTGATGGGGCTGCTGGAAGACCGCATCCCGGCCGGCACGAAGAAGCTGCGCTTCGGCGTGGTGCACGTCGGGTATCCGGAGATCATCGAGCAGGTGTCGGCCGCCCTCCGCGCGCGCTACGGCGACGTCGACATCCTCACCGGGCCGGCGGCACCGATCTTCGCCACCCACGTCGGGCTGGGCGCCTGGTGCCTGGCCTACATGGTGGAGGACTAGCGTCGCTACTGCGACGAGCTTCCGGGGCGCGCGCGCCTGTAGTACGATGAAGTGTGGAACGACTTGACGCGGTGACGAATCAGCCGGAGGTCGAATCCCGCGATGCTGCCGATCCCCCGCCGCGGGTGCTCGTGGTCGAGGATGAAGCCGATATCGCGGCGCTGGTCGCGTACCAGTTGACGCGCGACGGGCTGCGGGTGGAAACGGTGTCGAGGGGGACCTCGGCGCTCTCTTCCATCGACCGCGAGATGCCGGACATCGTCGTCCTCGACCGCCTGCTTCCGGGGGAGTCGGGCGACGAGGTCCTGCGCACCATTCGCCGCAGGGCCGCGACCCGCCACCTGCCCGTGCTCATGCTCACCGCCAAGCGCGAGCAGGAGGACCGCATCGAGGGGCTGGAGATGGGGGCGGACGACTACCTCACCAAACCCTTCAGCCCGCGCGAGCTGATTCTGCGGGTGCGCTCCATCCTGCGGCGCGCCCGGTCCACCCACACCAGCGGCGCGGGACAGATTCTGCGCGCGGGACCGCTCGCCATCGACCTGACCGGCCACCAGGTGACCCTCAAAGGCCGCGAGCTGAACCTGACGCCCACGGAGTTCCGGCTGCTTCGGGTGCTGGTCGAGCGCCGCGGGCGGACCCAGAGCCGCCGGCAACTGCTCGAGTCCGCCTGGCAGGTGGGGCCCGGAGTGTCCGGCTATATCCACACGCGCACGGTGGACATGCACATCCGCCGGCTGCGCACCAAGCTCGAGGAGGTGGGCGACTGGGTCGAGACCGTGCGCGGCTTCGGCTATCAGTTCCGGCTTCCCGACGCGGAGGGATAGCCCGGGTACGCCATGAGGCTGCGCGCGCACCACGGTCTGTTCCTGGGCTTCGTAGCGGTGGTGGGCATCCTGGTCGCCGCCATGGTGGTCATCGTCGGGACCGGCCTGCGGCGGCAACTGGTGGAATCCTATCAGAGCGACCTGGCCGGGGATCTGGCGCTGGCGCAGCTGCTGCTGGAGGGAAGCGATGGGGGCTTCTCCAATCTGCAAGAGCTGGCGGAGCGCATGCGGGAGCGGGTCGACTACCGGGTTACGGTGATTGCGCCCGGCGGGACCGTTCTCGCCGACTCCGATTCGGACTACCGCGCGATGGAGAACCACGGCGACCGCCCGGAGGTGCAGGGGGCCCTCGCGGGTTCGACCACGTTCGCCGAGCGCCGGAGCGCGACGGTGGGAGTAGCCCTCCTGTACGCAGCGACCGAGCTCACGTTCGAGGGCGAGCCGGTCGTCCTGCGTCTGGCGGCGTCGCTTGAGGCCATCGACGCCACCGTGATTCAGACGCAGGGGGCAATCGCCGGCGCGGGCGCGGTGGCGATCGTCCTGGCGCTCGGTCTCTCGTACGTGCTGGCGCGCGCCCTGGCTCATCCGCTCGAGCGGGTGGCGGCGCGCGCGCCCCGGCCCGCCGCGGGCGCCGCCGGCGTGGACCCGCTGGCTTCGTCGCGCATGACCGCACGCGCCGACCAGGTCGAGGCCTTCAACCCCCAACCCTCGGGCCTGGACGCGC
>VXNP01000009.1 GCA_009840525.1 Gammaproteobacteria bacterium
GTGGTGTGGGGGCTGGTAGTGTGGGCGGGAGCGTGAAGAGAGGGATTGCCTCAGGCCGCCGACTTGCGGCCTACGCCAGCACCGACACCACCTGGTACACCACGAAGGCCGCCGTCCACGCGAGCACCGTCATATAGCCGAACTGGAGCGCGGGCCACTTCCAGCTTCCGGTCTCGCGCCGGGTCACGACGTTGGTCGGGAGGCACTGCATCGCCAGAACGAAGAAGACCAGCAGGGCCAGCGCGGTCGCGGTGGTGAACACCGGGCTGCCGTCGGCGTGGCGCTGGGCGCGCAGGGTCGCGCTCAGGGTCTGCTCGTCCTCCGCGGCGTCCTCGCCGATCCCGTAGACGATGGCCAGCGTGGCGACGATCACCTCGCGGGCGGCGAACGACGAGATCACCCCCACGTTAAT
The DNA here is from genome assembly GCA_009840525.1 of Gammaproteobacteria bacterium. Taxonomy (GTDB): domain Bacteria; phylum Gemmatimonadota; class Gemmatimonadetes; order Longimicrobiales; family Gaopeijiaceae; genus BD2-11. The sequence continues at coordinate 413 of VXNP01000009.1, forward strand.
CTTCCAGTCGAAGCCGAGGGGCGCGAACACAGGCTCCACCGCCTTGCCCACGCGCCCGGCAACCGAGTACTCGAGCTCGTAGGCCGAAAGCAGCGCGCCCGCCTGCGCCTCCAGGGCCTCGGCTTCCACCTCGTCATCCGCGATGGCAGCGCCAGCCCGCAGATCCGCCACCTGGGCGATCGTTTCGGCCGGAACGACCGTGCTCCACTCCGGCTCGTCCAGCTTCGGGTAGGTCGCGAGCACCCACAGCACGACCGAAATCCCGAGGATGACGGTGCCGGCGCGCGTGACGAACGCTCGACCGCGATCATATGCGGTCAGAAGGGCGTTGCGCAGGGACGGCAGCCGGTAGCGGGGCAACTCGATCACCAGCGGGCTGGAGGCGCCGGGGAGAATGGTGCTCTTGAACACGAAGGCCATCCCGATGGCCGCGGTCATGCCCAGCAGGTAGGCGCCCGTGAACACCAGGCCCCCGACCACTGGGCGATCCGCGAAGAGCAGCGCCGTGATCATCACATAGACCGGCAGGCGCGCGGTGCAGGTGAGAAGCGGGATCACCAGGATCGACACCAGCCGGTCGCGCCAGTTCTCGATCACTCGCGTGGACATGATCGCCGGGATCGCGCACGCGTGCGCGGACAGCATGGGCACGAACGCGCGGCCCGGCAGCCCGACCCGGCTCATGGGCCGGTCGGCGACGAATGCCGCCCGGGCCAGGTATCCACTGTCCTCCAGAAGCGTGATCAGGAAGAACAGAAAGCAGATCTGCGGCAGGAACACGAGCACCCCCCCAATCCCGCCGATCAGCCCGTTCACGACGAAGCTGTTCAGATCTCCCGGCGGCAGAATGGCACCGAACACGTCCCCGGCGAAGCCGAACCCGGCCTCGATCCACGCCATCGGATACTGCGCCACCGTGAAGATCGAGATGAAGACCGCCGCCATGATGAGCATGAACCCGGCCACGCCGTGGATCGGATGGGTCAGCCAGCGGTCGATGGCTTCGGTGAGGCGTAGCGACATCAGGCGGGTGCCCTTCGCCGCCCGCACGGCCCGCGCGCCCACCTCCTCCGCCCAGTCGTAGCGCGCCTCGTGCGGACAGGTCGTGCAGGTGCCGCACGCCGCGATGCCTTCCGGGAGCGCCGGCATCGCATCCGGCCCCGAATCCAGCACGTAGGCAAGCTCCCGCTTGAGCAGATCGAAGCCGTGCCCCGAGCGCGAGTTGACCGCAACGACGGGCGAGCCGAGTTCGACCGCCAGCGAATCGGTGTCGATCTCCAGCCCGTCCGCCTCGGCCAGGTCGATCATGTTGAGCGCGATGACCATGGGCACGCCCAGCTCCCGCACCTGCCCCGCGAGATAGAGATTGCGGGCGAGGTTGGTGGCGTCGACCACGACGATGGCCGCCTGGGGCCTGGGTCGTCCGGAGAGCTTCCCCAGGAGGGCGTCCCGGGCCGTCCGCTCCTCGGTCTTGTGCTCGGACATCGCGTAGAGGCCGGGCAGGTCGAGAAGCTGGATCGGTTTCCCATCCAACTCGAAGCTGCCCAGCCGCACGGAGGTGGTGGTGCCGGCGAAGTTGGCGGTCTTGCCGCGCATCCCGGTGAGCTGGTTGAAGAGCGTGGTCTTGCCCGCGTTGGGATTGCCGGCCAGCGCCACCGTGACCGGAACCGCGGCACGGGCGGGAAGGATGGGAAGGGAGACGGGACTCACGGGTCGCCTGGGATCACGCGTCCCGATGCCGCTCGTGGCACGGACGGCCGTCGTCGAGTCGCAGGAAGACATGGCGCGAGAGCCGCGCGGCGATCCCGAGGCGCGTTCCCATGACGCTCACGATCATCGGATCGCCCGACTTCACCATGTGGAGCCGGCGGCCCAGGCACACGCCCATGGTCTTGAGGCGCTCGATGTCTTCATGATCCCCGTCGATGTGGCAGATCAGCCCACACTCGCCGACGTCGAGCCGGTCCGCGGGAACCGCCTCATCGGATGCGGACATCTGCTCCGGCTCGACCGGCTGGATAGGGGCGTGGACTGACGGCACGGATGTCCTCGTGTTGGAAGCGGGCTCGGTATGAGAATCATTCTCATTCGCAAGGAGCGAAGAAGCAAGGGGGCGATTCGGCGCAAGCGGCGGGCTGGACGATGATGATTCGGGACTGTGGTGGGCGCGCGCCCGATACCGGCGATGGGCGCGGCGATGCGAGTCCGGGACCGCACGGGCCAGGCGAGTGTCGCACACCGCATGGGGCACCGTATGTTGCCCTGTTCGAGGTTGAGGCGCGCGAAGCACCAGGTTCGGGCGCCGTCTTTGGGCCCTGCGAGGGGGAAAATCGAGATGTCAGAGGATCGAAAAGGCGGGATCGAGCGGAGGCGTTTTCTTGGGATGGCTGCCGCCGGGGTCGCCGCCGGGGGCTTGCGCCCGGAGATCGTGCTCGGCGCGGAGCGTCGGTCTCCCGTAGCCGGGATGCGTACGCTTCAGGAGGCCCAGGAACAGGAGCTGGTGCCGCTCGGGAACGGCGAACCGCCGGCAACCCAGTTCCAGGCGTGGCCCGGAGGCACGGGATCGCTGCTGGAGAAGCTGTGGAGGGACACCGGAGGGTCCCCGTTCGAACGTCACGAGATCGAGATCGGGCCCTGGCCTGGACCGGCTCCGACGGATCCCCAGGAGATCGCTTTTCTGCCGGCGCACCGGCTGGGCGCACTCATTCGCGAGCGCAAGATCACATCCGAGGAGCTAACCGAGATCTATCTGGACCGGATGAAGCGCCACGACCCGACGCTACTGTGCGCGGTGAGCATCCTGGAGGACCGCGCCCGTGAGGAGGCGAAGCGCGCGGACGCCGATCTGCGCGCAGGGCGCTGGCGGGGACCGCTGCACGGTGTGCCCTGGGGCGTGAAGGATCTCTTCGCCGTGCGCGGTACCCGCACGACATGGGGATCCGACGATTTCCAGGATCAGGTGATCGACGAGGACTCCGAGCTCGTAGTGCGTCTGCGCGAGGCGGGCGCCGTCCTGATCGCCAAGCTGGCGACCGGCCAGTTCGCGTCGGGCGACAACTGGTACCGGGGCGAGACGAAGAACCCCTGGAATCCCGAGCAGGGATCGAGCGGGTCGTCGGCTGGCCCGGGCTCGGCCACGGCGGCGGGGCTGGTCGGCTTCTCCATCGGCACCGAAACCCAGGGCTCGATCGTGAGCCCGTCGAGGCGCAACGGCCTGAGCGGCCTGCGGCCGACCTTCGGGCGCATCTCGCGGCACGGCGGCATGGTGCTCTCATGGACCATGGACAAGCCGGGGCCCATGTGCCGGAGCGTCGAGGACTGCGCGCTCGTGTTCAACGCCATCCACGGAGCGGACCCCAAGGATCCCGCGACGCTGACCGCCCCCTTCCGCTTCGAGCGCGACGCGGACTTGTCCCAAATGCGCATCGGCTTTACCGAGGATGCCCCCGAGGCCTTCGTGGCAAAGCTTGCGGAACTCGGAGCCGACCCGCAGCCCATGGCTGAACTGCCCGAGGGCGGTTCCAACTCGCTCGGCGTCGAGTCGTCGGCCGCCTTCGACTTCCATGTCGCGCCCGGAGGCGTGCTGGAGCAGGTCCCCGAGCCCCCCGAGGGAGAGGAAGCACGCCCGCCCCGGTTCCACCGCGGACGCGACATCCTGGCGCTCGACTACGTTCAGTCGCTGAGACGGCGCCACATCCTGATGAAGGAGATGGCGGAGGCGATGGAGGGCTTCGACATGTTCGTGACCGGATCCGGGGAGACGCGGCTCACGAACCAGACCGGGCATCCGGCCGTGGTGTTGCCCTACGATTTCGGCGACGGCAACACCGAGGACGACTTCGATCACGAACAGCCGATCTGCACGACAATCATCGGCGACCTGTTCGCGGACGACAGGATTCTGAGCGTGGCGCACGCCTACCAGTCGGCGACCGACTGGCATCGGATGCATCCGGATCTGGCTTAGGGGGAGAAACTACCAGCGACGGCCGAGCGTTCGGGAACGGGTTCCCCAGAGCGACCGGCTGGCGAGCCCGAGCAGCTTGCGGGTGATGAGTTCGCCGTCGAGGCGGATGCCGTTCAGGATCGCGGCCGCCTCGGCAAGGGAGAGCGGCTGCTCGCCTTCCGGGTTGACGATGGTTTCCTCCTCGCCGAGCATGCCCGGAGGCGCCATGATCTCGCCGGACTCGCCTTCGGCGCGGGTGTCGTCTCCGGTGAGTTCGGCGTCCGAGAAGGCTTCGCCCGCCTGGACGCCCCGGCGGCCCCCGGTGTCGAGCGAGTCGAGCATGCGGCGGGCGAAGGCGAGGTTCCACGCCGCCGCCTGCCGGCCGGGGCTCAGGCGCAGGGCGTTTCGGTTTTCCTCCATGGCGGCCACGACGTGGACCAACGCGGAGTCGGACCCGGGCGCGGCGATGGCGGCGCGCAGGCTGGCGACGCCCAGGTTGTACCAGGCGAGGGAGCGCAGTTGGTCGTCTGGGCCGGCCGCGCCGCGGGATAGGCGGGCGCGGGCATCCGGCGCTTCGGACAGTTCAAGGAGGGTGGTGCCCAGGTTGTAGTGGAGGTGAGGGGCGCGAGGTGTTACGACGGGTGCCGGCCCGGTGTCGCGAGCCGCGTCTTCCGGCGTGGCGGAAGACCGGGCGGCAACTTCGCCCGGGACGGTCGGGACTTCTTCCTGCAGCCGCGCGCGGTAGATGCGGGCGGCCGAACTCCAGTCGCCGCGACGGTGCAGCCGGTTCGCGCGCTCCTCGCTGGCGCGTTCGGCGATGACCACCGCAGTGAGGGCGGTGGCCAGGACGGCCACGACGACCAGACGGGTGCGGGTGGTCATGAGCGGAGCTCCGGAGGGGCCGTCCATGGGAGTCGCCGCGGGCGGCGCGGCCTGCCGGGACCGGTCGCAAGAGGTCGCAGGCGGGCGCTGCCCGGGCGGTCCATCAGGCCGTCGGCGGCCACCAGCAGAAGGGCCAGCAGGGTCAGCCAGGTAACCGGGTCGCCGGGGCCGCCTCCTCCTTCACCGTCTTCGGGTACCCGGCGGAAGCGGGCGGCGAGTTCGGCCAGGCCGCGGTCGTCGGAGGCGTCCAGGTAGCCGCCCCCGCCGGCGCGGGCGACACCTCGAAGCAGCCGTTCATTCAGCCGCGAGACCACCGGTGCGCCGCCCGCGTCCGTGACCGGACCGCCCGCGCCGTCCCCCAGCCCCAGACTCTAATACACATCTGACCCTCACGACCAACTTACGCCAGAAGAACAAGGTTGTCGCCCTA
>VXNP01000004.1 GCA_009840525.1 Gammaproteobacteria bacterium
GGTGGGGTGGAGGGTCCTGCCGACGCGGAGGTCGTGGAGGCGCGCGGGCTGGTGGTCGCGCCCGGACTCATCGACGTGCATGTGCACCTGCGCGAGCCGGGCGGGGAGCACAAGGAAACCATCGCGACCGGCGCGCGCGCCGCGGCCGCGGGGGGCTTCACCTCCGTGTGCGCCATGCCCAACACCAGCCCGCCCATCGACGATCCCGCCTCGGTGGGCTTCGTGGTGGCGGAAGGGCGGCGGGCGGGAGGCGCGCGCGTCTACCCGCTGGGGGCCATCTCCGTCCGCCAGGAAGGGAAGAGGCTGGCGGAGATCGGCGAGATGGTGGCGGCGGGCGCGGTCGGCATCACCGACGACGGCCATCCGGTCATGGACTCAGGGCTGATGCGGCTCGCGCTCGAGTACGCCCTGCCGTTCGGCATTCCGGTCGCCGACCACCCCGAGGACCTGGGTCTCTCACGCGACGGCAGCATGAACGAGGGGCTGGTGTCCGCCCGCCTCGGCCTGGTGGGCAAGCCCAACGCCTCGGAGGACATCCACATCGTGCGCGACCTGCTGCTGGCCGAACTCACGGGCGGCCGCATCCACCTCCAGCACGTCTCCACGGCGTGGGGGGTGGAAGCGATCCGGCAGGCGAAGGCGCGCGGGGTGCGCGCGACCGCGGAAGCGTCCCCTCACCACCTCATCCTCACCGAGGCGGCGGTGGAGGGGTACCGCACCGACGCCAAGATGAACCCGCCGCTCCGCACCGACGCCGACGTGGCCGCCGTGCGCGCGGGCCTCGCCGACGGCACCCTGGACGTGATCGCGACCGACCACGCCCCCCACCACTACGACGAGAAGGAGTCCGCCTTCGACGACGCGCCCTTCGGCATCGTGGGGCTGGAGACCGCGGTCGGGCTCGTGCTCACCCACATCGTCGGCGAGGGCGTCATCGACCTGCCCACCGCCATAGAGCGCATGAGTTCGTCACCCGCCCGCGCCTTCAACCTGCCGGGCGGAACCCTGGCCCCGGGGAGCGTGGCCGACGTGACCCTCATCGATCCCGCCCGCACCTGGGCCGTGGAGCCGGCGCGCTTCCTTTCCAAGAGCCGCAACACGCCGTTTGCCGATTTCAAGTTGACCGGCAAGGCGGTGATGACCGTCGTCGGCGGGGGGATCGTCTGGAGCGAGGAGGCTAACGGGTAGGCCCTTCCGGCAGCGCGAACGCCCGGATCCGCGGGAGGACCCTCCCGCTCGCCTGCCCGGAACCGATCACCACGTACTGACGCCCGCCTGCGGAGTAGGTCACCGGAGAGCCGGGACGCCCGTCCAGTTCCGTCGCCCAGAGCTCCCGCCCGTTGCGCGCGTCGAGCGCGACCAGCCGCGATCCTGTGCCCCAGAACACCAGGCCGCCGCCGGTGGACAGCGTTCCGCCGTGTCCTCCCTCCGCCGGCACGCGCCAGACCTCCCGGTTTTCGGCGGGATCCCAGGCCAGAAGCAGGTTCGAGGGGCCCTTGAGCGGCGGCCGCTCGGGACGGGGCCCGGCGTCGTCGCCGCGCACGGTGCCGGTGTTCCAGACGCCTGCGGTGTACTCGAAGCCCTCCTCCCTCTCGAAGAAGGAGATGTTGTTCCTGCCGGGGAGATAGACGAGGCCGGTCTCCGGATTCCACGACATGGGATGCCAGTTGTGCGCGCCGCCGGGGCTGGGCGACAGCCAGAGCGCGCCCGTCTTCCCGTAGCGCGCCCCCGGCGTCTCCACCGGGCGACCCGTCTCCGGGTCGACGTGGGTGGCCCAGGTGAGGTCGTCGGCGAAGGCTTCGGCGGAGATGAACTCGCCGGTATGGCGGTCGATGACGTAGAAGAAGCCGTTCTTGGGCGCCTGGACGATGACCTCGCGCTCGCGCCCGTCGATGGTGAGGTCCAGCAGCATGAGCGGCTGGGTGGCGGTGTAGTCCCAGTCGTCGCCGGGAGTGGTCTGGTAGTGCCAGCGCAGAGCGCCGTCCGCGGGGTCCAGGGCCAGAATCGAGGAGAGGTAGAGGTTGTCGCCGCCGCCGGGGCTGCGGTTGTCGCGGCTCCAGGGCGATCCGTTGCCCGTGCCGATGTACAGGAGGCCGGCCTCGGGGTCGGCGGCCATCCCGTCCCACACGGTGCCGCCGCCTCCGACGATCCACCACTCGCCCGTCCAGGTCTCGGCCGCGGCCCGCATGGCGTCGCTCTCGAACCCGAGCGCCGGGTTGCCGGGGACCGTGTAGGTCCGCCACAGCTGCTCCCCCGTGTCGGCATCGTAGGCGGTGACGTAGCCGCGCACCCCGTACTCGGCGCCGGCGTTGCCGATGACCACGATGTCGCCCATGACCCGGGGCGCGCCCGTTACGGAATAGTCGGACCCGGGAGGGGTGGTCTGCGTCGACCACGCCAGCGATCCGTCCGCCTGGTTGAGCGCAACCAGCCGCCCGTCCAGGAGCCCCGAGATGACCTTGTCGCCGTGGAGCGCGGCCCCCCGGTTGACGTCGCCGCAACAAGTGCGCGGGCCGCCGCGGTCCTCAGTCGGAATGCCGGGGTCCCAGCGCCAGATCTCCGCGCCGGTGGCGGCATCGAGGGCGAAGACCACGCTGAACGGGCCCGTCGCGTAGAGGACGCCGTCGGCGATCAGAGGCGTGGCTTCGATCCGGGCGCCGGCCTTGGGAATCTCCCAGCTCCACGCGACCTCCAGCCCGGCAACGTTGCCGGCATCGATCTGGTCGAGCGAGCTGAAGTAGGTCTCGGCCGGGTTGCCTCCGTGGTGCCGCCACTCCTGCTGGGCGGCCGCGGAGGTTGCGAACAGGAAGCCGAAGAAGACAGCGATGACCTGCGAGCAGCCGCGGGCAGCGGCGGGAGGAATGCGTGCGCCGCGGTCCCGCGCGGTGGGCGAGGTCGTCATGGGTGCGCTCCGGGCCGGATCGGCGACATGGGTAGCCGGAGGCGTGGTGCGGCCGCCATCGCCGACAACAAGTCCACGGGAAAGCTTGGGACGCGGAGGCGATGGGGCAAGAAACCCGGCGCGGGCGGGCTCCGACGCAACGTCAGTCTGTCCCGGGGGCAGCCAGGCATGAAACGAGTGGCGAGCGCCGCCCGCGTTGAGAACCGGGCGACCTCGCGGCCGAAGCCAGTCAGCCCGGGGGCCTACCTCAACCCAGGGAGTTCACCCGACGCGCCAGCGCGCTCTTCGTGCGGGCGACGGCGTTCGGGTGCAGCAGGCGGGAAGTTGCGGCGCGATCCAGCAGGACCTGGGCCTCGCGAAACCGGGCCTGGGCGGTCTCGGCGTCGGTGGCTTCGCGCACCTTCTTGAGCGCCGTGCGCAGACGGGAACGCTTTGCGCGGTTGCGCGCATTCTGCTCCCGGCTCTTGTTCATGCGCTTTATCGCGCTCTTGACGTTCGGCATCCTGTTCCCCGGATCGTACGGTCCTTCTTCTGCAAGCTGCGGAGGATACCCAATTGCGCCTTGCGAATCAACCGGGTAGCGGTCGGGTGCACCCGCGGGTAGCTTCCGGGTGCAATGGACATTCTCCTGCTGATTCCCGTCCTGCTCCTATCCATCATCGTCCACGAAGTCGCGCACGCCTGGGTCGCGCTGCGCGAGGGCGACGACACCGCCTACACGCTCGGGCGCATAACTCTCAACCCGCTCCCGCACATCGATCTCATCGGGTCGATCCTGGTGCCGCTCGGCCTCTACTTCATGAACGCCGGGTTCCTCTTCGGCTGGGCGAAGCCGGTGCCCGTCAACCCCCGCAAGTATCACAACTACCGGGGCGGCGACATCCGCGTATCGCTGGCCGGCATCGCCGCCAACCTGATCCTGGCGGCCGGGTTCACCCTGCTCGCCGCCCTGCTTGTGAAGACCGCTCAGGTGAGCGGCGGGGCACTGGCCGGGCCGATGGATGTGGCGGTGCGCATCGCGGAGTTGGGCATCCTGATCAATCTCGTGCTCGCGTTCTTCAACCTGGTCCCCATCCCGCCCCTCGACGGATCTCACGTCCTCTACCACCTGCTGCCCACGCGCCTCGGCGTCGCGTACCGTCGTCTGGGACGCTACGGGATGCTCATCCTGCTCGCCGTGTTCTTCCTGTTCCCGGGTCCGTTCTTCTCCATCGTCCTGGCACCGGTTCGTTTCTTCATGGGAGCGGCCCAGGACTTCATCGACCTGTGGCTCTGACGCCCTTCGACGTCGCCGCGGGAGAGCGCCGGGAGCTGTTCGTGGTCGCGCTGGAGCGCTTCCAGGGGCCGCTGGACCTGCTGCTGCACCTCATCCGGCAGCAGGACATCGACATCTTCGACATCCCCGTCGCCACCATCACCGACCAGTTCCTCAAGGTCGTGGGCGGGATCGGGGCGGAGGAACTCGAGGGCGCCGGCGAGTTCGTCGAGATGGCCGCAATCCTCATCGGCATCAAGGCGCGCATGCTGCTTCCGCACCGCAGGGAGGAGGAGGACGAGGATCCCCGGGCCGAGCTGGTCCGGCGCCTGCTGGAGTACGAGCAGGTCCGCGAGATCTCGTCCCGGCTGGAGATCATGGAGGCGCGCAGGATGCGCCGTTGGGCCAAGGGCTACGTGCCGCCGCGTCCGCGCCCCGCGCCCCGTGACACGCCGCTGGACACGACCTGGGACGAGGTATGGGAAGCCGCGCTCGCAGTCGAGCTTCCGCGGCCCCATGTCCCCCCCCGCGTAGAAACCCGCCTGGTGTCGATGGAGGAGAAGATCGCCCTGATCCGCGATCGGCTGCGTACTGTCGGGCGCATCGAGTTCTCCCGCCTGATCGGTTCCTGGCGCGCGCGCATGCACGGGGTCATGACGCTGCTGGCCGGGCTCGAGCTCGCCCGCCGCCGACAGGTGCGCCTGCGCCAGACCCGGCCCTTTGCCGAGCTCTGGCTCTATCGGCGGGCTGCCTCGGCGGTGGAATCCGAGAACGCCGGCGGGGAAGCCGCGTGAACCCGGCGCAGGTGGTCGAGGCGATCCTGTTCTCGAGCGATGCCCCGCTGACCGCGGAGGAGATCGCGCGCGCGGGCGAGAGCCTCGACGAAGACGTGGTCGCCGAGGCCATCGCGGCGCTCGGGCGCGAGTACAACGATGGCGAACGGGCCTTCCAACTGGTGGAGATCGCCGGCGGGCATCAGTTGCTGACCCGTCCGGAGTTCGCGCCCTACCTGGAGCGATTCGAGACGGTGCCGCGGCCGGCACGCCTGTCCAGACCGGCGCTGGAGACGCTCGCCATCGTCGCCTACCGCCAGCCCGTGGGCCGCATCGAGATGGAGTACATCCGCGGAGTGAACTGCGCGGGCGTGATTCGCACCCTCGTCGACCGCGACCTGATCGAAGTCACCGGACGCGGAGAAGGGATCGGCAGACCGCTTCTCTACGGGACCACCGGTCACTTTCTCGAACACTTCGGCCTGCAGTCGCTCGACGAGCTGCCGCGACCGGCGGAACTCCCGGTCGTGCTCCGGGAGCCGGGGCCGCTCGAGGTCGAGCCGGCAGAGGAGCAGCCGGCCGCCGAGTGACCGGGGCAGCGGACGCCGTCACCGGGCCGGATCGAGGCGAGCGGCTGCAGAAGTTCATCGCCCGGGCGGGCGTCGCCTCCCGCCGCCGGGCCGAAGCGCTGATCGTTTCGGGACGGGTGCGGGTGAACGGCCGGACGGCGACCGTGCTCGGAACGCGCGTGCGCCCCGAAGTCGACGAAGTGGTCGTGGACGGTGTCCGCGTGCGGCCGGGACCGGTCCGCTGGGTGATGCTGAACAAGCCGGCGGGATTCCTCACCACGCGCCGCGACGACCGGGGGCGCGACACCGTCTACGACCTGCTTCCCGAATCACTGCGCGGGCTCGTTCATGTGGGCCGGCTGGACCAGGCCACCGAGGGGTTGCTGCTGTTCACCAACGACGGGGAAGTGGCGCATCTGCTCGCGCATCCCCGATACGGGGTGGAGCGCCAATACCGGGCGCGGGTCGCCGGAACTCCCTCGGCCGCCGTTCTCAGACGCCTGGTGTCCGGGGTGAGGCTGGAGGACGGCGTGGCGCGGGCGAGGCGCGCCCGCTTGCTGACGCGCGATCCGCCGTGCGCCGTCCTCGAACTGGTCCTGACGGAAGGGCGCAAGCGGGAGGTGCGGCGGATGTGCCGGGCGGTCGGCCACCCGGTGCGGCAGCTCGAGCGCGTGCGCTTCGGTCCCATCCGGCTGCGGGGCCTCGCCCGCGGGGAGTGGCGGGAGTTGGGAAAGGCGGAGATGGCGGCCCTGGAGAAGCTGCGCGCCTCCGGCTCCTAGCCGTCAGCCGCGCCTCGCCCGACCTCCGGACTCGCTTTGGACGGACGTCGGCCCGCGCGCTCCGAGCCCGCGCCCCGCTGCGCCCGCGCTACCAGCCTTCCGCTCCCATCAACGGCACGAACGCGCACTCCATCAGCCGTTCGGTGGTCGTCCCGGCGGGCGTTCGCCGGATGCGCACCAGTTGCTGAATCCGACGCGATCCGACCGGAATGACCATGCACCCGCCGTCCGGGCGGAGTTGTTCTTCCAGCGAAGGCGGGGCCGCCGGCGCAGCGGCCGTGACCAGGATCGCGTCGAAGGGTGCCTTCTCCGCCCACCCCAGCGTGCCGTCACCGACGCGCACGTGCACGTTTTCGTATCCTGCGTCCCGCAGGAGCCCGCGCGCCCCTGCCGCCATCCCGGGCAGGCGCTCGATGGTAAAGACCTCCCCGGCGAGACGCGCGAGAATCGCCGTCTGATAGCCGCTGCCGGTCCCGATTTCGAGCACGCGCTGCCCGGGCGAGAGCTCCAGAGCCTCTGTCATCGCGGCCACCATGTAGGGCTGGGACATGGTCTGCCCACCCGTCAACGGAAGGGCGCGGTCCTGGTAGGCCACCGCGCGGTGCTCCCGGGGCAGGAAGTGCTCGCGCGGAACCTCGCCCATGGCCGCGAGCACTTCCTCATCCCGGATGTTCCTGCGCCGCAACTGCCTCGCAACCATCCTGGCCCGCCGACCGGCGAACCGTTCCGGCTTGGTCTTCCGTGAGAACATGCCCGCCGGATCCTGCTCGAGTTCCCGATGGAGGCCCAGCGCCGACCTCCCCGCCGGGCTGCCGGCAACGCGGCCGCGAGTCCACCTCCTTCGCGGCCGCCCCGCTACCGCGACAGCCAGTAACTGAGCTTAACCATGAAGATGTTGTCCGGCATGACGCCGAAGAGTTCACCGAGGTCCGAGTCGAAGTCGAATTGCCCGGTGCCGGCGCTGTGATTGCGGCCCTGCGACCAGACGAGGTAGAGCACGGACCCCGGCGAGTACTCCCACCTGAGCACCGTATTGGACCGGAACTGCTTGAAGCTGAAGTCGGGATTCCCGAACGACACCGGGCTCCCGCCCAGTTCGGCCAGGTAGCGGCTGTCCTCGGGGCGCGCCTCCACGGCTTCGAACCTGTCGGCGTAGAGCTCCGCGCGCGGGTCGGCCACCCGCTTGAAGTCGCTGTAGCTTCCGGACCCCACGAAGGGCTGGGCGTACACCTGCAGCGAGAGGTTGGGCGTGAAGGCGTAGTCCACGCGGGCGGTCAGCCCCACGGTGGTCTGGTTGATGCGCCCGAAGAGGTAGTTGGGGGCGTCGGCGTCGATGCGCCGGACCCACTGACGGTCGTCGAGATTGCGGTTGAGCATGGCGCCAAGGCTGAAAGTGGCTCTGCCCGATGGCCGCACGCTGAGCGTCGGCGCGACGCCCACCGACCACGAATCGCTTTCGGGACGGACGTTGCCCCAGGAGTTGACGTTGATCCTGACCGGCTTGCGGGCGTCGCTGCCGAATCCCCCCCAGAAGTTGGTCTGCCCTTCCGTCCTGACGAGCGGTCCGCCCCGCAGCAGACCGTCGGACCAGGCCCCCAGCTCCTGGTTCACGCCCGCGTATCCGTACCAGAAGTTCCGGAGCTGGAAATTGACGTTGACGTTGCCTCCGGTCCCGGCGCGATCCCGATCGTAATTCCACACGTTCCAGGCGTTGAGGTTGACGAACCAGTTGCGGAAGGGGCCCTGGGGCGTGGAATTGTGATATCCGCCCCAGACCCAGTGCACGAGGTAGTCGGCGTCGCGCTGGTAGCCCATGTCGTTGACCTCGAAGCCGGGCGTGCGCGTCTGGAATCCGGTGCCGACGCGCCAGGGGCTTCCGGCGAACTTCATGATCCCGAAGTTGGCCGCGCCTCCCCCCAGGCTGGTGCGCTCGGCGTCGTAGCTCACATGCCCGGCGTCGGGCCGCTGGTAGTACCGGGCCGGCGCGCGCTGCGTGCGGGCGATGGCGTCCGGCGAACCTCGCACGTGCGAGCCGAGCACGTACCCCTCGAGCTGCCAGGCGTCGCCTCCGAAGCGGTGCCTGAAGTCGACCCCGCCGGTGTAGGCCGCTGACCTCAGCCCCAGGTCTTCGGCGACTCCGGCGTTCCGATTGACCGTGGTGCCGATGAACCCCACGGCCGAGCGGCCTTCCGCGAAGTCCTTCTGCAGCCTCAGGACCCCATGGTTGGAGAACGGCTCTACGGGCTGCTGGAACGAACTGCCCGTTCCCGGCGCGATATCGGCGCGCTCTTCGGAGGTCATCGCGTGCAGCGCCCCGATCGACCATCCGCCGGCCGTCTTTCCGGAGAGTTTCCAGGCGCCCAGGATCGTGGTTTGATCGTCGGCATCCGCAAACCCACCCTGCGGATCCGCCCATCCCTGGGGCGCGCGCCCGATCCTGCGGGAGTAGAACAACGATTCGTTGGCGCCGTCCCCGTCCCCGAGAGCGATGCCGAAATTGAAGATGCCCGCGCCCTCGACGAAGAACGGCCGCCGCTCCGGGAAGAACGTCTCGAACGCGGTCAGGTTCACCTGGGCGGGGTCTGCCTCTACCTGCCCGAAGTCGGGGTTGATGGTCACGTCGAGGGTGATGTCGGACGTCACCCCGTACTTGAGGTCGGCACCGACCGATCCCAGCGCGTCGTTCGGTCGATAGAAGGGGTTGGCCTCGTCTCCGGGGGCGCGCCTGAGGCTGGCCAGCGAATAGGGAAGGACCTCCAGCCGCCGGGGCGGGTCGAGGTCCCGCAGCCCGCGCAGCTCCCCGAAGCGCGACACGATGCCGCCGTCGGCGCGGGTGGTGGGCGCCCACGCCGAGAGTTCCTCGCGGCGCGCGAGGTGGCGCATGAAGTTGATGCCCCAAGTCTGTTCATCCCGGTCCCGGAAGCGCAGCTGCGAATAGGGGATGCGGAACTCGGCGCTCCATCCCGCTTCGTCGCGCGCGGTCGCGACATCCCAGACCGCGTCCCATCCCGAGTCCTCGCCGGTGTCGTCGAACCTGTAGACGTCCTGCTTCACGCCGGCGGGGTTGACCACGAACTGGAAGGCCGTGCGCCGGTCGAAGTAGGAGTCGATGACCACGCCCAGCAGATCCGAATACGACTGTTGATCGCGCCGCGTCAGCTGGCTCGCGATCTCGCCGGGACTGGTGTCGTGCGCCCGCATGAACACGAACAGCGCCGTGGCTCCGTAGAGAACGCGCGCCTCGGTGCGCTGGGTTGCGGGCTGGCCTTCGTCGGGTTCGAACTGGGTAAACCGGGTGGCCACGGCCGCCGCTCCCCACGCGGCCTCCTCCATGGCGCCGTCCACCGTGATGTCCGCGTCGGTGACGCGCGTCGCCGGGAGGATCGGCACCTCCTCGCTGCCACAGCATCCGGGCACGACCAGCGCGCCGCCCGGCGACGTTCCGGATCCCTGTTCCTGGGCCCGTATCTCCGCGCCGGCGCCCGCCAGCGCAAGCATCAGCCCAAGCATGTGCCCCACGTTTTTCCTCTTCATCCCCGCCCCTCCCGTTGTCTGTTGAAGAACCGGCGGCCCGTACGAGGCCGGGTTGCGGACGGTTTCGCACCGTGGCGAAAGTCGGCGCCAACGTGGCCACTGTCGCCCCGGGATGGCCGCGCCTAACTTGCTGCCGAGTCCAGGACGCGGCCCGGGAAGGAGAGAATGTCATGACGAGGATCAGGCAGCAGTCGGCACATTGGCGCTCGGTTCAGTTGGTGAGAGGGCCGGTAAAGGCGACCTCATGGCGCGGTTATCCCCTGCTCGCCGCTCCCTTGCTCATTGCCGTCTGGGCCGGCCTTTCGAGCCCCGCGTTCGCCCAGGCGCCCGCCGTCCTCGCTCCCGATCAGGAGGTGGCACTGGTGACCGGATCCACGTCGGGGTTGGGAAGGGAACTGGCGCTCAGGCTGGGTGCCCGGGGTCATCACGTGATCGTGCACGGGCGCAACGAGGAGCGGGGCGCGGAGGTGGTCGACGCCATCAACGCAGAGGGGTCGGGCAGTGCCCGCTTCTACCGCGCCGACCTGGCCTCGTTCGCGGATGTGCGGCGGTTCGCGGAGACGCTGCTCGACGACTATGGCCGCCTCGACCTTCTCATCAACAACGCCGGTTTCGGGTCGGCGCCGGACGAGAGGCTGGTTACCGAGGATGGCCACGAATATCGCTTCCAGGTCAACTATCTTTCCACCTTCCTGCTGACCCACATGCTGATGCCGCGGCTGCTGGACAGCGCGCCGGCGCGCATCGTGAACGTCTCCTCGGGGGCCCAGACGCCCATCGACTTCGAAGACGTCATGATCGAGAAGGACTTCAGCGGGCGCCGCGCCTACGCCCAGAGCAAGCTGGCCCAGGTGATGTTCACGCTCGACCTGGCCGAGGACCTGGAGGGCACCGGCATCGTGGTCGGCTCACTGCATCCGGCCACCTACATGCCCACCGGAATGGTGCGCCGGCTGGGCGCGACGCCGCGCTCGACCATCGCCGAGGGCGCGGACGCCGTGATGCAGCTGGTGGACTCCGACGAATACGAGAGCGGGCAGTACTTCAGCGGCCTGAACCCCGCCCGGGGCAACGACCAGGCCTACGATGCCGGGGCCCGCGCGCGCCTCAGCCGGCTCAGCCAGGCGCTGACCGGAGTTCGCTGCAGCATGGGCCGCTGCCGCTATGTCGGGGGCTGATCAGAGGAGCGAGTCCAGATACAACGCGATCCAGAACTCGCGGGCGGGCCCGTTGAGGCCGTAGGAGATGTCGGTGCGCATGAGGCCGTCGAACAGGCTCGCGCCGACGCCGACGCCGAAGAGCAGACCGTCGTGTTCGAGTGCACGGGTTGGTGTCTCCACCGCAGCCGGACCGACCCGGTCGCGCCCGCCAAGGTCGTATCCCTCGCGATGGTAGCGCCCCTCGTAGCTGGCCCACCCGGCATCGGTGAAGACGCTCAGCGTGCCGATGTCGTAGGTGCGGGCGACCTCCACCCGGCCACGGCCGAAGGACGGTCCCCAGACCGCCGACGGCGGCTGTCCGCGTAGCGACCGGGTGCCGCCCAGGAACCAGGCCCGCTGGGCGGTGGCGTCGCCGAACGTGGTCCCGCCTGCGAGCTCGGCGCCCATGCGCCACCTGCGGCCCGACAGCGGCGCGGCCACCCGCAGCACGGCGCTGGCCCGACCGTAGCTGGCGGCGTCACCCCCGCCGGAGGACCACCGCCGGGCGGCCTGGCCGTAGAGCTCGACCCCGACCTGGGTGAGATACGGATCTTCGCCCCACCAGGGCGACAGCCGGATCTCGGTTCCCAGTTCGTCGACCGGGTCAGCCGCCACGTTGGGCCGGAAGTCCCAGTTGTCGTCGAGCATGTGGAAGAGGGCGAACCCCGCCTGAGTCGGCGCGGCCTCCTGGCGTTCCGCGTAGGTCCTTACCTCGAACCACTGGCGGGCGACGGCCGGGGGACGCCAGATCAGGTCGACGCCCGCGGCCTGGAAGTACTCGCCCTCGTCTCGTCCCAGAAAGACGGCATTGAGCGAATTGCCGAACCCGAGATGCCCGGCGCGCGGGCTGGTGGAGACGAGCTGGCGGTAGACCCCGAGCGCCAGGCGCCGGCGCAGCGTCTCCCGGCCGATCTCGACGCGCGCCTTGGGTTCGAGGTCCGAGACGCCGAGGAATGCGCTGGTGTTCAGGGTGTACGTTCCGGCCAGGTCGGTGCGGAAGTCCAGTCCGGCGGCCAGCCCCTCGACCCGGTTGTAGCGGATCAGCCCGGGCTGGCCCCATCCCCAGTCGAGCGCCCAGGGTATCCCGGGCACATCCGGAGCGGCCAGATCGGCCAGGCTCTCGAAGTATTCGCCGACTTGGTCACCGGACGGAAAGCCCACCGCCTCGTCCCAGATGGGAGGCGGGAGTTCCGGGCTGGTCAGCACCAGGGTACGCTCCCGGGGCGCGATGTAGAACGCGTCCCGCTCCGCGGCGAAGTCGCTCTCCTCGGCACTCTCGTATTCCACACCGCCCTCCTGAGAGAGCAGGCGCGCCACGAAGGCCATCGCCTCGGCCCGTGTCTCGAAGTGCCGTTCGATGAGTTCCGGGGCCGCGACCGGTTCGGGCCTCTCGGCGTCCCGCGCGGCGGCCTCGGCCTCGGCTCGCTCGACGTCGGCGCGCGTGGTAACCGACTCCAACTGGTACGAGACATCCATCTCCAACGGAAACTTGATGATGCCGGCGGCGATCTGCCCCTCGAAGCGCATGTAGTGGGGAAGCCAGACCTCGAAGTTCCAGAGGCTGTAGTCGACCGCGATCATGGAGAGATCGAACGTCCAGGGCTTGAAGACCCCGGGCACGAACCGGAACGAGCCTGCCTCCTGCTCCTCCTGGAGTTCCTGCAGATCGCGCATGAAGTCGAACTGGCGGCTCAGCCGGTAGACCGCCCGTACCAGTGCCCCGGATTCGGGCTCGATCCAGAGCGTGCCCACGATGAGTTGGATGTCCGCCTCACGGGGGATCACGTCCAGTTGCACCGCGCGCAGCCGCCGACCGTCGGCGAAGGAGAGCGTCAGCGTGTCGCCGCTGGCATATCGATAGCGTTGGTCCGCGCCCGTGGCCAGCGGGTGTTCGATGGCGCTGCCGGGTTCGAACTCGGCCTCGTTGGCGCCGAAGAACAGGCGGTCGCCCCCGGGATCGAAGGGTTCATCGAAGGCCAGGTCGTCGAGCCAGTCCATGTCGCCCTCGCTGCGCGCCGTCGACCAGCCGGGATACTGCGACCTGGCGCCCAGAACCTGCACCACCGCGTCGTATTCATGATCCCAGAACGCGCGCACGGCGGTCTCGTCCCGGTAGATGACCCGGTCCTTGAGCGGAGCCCGGATGGCGGCCGCGATCCGCTGCCGGATGACCGCCTGATAGCGCAGGACCGATTGCTCCACGGATCTCCAGTTCGCCTGCGCGGCTTCGAAGATGGTTCGCGCGTCCGGGTCGGCGAAGGCGTCTTCGGCGAGCGGCGCACCCTCCGGCTCCTCCTGCGCCCGAACCGGATGCGGGTGCGCGGAGAGAGCACCGAGGCAGGCGATGCCGAGCGGAAGAAGCGCCCGCCACCCGCCGAACTCCCAGCGGCCGGTCCACCCGCGGCTCTTCACGGGCCCTCCGGGCTGCCGGGTGCCGCCGGGACCGAGTCGAAGCGCACCTCGCGGATATCGTCCCACGGGATCAGACGCCACCCCCGGCCCCCGTCGCTCATCCCGGAGTCCTGCGCGCCCGCGACCATCACGCCCTTGTTGTCCGAACTCACATCTCGGGCTCCATCGAGTGCCAGCCTGCGCCCGTCCGCGAGGGTCACCGCGGCACCGTCCTCCTCGCCGGGCACAATTCGGCGGACGAATCCGAATTCGATGTCGTATTCGATCCCCTCCGCTTCGCCGTTCAGGATTTCCCAGCTGCCCGCCTCGTCCGCGTCCCAGCGCAGTTCGCCCTGGACTTCCTCTCCCTCGCGCGTGACCACTGTGCCGGCGAGCAGGCGGCCCCCGTCGAACCGGCTGCGGTCGCCGCGAGTCTCCGACTGTCCACCCGACCGGTCGCCCTCGCCTGCAGTCTCCGGGGCCTCGTGGAAACGCACCTCCAGCAGATGCTCCCACGGCACCACGACCACCCCGAGCCCGGGATCGGCGATTCGGACTCCCCGGTTGCGCCGGTCGACGTCGTTGGAGCCCTCGAGCTCCAGCGCGCCGCCGTCACGCAGCTCCACTCGAGTGCGGCGGTTCACTGGCGTGAGCGAACGGATGCGCTCGAAACGGACCTGCCGCTCGCTGGGACGACGCGTCTCCCGGCCGTCGAGCACGTCGGACTCGAGAATCTCGTCCTGGTCCCAGGCCAGGTAGCCGGTGAACCGGCGGCCATCCCGATCCATGGTGGTGCCGTACAGCCGCCGTGCAGCGGGGAGTGCCGTCGCGGGAGGCGCGGAGAACACCACCCGTTCCATTTCGTCCCACTCGACTTCCACCTCTGCCTCCCCCGGCGCCTCGACGTGCACATCGGGGGAAGAGTTCCCGCGGCTGCCTCCACGGGGCTCGAGCCGGAGGCGCGTGCCGGAGCGCAGCGTCAGTTCCGCATGATCACCGTCGAGCACGACCAGCGAATCCAGGTGGCCGAAACGCACGCCGGAGAGAACTTCCATTGGAAAGTCGGGATCGACCTCGTCCCAGGTGATGCGATAGCCGCGCAGCTCGATGGTGCGCGTTGCGCGCTCACGGTCATGGGCCTCCAGCCACGCGAAATAGTTCTCCTCGGGAAGTTCCTTGAGCCCCTCGAGGATGTCGGCCCAGTTGGCTGCGGTCTCGTCCCAGCGAATGAAGCCGCTGTGCACTTCGCCTTCGGTGGTGTGCACCCGGCCCCAGATGCGGTCCGCATTCTGGGCGGACGCGGGCACTGCAGCGAATGCCGAGAGAACGAGGATCCGGCGGAGAAGCGTCCGGCTTTGCGCTTGCGAGAGCATCGCTGTCCTGAAAGAGGATCGGGTGCGTGACAGTCTTTTTGATACGATCCCGGGGCGTGATGGTTTCCCTGTTCCGGCGCATCTTCGCCCGGCTGCGTACATTGCCCCGGATGACCGTCGAGGAACACGCCGATGAGATCACGCCGCCCCGAGGATCACGCCCACGCCACGCCAACCGGAGGAATGCCGACATGAGCAACGCACAGCGAACGGGCTGGGTTCCATTCCTGATTCTGGTCGCGTCCGCCGGCTGGTTCGGTGGGACGCTCCGCGCCCAGACGAGCACCCACAATCCGTATCGGGCCACGCTGGGCTGGGAGCAGCTCCCGGATGGCCGCACCCTGGGGATCGTGAGCGGCGCGATCCCGGATCCCGATGGCGAGCATCTGTGGATCCTGGACCGGTGCGGGGCCAACCAGTGCGCCGGCACGGATATCGACCCGATTCTGAAGTTCGATCTGGACGGCAACCTGGTGGAGAGCTTCGGGGCGGGGCTGTTCGCCTTTCCGCACGGCTTCGCTCTGGACCACGAAGGATACCTGTGGGTGACGGAGGGCGGGGCGCACGGGGACCCGCGCGGGGCGCTGGGCGAGAGCATGGGGATGGGCCACCAGGTCCTCAAGCTCACCCGCGAGGGGGAAGTGGTGATGCGCATCGGCGAGGCGGGGGTGCACGGGGACGACGAGACGCACTTCAACGGGCCATCCGGCGTCGCCATCTCACCGGAAGGGGACATCTGGGTTGCGGATGGGCACAGAGGCGGGAACAACCGCATCGTGAAGCTCGCGCCCGACGGCAGTTTCGTGCTGGCCGTGGGAGGCGGAGTGGGATCGGAGAGCCGGGAGCCCGGGCGCTTCAGCGACCCGCACGACATCAAGATCGACGCCCGTGGAAGGGTCCTGGTCGCCGACCGCGGCAACAGCCGCATCCAGGTCTTCGACGGAGACGGAAACCTGCTCTACATCTGGACCCACTTCGGCAAGCCCAGCGGGCTCTTCATCGACCGGGAAGACATTCTCTATGCGGGCGACGGGCTGTCGGGCGACCTGCGCACGGGACCGCCGGACCCCTGGCGCAGCAACTTCGGCTGGGAGAAGGGCATCCGCATCGGCGACCTGAAGACCGAGCAGGCCTGGGTGACCTGCTTCGTGCCCCAGCACGACGTGAACGTGGGGCCGGGCATCGAGTTCCTGGGGGTCGATTACGACGGAAACATCTACGCGGGCGAGGTCAACCGCATGCGGCTGGTGCGCTACGTCCCGTCGCGGCCCCTCCGCCCCGGCGGATGTTAACTGATGTCTACTGACAACTAATCTGACATCTACTGATCTAATCAAGCCCGAACACGAAGAGCGTGCCGCCGGCCGAGCTCACGATGCGCTGCCGGCCGTCGACCTCGTAGGACATCGGGCCGCTGCGCACGGCGCCGCCCGACTGGAAGTTCCACAAGGGCTCGCCGGTCTCCGCGTCCAGGGCGAAGATGTTGCCTTCGTTGTCCCCGCCGAAGACGAGGTCGCCGGCGGTCGCCATCGCACCCGACCAGGGTGGGGAGAGCAGCGGGAACTCCCACACCAGCTCGCCGGTCAGGGCGTCGAGCGCCTTGATGGCTCCGCTGGCCTCCTCGCCCCGCAGCGCCTGCTCGCCGCCGCCCGTGTAGGGCTGTCCGGGCACGTACTCGACATCCGCCTTGAAATAGACGGCGCCCATGATGCGGGTCGGCTGGTAGAAGAGGCCGGTCCGGGGGCTGTAGCTGGGGCTGAACCAGTTGGCCGCGCCCTGCAGGCTGGGCCAAACGAGCACGCCCTCCTCGGTGGGGTCGGTGCCCGGAATCACGATCGGGCGCCCGTTCTCGTCCAGGCCCTCGGCCCAGGTCTGCTTCGAGTATTCCCGCCCGTGGAGGAATTCCCCGGTTTCGCGGTCGAGGACGTAGTAGAAGGCGTTCCGGTTGGCGGTCACCACCAGCTTGCGCGGCTCGCCCTCCCATTCGGCGTCCAGCAGCACCTGGATCTGGTTGGCGTCCCAGTCGTGGGTGTCGTGGGGCGTGAACTGGAAGTACCAGATCATTTCCCCGGTGTCGGGATCGAGGGCGAGCAGGCAGTCCGTGTACAGGTTGTCGCCGGGGCGGACGTCGCCGTTCCAGTCGGGCGCCGGGTTGCCGATGGGCCAGTAGAGCAGGTCGAGTTCGGGATCGTAGGAGCCGGTGAGCCAGGTGGACCCGCCCCCGGTCTCCCAGCTGTTGCCGCCCCAGGTCTCGCTCCCGGGCTCGCCGGGCGCGGGGATGGTGTAGGTGCGCCACGCAAGCTCGCCGGTCTCGGCGTCGTAGGCGTCGATGTAGCCGCGAACCCCGGCTTCCGCCCCGGACACGCCCACGATCACCTTGTCCTTGACGGTCAGCGGGGCCAGGGTGAGGGAGAAGCCAATCGCGTTGTCGCCCACCTCGACGTCCCAGCGCACGGCGCCCGAGCGTGCGTCGAGGGCGACCAGGTGCGCGTCCAGCGTTCCCACGAACACCGTGGAGTCGAGCACCGCGACCCCCCGGTTCACGCGCGGGAAGCCGATGTTGAGCACGTCCGGCCCCATCTCCGGGGACCAGGTCCAGAGCTGGCGGCCGGAGCGCGCGTCCAGGGCGCTCACGGTGCTGGGCGGCTCGGTCACGTAGAGGATGCCGTCCACCGCGATGGGCGTGGTCTCTATGATGCCGTCGTCCATCTGATAGGCCCAGAGCACCCTGAGGTCGCCGACGTTGGAGCGGTCGATCCGGTCCAGTCGGGAGTAGCGGTGCGACGCGTAGTTGCCCGAATAGGTGAGCCAGTTGTGGGGCTCGGCGTCGGCGTTGACGAGGCGCTCGAAGGGAACATTGGTCTGGTCGGGAGTGCCTTCGGGGGCGTCGCCTTCCGGGGCCGCCTGGCATCCCGGAACGATGATCGCGCATGCCAGCAGTCCGTGGATGATTCCGCGCGGGCCGCGGGGCTCCGGGCGGGCAGGGCACCTTGAGGGCCGAATAGCAGCGAACCGGATCATGCTCATCCTCCGAGGCTGGCCAGGTATGCGATGAGGTTGTCGATGTCCTCGCCCGAGAGGCTTGCCGTGGCGGGCATGAGGGAATGCCCGAAGCGCTTTTCGAGCTCGGCCAGTTCGGCCTTGCGCAGCGACACGATCGAACCCGTTGCGGTGATGAGCTGCACGGTGAACGCGTCCTCGTTGGCGCGCATGCCTTCGTAGACGGTGCCGTCGCGGGTGACGGCCCGCAGGGGCAGGTACTGGGCGAACCCGCTGCGCGCCCCCGAGCGGAAGACCGGAAGTTCCGCCGAGGGATCGACCAGCGAGGCACGCAGATACTCCGGGCCCCGGCGCATGCCGATGCCCGTCAGTTCGGGGCCGATCCCGACCCCGCGCCCCTCGACGATGTGGCACGAGAAGCACACGCCCGTGGTCTCGAAGACCTCGCGGCCGCGCTCGGGATCGCCGGGGATCTCCACGAGCTGCGCCTGGCGGAGCGAGATGACGTGGGCGGCGACCAGGGCGGCTTCCTCGTCAGGGAGGATGGTTGCGCGCAGGCCCGGCATGCCGGTGCCGGGAATGCCGTCGCGGATGATGTCGACGACCGCTGCGTGGTCCGGTGCGCGCGGCAGGCGGCTGACCGCCAGCCCCGGCCCCTCGCCGCCCATCCCGAGGACGCCGTGGCAGCGCCCGCAGTGGGCCTGGTAGAGCCGCTGTCCGCGCTCCAGTTCCTCACCGGAGAAGGCGCGCGCGTCCTGGGCGGCCAGAGGGGATGCAGCCAGGGCCACCGCCGCGCCGAAGACCGCGAGACCGAAGCGGATGTTGTTGCTTGCTCCGTGCCGCATAGCCGCCTCCGGGAACGTTGCTGTTGACCGCGCCAGCACACTGGACGAGCGCCGGTGGTGGCGGCGCGTTCCGATCCTCATTCTAGGACGAGCGGCGGAGATGCGCACACGCGGGATTCCGTCCGCCGCACCGTGGACGTGCGCGCGGAGCGCCGGCCTCCGAGGCGTGGCAGATCCGGGAGCCGGCGAGACCAGAAGTTTGCGGTCAACCCGCTGCCAGGAATCCCGCGACCCGCCGCAGCGTACCGTCGTAGTCGGCGCGCAGGTGATTGAACCCCTGCTGCGTGCCCTGTCCCCGGGCCGAGGAGCGCCATCCCACCAGCGCCTCGCCCCGGCACACGCGCACATCGCCGGTGGGCTCGATGCGCCAGCCGGGCATGAACCGGTGGCAGTTGGCGATGTGCAGGCTGAGGCGCTCGATGCCGCGCAGCACCGCCCAGTCGTCCCGGAACTCGAGATCGGGAGCACAGCACGCGCGCAGCGACTGCAGCCGGGCCGCCTCGTCCGGTTCGTTCCAGGCGGCCCACCAGGCGGGCAGCGCGCGGGCCAATCCCGCCGACAGGTCCGTCCGGTTGGCGGAAAGCGCCAGGCGGCCCAGATGGAAGCGCCAGCCGTCCTCGTGCTCGCGCGCCGTGCGGGCGCTCAGAAAGCCGCCGTGACGCACGTCCGCGTGCGCGCCGCCCTGGCCCTCGGTCACCCGGAACTCCACGCGCGACGACGCGGCGGGCATGGTGTCGGCCTGCGGACCCGACTCGATGCCCCACGAGAGCGCGAACCTGCGCTTCATTTCGTTGAAGGCGAGCACTTCACCGGCCAGCACCATCTGGTACTGGGGGAACAGGGCCCGGTATGGGCTCCCGACGCGGGTCTCGAACGAGACCTGACCGCCCATCCAGGCCGAGAAATGCTCGGGCGTGGTGAGGATGCCCCATACGGTCTCGGGGCTGGCCTCGATGTGGATGGAAAGCGTGACATCGGGGGATGCCGCCTCGTTTTCCCGGCTCGCGTCCGCGCTGCGTTCGCTCATCGATTGCTCTTGGATGGTGGTGGGTCCACGTCCGGACCGGCTGCGGATGCCGGGGCGCTCGCGGGCCCGTATTGTAGGTTGCCCATCCGGCACAACCAACCCGGAGACCGATGATGGACAACAGATTGTGGATGCGCATCCAGCCGTCGGCGAAGACCCGGGCCGCGGCTGCCGTGGCTTGCCTGCTCGCCCTCTCGCTCCCGCTCGCATGCGCGCCACCCGCGCGGGACGTCGACGGCGACGCCCTGCCCCTCACCTGGGAGAACATCTTCACCCGCAACCGTGGCGCCCGTCAGGCCGCGCTCTCGCCGGACGGGGCATGGGTCGCGGTCAGCGCGAGCACGCCGGAATTCTCGGGGGTTTTTCTGGTGGCGGCGGATGGTGAATCCGGGCCTGCGCCGTGGGTGGAGGGCTCGTCGCCGGTCTGGTTCGGCGACGGGTCGGGCATCGTCTTCTCGCGCGGCGGAGACCTGTGGCGGGCGGCGGTGGGATCGAGCGAGCCGACCCGCATCACCGACGACCCGGCGGACGAGCGGGCCGCGCGGCCGTCGCCGGACGGCGGCACCATTGCCTTCTACAGCGGGCGCTCGGGTCACCAGGACATCTGGACCGTGCCGGCCGACGGTTCCGCTCCGCCGAAGCAGCTCACGCGCGCCTCCATGGCGGCCGACGACTTCCGCTTCGCCCCCGCTTGGTCGCCGGACGGGACGCACGTCGCCTACTACTCCAACCGGAGCGACTACTGGGAGGACGACATCTGGGTGGTGGAGGTGGAGACCGGCGCGGAGCGGCAGATCTCCAGCGGTCTGATGGCCTCTTCCACGCCGGTCTGGTCGCCGGACGGATCGCGCATCGCCCTGCTCGGCACCTCCAAGGACGAGTACTGGTACGAGGATCTCGCCTACATCTACCTCCTCGACCCGCAGGCGGGGACGGAGGAGGTGGTTCCCATGCAGATCCACGCCACCGACTGGCTGCACAACCACACCGTCACCTGGTCGGGCGACGGCTCCGAGCTCTTCTTCCCCTATCACGAGCGCGCCGAGGTGGAGTTGTGGCGGGTGCCGGCGGACGGGGGCGTCGCCACCCGGGTGACGAACATGGGCGGGTCCTTCCGCGCCTACCACGCGACCCCCGATGGCTCCGCGTTCGTCTTCCTGCGTTCGACTTCGACGCGCGGGACGGAGGTCGACTACGTTGCCGCCGAGGGTGGGGCGGCGCGCCGGCTCACCCGTTTCTCGACCCGGTGGCGGGGACTCGTGGAGGCGGAGGAGGTGAGCTACCGCAGTTGGGACGGCCTCTACATCCAGGGCTTCCTCTTCCGCCCTCCGGGATTCGCCGAGGGCGGAGATGCGACAGCATCAGCCGGCACTGCGACATATCCCGCGCTGGTCATGGTCCATGGGGGCGGCACCAACTCCTATCTCAAGGGGCTGAGCCTCACCGAGCAGCATCTGGCGCAGCTCGGGTACGTGGTGCTGGCCGTCAACTACCGCGGCGGTTCCGGCTTCGGGCGCGAGTTCCAGGATCTGGGCGTGGGGGACTGGGCCAACGGACAGGCGCTCGACGCCGCCGCTGCCGCCGACTTCCTCCGGGCGCAGCCCTGGTCCAACGGGAAGGCCGGCATCTACGGCTACAGCTACGGGGGCATTCAGAGCATGGCCGCGGTCGCCCGCGCACCCGACGCCTTCGATGCCGCCGTGCCCATGGCGGGGATCTACGACTTCGCCGACGCCTACACCAACGCGGATCGGCTGGGGAAGATCTTCATCCGGACCGGACACGGGGGCGCACCCGGGGACCGCCCCGAAGTCTACGCCATCAGCAACACCCTGGCGCGCGTACCGAACGTGGTCACGCCCACCCTCATCATGCACGGGGAAGAAGACGTGCGTGCCCCGTATCGGCAGTACGAACTCGCGGTGGAGATCCTTGACAGGGAAGGGAAGGTCTTCGAGAGCCACTCCTATCCCGGAGAGCCGCACGGCTTCCGCGATCCCATGAACCGGGTGGACATGTATCGCAGGCTCGAAGCGTGGTTTGATCGCTGGCTGAAGGAGGATGCGCCGGATGCGCAGTCCACCGCGGCGGGAACCGGCGTTCCGGCCTGGCCCGGCGAGGAATGGCCGGTCTCCACCCCAGAGGCGGAGGGGCTGGATCCCACGGCCATCGATTCGCTCCTTGCCGACATCGACGCCGGCCGGTTCGGGCTCATCGACCACTTCCTGCTCATTCGTCGCGGCCACGTGATCGCGGATCGCCACTGGGACCACGGCGAGGAGTATGCGCGCATCCTGGCCGAGCAGGAGGATACCGCGAGCCACCCCTACAACTACGATCATCCCGACTGGCACCCGTACTACCGCGACACCGGACTGCACACGCTCCAGTCGGTCACCAAGAGCGTGACCTCGGTCGCCTTCGGCATCGCGGTCGACGCGGGCCACATCGACGGCGTCGACGCTCCGGCGTGGCCGTTCCTCGCCGCCTACGGCCCGGATCTCGGCGAGCCGGCGCGCGCGAACGCGACGCTGGAGGACTTCCTCACCATGCGCAGCGGCATCGACTGGGCGATTCCCGGCCAGACCTATGCCGACGACACCCATCCGACCAGCGAGCTCGAGGCGAGCGAGGCATGGATCGACTATGTCGTGCGGCGTCCCGTCGGCACCGAGCCCGGAACCCGCTTCGACTACAACGACGGGGTGAGCGTCCTCCTGGGGAAGATCCTGCGCGAGGCCACCGGGCAGCGCGCCGACGCCTGGGCGGAGGAACATCTGTTTCGTCCCATCGGCATCCGCGACTACTACTGGAAGATCACCCCGGACGGAGAGGCGGACACCGAGGGCGGGCTCTATCTCGCGCCCCATGACCTGGCGCGAATCGCGTACCTGATGTTGCGCGGGGGCGAATGGGACGGGCGGCGGATCGTGTCGCGCGCATGGGTGCGGGCGTCCACCTCGCCGGTCATCCCCGACCTCAACCCCGGCAACGACCGTGACGACGGAGGCTACGGCTACCAGTGGTGGGTGCCGTTTCACGAGGATGGGGAGACCCGGGTCTTTTCCGGAAACGGCTATGGCGGCCAGTTCCTGCACGTCGTGCCGGAGCACGATCTGATCGTGCTCTTCAATGGGTGGACGTTGCACACGGGCGCGGAGTTTTCCAGCTGGACCGCGCTCCAGGACCGCATCCTGCCCGCCATCCGCGACTGACGCACCGGTGCGTGCGGTCGGTCTTCGCGCCAGCTATCGGCTGAACTGCCGGCACCTGCGCGAAGCCCTGTCCGTCGCGGGCGCCATCGGGCGCGAGCAGACCGTGGAGGCTCCGCCCGGCGTGGGCGGCGACCGGCTTCAGGCGCGCATGCTCGGGCGCATCGAGCGTCTCGAACCGGAGCGCGGCGGGAGGTGGCTGGCGCGAGTCGCCTATCCGCTGGACGCCACCACGACCGAACTCACCCAGATTCTGAACGTGGCATACGGCAACGTGTCGCTCATGGACGGGGTGCGGCTGGTGAGACTCGAGCTGGCGCCGGCCGTCCTTCGTTCGCTGCCCGGGCCGCGCGTGGGGATCAGGGGTATCCGCTCGCTGGCAAGGGCGTCGGCGCGCCCCCTGGTGAGCGCCGCCGTCAAGCCGATCGGGCTGTCTTCGAGCGGGCTTGCCCGACAGGCGGCCGCCTTCGCCCGCGCGGGCGTGGACGTGGTGAAGGACGACCACGGTCTGGCCGTCCAGGGCTCGGCCCCGTTCGCGGAGCGCACCCGGGTGATCGCCGAGGCCGTCGCCGGCGCGAACGCGGCGGTGGGAGGGCACACCGCCTATTTCCCCAACCTCACCGGCCCGCTGGATACCCTCGAGGAGCGACTCGAGAGGGTGGAGGCGCTGGGGCTCGCCGGCGTCGTGCTGTGCCCGAGCCTGATGGGGCTGGACGCGCTCCGCCGGGTCGCAGCCGGCCCCCGCGCGCCGGCCATCATGGCCCACCCCTCCCACGCGCAGACCGCGCCCGGCCGGGCGGAGGGCATCGCCCCGGACGTGCTGCTCGGCACCCTCTACCGGGTTGCGGGCGCCGACATCGTGGTGTACGTAAACGCGGGCGGGCGCTTCGCGTGGCCGGAGGAGACCTGCCACGCGATCAACAAGCGTCTGCGGGAGCCGCTGGAGCGGCATCGCCGCGCTCTTCCCGCGCCCGCCGGAGGCGTCAACGCCGCCGAGGCCGGCCACTGGTTCGGCCGCTACGGCCCGGACACGATGCTGTTGATCGGGGGAAGTCTCCTTGTGCAACGGGATCTGGAGGGCGCGGCGCGGCGCCTGGTGGAGGCGGCGCTACGATGGGAGGGATGAAGAAGGTGAGCAGGTCCCGGGTCATTCGCGGAGGGGCCGGCGACTGGGCGAACGTCCAGCCGAGGCGCTACAAGCACGAGGAAGAAGGACTTGCCCGATTCCGCGATGTGACGCGCCACACGCTTCTCGGAGGCGGCCCGGATGGCGCCGAGGCCGGCCTGGGTTTCGAGCTGCGGTATTTCGAGGTTGCGCCGGGGGGCTATTCCTCTCTCGAGCGCCATGCGCACGGGCATGCCGTCGTGATCGTGAAGGGGAAGGGCGCGGTTCGCCTGGGAGAGGCAACGGAGCCGGTCTCGGCGCTCGATGTCGTGTACGTGGCTCCGCACGATGTCCACCGCTTCTCCGCCGACGCAGGGGAGGCGCTGGGCTTTCTCTGCGTCGTGGACCGGGCGCGGGACCGCCCGGTAGTGGTGGACGAGGCCGGCTCCGCCTCCCCGGGCGCGGCCGGGTCAGGGGAGCGGAGGGGCCGGTGAAGGTCGGCGGCATTCCCTATCGCGCCATCTTCACCGAGGGCGAGGGCGCGGACGTTCAGGTCATCGACCAGACCCTGCTGCCGCACCGGTTTCTCATCCGGCGGCTCTCGACCGCCGGCGACGCGGCGCACGCCATCTCCGCCATGGTCGTGCGCGGAGCCCCCCTCATCGGCGCTACCGCGGCGTACGGGGTCGCGCTCGCCATGCGCGCCGATCCCTCAGACGAGTCGCTCAACGCATCCGTTGGCCTGCTGATCGCGACGCGCCCGACAGCGGTCAATCTGCGCTGGGCGCTCGAGAATGCCGAAGCCGCGCTCCGGCCATTGCCTCCCCCGCGCCGGATGAGCGCCGCCTACGGGTTCGCCCACGCTCTTTGCGAAGACGATGTGCGCATCAACCGGAGCATCGGCGACGTCGGACTGGACATGTTCCGGGAGATCCATCGGTCTGCGGCAGGTGTGGCGCGCCGGCCCGGCCGGCCTCTCAACGTGCTCACCCATTGCAACGCCGGGTGGCTGGCGACCGTCGACTGGGGCACCGCCACCGCACCCATGTACCGGGCCCACGACGAAGGGCTGGACATACACGTCTGGGTTCGCGAGACGCGCCCGCGCCTTCAGGGGGCCGGGCTCACCGCCTGGGAACTCGGCCAGCACGGGGTGCCGCACACGCTCGTCTCCGACAGTGCCTCGGGCCATCTGCTGAGTCGGGGGAAGGTCGATGTCGTCATCGTGGGCACCGATCGCACGGCCGCCTCCGGTGACGTCGCAAACAAGGTGGGCACCTACCCTCTCGCCCTCGCCGCCCGCGACAACGGCGTCCCCTTCTACGTGGCGGTTCCCTCCCCCAGCATCGACTGGACTACCGAAGACGGGACCCACATCCCGATAGAGGAGCGGGATGAGGACGAGGTGACGCTGGTGCGCGGCGTCGATGAGGCCGGGGTGGAGCGCACCGTGCGGATTGCTCCCGAAGGTACGCGCACGGCCAACTATGCCTTCGACGTTACCCCTCGCAGGCTGGTGACCGGGCTGGTCACGGAGCGGGGCGTGTGCGCCGCCGACGGCAAGGCGCTCAGAAGGATGTTTGGAAGGGAGATGGGGTGACAGGCCCGGCATCGCCGCGCGACCCGCGGGTCAGGGAAACGATGCGGGGGAGGGTGTCCGCGGCGGCGTCAGTCGGAGATGACCGAATCGGTCCTGCGCTTTCGGGCGTACAGCCAGGCTCGCGCCGAGGCGCGGGCGCGCTCCCGGCGCGCTTCGCGGTCCCGGTAGGCTCGGGCGCATTTGGCGCGGCAGGTTGTTCCGTCGCGCCGAGCCGGCACTGGTGCGCCGCAATACACGCACAGATTCTCGGACGCGGACGGTGCGTCCCCCCGCTGCCTGCGACGATGGGTCATGCTGCATTATCCGGCCGTAGATTCCACACACAGCTACCGCACTTTCCGGCGTCCGGCTGCTGCACACAACACACACCTGCCGCATCTCAAGCGGCTCGACCTGAGTGGCTGTATTGTCTCCCAAGCTGGATAAACCAATATATGCAACACGGACAACCCTGCGTCAAACCTCATGGTGTTTCCGTCAATGCAATCCCTGGCAAGGATGTCCAATGCGCCGCCGCCTGATCGCGTTACCGTGGATACCCGCACTCCTTCTGCTCGGAACGACGCCCGCTCCCCGTTTTGTCGAGCAGCCCCACGCAGGGATCGTCGTCGAGCAACCTCGCCCCGGCATCGACATCGAGGCGTACCGCTTCGAGCTGACCCTCCGCGATGACATCGACCGAATCACCGGACGAGCCACGGTGCGGTTCCGTTTCACGGCGGACGGAGTCGTGGAGCTGCCGCTCGACCTGATCGGCGTTACGCCCGACGGTCAGGGAATGGAGGTCACCGGCGTCCGGGCGGCGGGGCGTCCCCTCGAGTACCGCCACGAGAACGACCTTCTGACGGTGCGGCTGCCCCGGGCGGGCCGCCCCGGCGAGCGGGACTCGGTGACGGTGAGCTACCGCGGCGCCCCCGCGTCCGGCCTCCGCATCGGCCCCAACAAGTACGGCGAACGCACCTTCTTCAGCGACAACTGGCCCAACCGCGCGCGCAACTGGCTGCCGACGGTGGACCATGTGGCGGAGAAGGCCGCGTGCGAATTCGTCATCACCGCGCCCGCGCACTACCAGGTGGTGTCCAACGGAGTCCTGGTGGAGGAGACGGACCTTGACGGTGGCATGCGCCGCACTCATTGGCGGCAGGCGGCGCCCATCTCTCCGTGGCTTTTCGTGGTGGGCGTGGCGCGCTTCGCCGTGCAGAACCTGGGGGAGTTCGACGGAAAGCCCGTACAGACCTGGGTGTACGCGCGCGACCGTGACGCGGGCTTCCACGACTTCGCCGTCCCCACCCTCCAGGTCCTCGCCTTCTTCGACGACTACGTGGGACCCTTCGCCTACGAGAAGCTGGCCAACATCACCTCCCCGGCTACCGGCGGGGGCATGGAGGCCGCGACCGCCCTCATGTACAGCGAAAACGCGATTACGGGCGACAGGCCGGTGCGGTGGCGAAACGTCGTCATCCACGAGATCGCACACCAGTGGTTCGGCAACGCGGTCACCGAATCCGAGTGGGACGACGTATGGCTGAGCGAGGGGTTCGCGACCTACTTCACGCTGCTCTTCCGCGAGCACGCGTACGGAAGGGACGACTTCGTCACCGGCCTCCGCGAGGCGGCGGAGCGCGTGCGGTTCTGGTACGAGCAGAATCCCGACTATCGCATCGTCCACGACGACCTCGAGGACATGTCGCGGGTTACCAGCGTGGCCACCTACCAGAAGGGCGCCTGGGTGTTGCACATGCTCAGGGAACGCATCGGCGACGAAGCCTTCCAGAGGGGCATCCGCACCTACTATGCCCGTCACCTGAACGGCACGGCCTCCACCGACGACCTCATGCAGGCCATGGAGGAGGCTTCCGGCGACGACCTGCAGGCCTTCTTCGACCAGTGGCTCCGGCACGGGGGCAATCCGGTCTTCGCTGGATCATGGGCGTACGATTCCGATTCCGCAGCGGTGCGCGTCGACCTGCGCCAGGTGCAGGAGACGGGGCTGTTCCGGATGCCCCTCGACATCGGGATCTACATTGGTCGCGACCCGGTGCCGGCCCGGGTGGTCACAGTCGAGCTGGACGCGGCCTCCCACAGCTTCTCGATCCCGGTGGACGCCGAGCCCTCGGAGGTTCGCCTCGACCCGGATACCCGGGCGCTGTTTGCCGCGGAGTTCGAGAGGGCGGCCGGGGCGCCCTGAGCGCTAAGCGGCGGGAGAAGCGACCGATCGTCCCTCGGTGAGACGGTGGTGCACCATGGTCAGAGCGGGCACGATCAGCATCAACACCGCCGTCGCAAACAGGATTCCGAAGCCGAGTGAAGCCGCCATCGGCACCAGGAACTGCGCCTGCAGGCTGCGCTCGAAGACGAGCGGCGCCACCCCGAGGAAGGTGGTCACGGACGTAAGCAGGATCGGGCGGAAGCGCGCCTTGGCTCCGTCGATGATCGCCTCCCTGCCGGGCATTCCCCGCCGGAGGCGATCGTTGATGAAATCGATCATGACCAGGGAATCGTTCACCACGACGCCGCTAAGGCCGATCACGCCGAACATCGACATCATGCTCATCGGCAGCCCCAGAAGCAGATGGCCCGCGATCGCGCCGATGATCCCGAACGGGATGGCGGCCATGACGATGAGGGGCTTGGTGTAGGAGCCGAAGGGGACTGCGAGCAGGGCGTAGATAGCCAGCAGGGCCAGAGCGAATCCGCCCGCCAGGGCACCGAAGGACTCCACCTGTTCCTGCTGTTGGCCTCCGAAGCTGTAGGAGAGGCCCGGGTCGCCCGCGGCCAGTTCCGGAAGAACGGTCGCGGCAAGCTGCTCCGTCACCTCACCTCCGGTGATGACCTCCCGGTCGACGTCGGCGGTGACGGTGATGACCCGTTCTCCGTCGGTCCGCCGGATCGTGGTGGGCGAGCTTCCCAGGCGCACCGAGGCGACTCGGCCCAGCGGCACCTCGCCTCCCATGGGCGTGCGCACCAGGTACGCCTCCACGTCCGCGATGGCGTTGCGTTCCTCTTCGGGCAGGCGAACGTAGACGCGCACCTCCTCGCGGCCGCGCTGTACGCGCACCGCCTCGTTGCCGAAGAACGCCGATCGCACCTGGCGGGCCAGGGCGTCCAGGGTCAGCCCCATGGTCCGGGCCTCCGGTCGCAGGTCGAGCTGGATCTCCCTGAGTCCCTGATCCTGGTCCGCGCGGACATCGAACACGCCCTCGAACGCCCGCAGGCGCTCCATCAGGCTGTCGGCGACCGATGTAAGACGCCCGGGATCCGGGTGGGCGAGCTCGACGTGAACCGGAAAGCCGAAGTTGAGCAACTCGGCCGTGATCGTCAGCGCCTTCGCTTCGGGGAGGGGACCCAGTTCCTCCCGCCACGCCTGCTGGAAGCCGGCCGCGGAGACGTCGCGGAAGTCGGCAGTTACGAGCTTGAACTCCACCGCCGCCAGGTTGGGGCGCGGATCGGCTGAGGGCCCGGCTCCGAAGGGCGCCATCTGCCGCGCCTCCTGGCCCACCGTAACGTTGACGCCTTCCAGGAGCGATTCCGAGCTCTCGGGGGAAAGCCGCGCGATGGCGCGGTATCCCGATGCTTCCACGAACTCGGCCATGTCGGAGGTTCGCGCCGCGGGCGTGCCTTCCGGCATCTCCAGCGTGGCCGTTACCAAATCCGCCTCCACCGTGGGCATGAAGTTCACCCGGATGATGCCCGCCGGCACCATTGCGACAGAAAGGACGATGAGCGAGATCCCGGTCGTGATGACCAGTCCGGGCTGAGCGGTGGCGACCCTCAGGGCCCGGTCGAGAGGCCCGGCGATGAAGCGCTTCAGCCCCAGATCGACCCCCCGCTGGATGCGGGCGACCAGGTGATCCCGGGACCGGCGCCGGCCCCTCCCCGGATCCGGCATGTGAGACAGGTGGTTCGGCAGAACCAGGAGCGACTCGACGAGCGAGAACATGAGGACGGAGATCACGACGACGGGGAGCATCGTCATCAGCCTGCCCATGACGCTCGGAACGAAGAACAGCGGGCAGAACGCCACCACGGTGGTGAGGACGGCGAAGATGACCGGGCCCGTGATGCGGCGGGTCCCGCGGATGGACGCGTCCACGCCGCGCCAGCCCTTTTCGCGCTCCGCATGGATGTTTTCGCCCACCACCACGGCGTCGTCGACGACGATGCCAACGGCGAGGATGAACGCGAAGAGCGTCATCATGTTGATCGAAACGGCCAGCCAGTTCATCACGGCGAAGGTGCCGACGAAGGACACCGCGATGCCGACCGCCACCCAGAACGCGAGCCTGAGATCCAGGAAGAGGGTGAGCGAGAGCAGGACGAGTGCCAGGCCGATGAGGCCGTTCTTGACCAGCAGCCCGAGGCGGCTCTCGAAGATCTGGCCGGAGTTGTTCCACACCTCCAGTCCCACCCCGGCGGGCAGCGACGGGATGACCTCCTCTTCCAGGTGCTCCTCGACCGCCGCAACGATGTCGAGCACCTTCTCGTCCGAGGTCCGGAAGACCTCCACATAGACGGCGGGCTGGCCCTGGAAGCGGGCGATCAGGTCCACATCGCGGAAGCCGTCGCGCACCTCGGCGATGTCTCCCAGGCGCACCACGGTGCCGTCCACCCGGCTGAGGACGATGATGTCCTCGAAGTCGTGCTGGGTGTAGTTCTGCCCGGTGGTGCGGATGCGCACCTCCTCGTCCCGGGTGTCAATGCTTCCCGCGGACAGGTCGAGGGATCCGCCCCGCACCGCGCCCGCGATGTCACCCAGGGTCAGGCCCAGCGCCCGCAACTGATGGAGGGGGACCTCGACGGAGATCTCGTAGTCGCGAATGCCCGTCGTTTCGACGTACGAGACCACGGGAAGCGCCGCGAGCCCGTCTTCGGTGCGGTACGCCAGCTCCTTGAGCGTGCGCTCGCCCACGTCGCCGAACAGCACCAGGCGGATGACGCTCTGGCGATTGGTCAACTCGCTGACCTCGGGGCGTTCCGCGCCGGCGGGGAAGGTCTGGATGCGGTCGACCTGGGCCTTTATGTCGTCGAGTGCCCGCGCGACATCGGCGCCCAACTGGAGTTCCACCGTTACCGACCCCCGCCCCTCGGCCGCCGTCGAACGGATCTCCTTGACGTCGTCCACCGCCTCGATCTGTTCCTCGATCTTGCGCAGGATCGACTCTTCGATCTCGTCGGGCGTGGCCCCGGGATAGGGAACCGAGATGACGACCTGGTCGAGGGAAATCTCCGGGAAGACTTCCTGTACGAGGCCGCGCAGGGAGACGAAGCCCGCCGCCAGAATGAAGAACATGAGCAGGTTGGCGGCGACCCCGTTGCGGGCCATGTAGGCGATGGGGCCGCGCGCCTCCCGCGGCCGGTCGTTCGGCGAGTGCTCGTCCGGCGAAGGCGCGTCGGAGCGGGTCATCCGGGCCCGTCGGCGCTCGTCCGCACCACCATGCCCTCGGTGGCGAACTGCAGGCCGCTCAGCACGACCGCCTGTCCTTCCGCCAGGCCACCGGTGACGTACACGAGTTCGTCGGCACGCTGCAGGACGCCCACCGGGACGATGGTGACCAGGGTGTCCTGACGCAGCGCCCAGACTTCATTCCCGGTCCGAAGCGCGGAACGCGGCACGGTGAAGTAGCGCTCCGGGGCGGCTCCGGCGATACGCACCTCCACGAACTGACCGACCAGGAGGGGTGGGCCGCCCGGGCCTTCCTCCGCTTCCGCACCGTCGCCCTCGGAGGTGATCGCCCGACCGCCCGCGAACGGCTCGGGGACGCGCACCACCACGTCGATCGTGCGGGTCTGCTCGTCCAGCGCGGCCTCTGCCCGGTCCACGTATCCCGACCACCCGTACGAGGCATCGCCGTACTCCGCCATCACCGTCGCCTCCACGCTTGCGTCGCCATCACCGGCATCCAGCGTCCAGAGGTCGGGGATGAGGGCCGCATCGGCGTCCGACAGCGGAACCACCACCTCCACCGCGTCGTCGGCGTAGAGCCGGCCCACGCCCTGCCCGGCGGCCACGAACTGCCCGACGTCCACCATCTCGGTCCGCACGATGCCGCTGAAGGGCGCGCGCACCTCGGTCCGCGAGAGCGCCAGCTCCGCGTCGGCGAGAGCCGCGCTGTCCCGCGCCAGAGCAGCGCGGGCGGCCGCGAGCTGCGGCTCCCTCAGCGTGAGCGGGCTCGCTTCTCCCGGAGGGGGGGCATCGTCTGCCCGCCGGCGCAGGAACCCCTCGTACTCGGCGCGGGCAATGCGGGCCTCCTCCTCGGCCTGAAGGAGCGCGACCAACTGCGCGGCGACGTTGGCGCGCGCCTGCTGCACGCGGTTCAGGTAGTCCGCGTCGTCGATGCGGAACAGGACCTCTCCCGCACTCACCCGCCCGCCGCTCAGGAACGCGGGCGCGACCGACGCGACCTTGCCGTTGATCTGGGCGGCGACATCGATCTCGGCGCGCGGACGCACCGTGCCTGCGCTGTAGACGGGGATGGCGCCGTCCCGGTCGGTGGCCGGGGCGGTCGTGACGAACGGCGCCTGCGAGCCCGGCTCGCGCAGCGGGGGCTCGGGACGCAGGGCGATCATGACGGCCGCCAGGACGACGGCGCCCCCGAGGATGCCTGATGCGATCAGAAAACTGCGGCGGCGGCTCATCTATCCGTCCCCCCGGTTGGCGTGTCGGCCTGTCCTTCGGATTCAGCGGCGGGCACCATGCGCGCGCTCTCGAGCTCCTCGGGCGGAACGGTCCAGTCACCGCCCAGAGAGCGGTGTACCGCCAGGCGCGCCAGGGCCAGATCGCGGCGCGCGCCGGCGAGCGTCGACTCGACGTTGAGGAGCGCCCGCACGGCGTCGAGGTAGTCGACGTAGCCTCCCACGCCGGCGGCGTAGCGGCGCGATTGCAGCTCGACCGAGGCGAGGGCTTCGTCCCGCTGTGATGCGAGAAACTCGTGGCGCCGTCCTTCGTTGCCGAGCGCCGCCAGCGCCGCCTCCACCTCGTGCACCGCCGTCACTACGGTGCGCCCGTAGGCGGCCGCCGCCTGACCGAAGCGGGCGTGCGCAACCGCGATGTTGTTGCGGATGCGACCACCCTGGAAGATCGGCGCGGTCAGGTTGCCGAGCAGGTTGCGAAACCACTGGTCGACGTTGAAGAGCCCGTCGGCGTCGGCGGACTGCACCCCGATCGTTCCCGAGAACGACAGCGAAGGGAGCATTTCGGCCCGGCGCGCGCCGATGGTGAAGCGGGCGGCCTCGAGCCGCAGACCCGCCGAGCGCACGTCCGGCCGCTGAACCAGGAGGTCCGCCGGCACCCCCGCGGAGACGGGATCGCTCGACGGCAGCGGCGCCAGCGAATCGGGGAGGATCGCGTCGAGCTTCTCGCGGAAGCCGCCCACCAGAACGGCCAGACGCCCTTCGGCGTTGACCAGTTGACTCTCCAGTTGAGGAAGGGCGGCCTGCGTGTTCCGAAGTTCCTGGCGAACCTGGTAGAGTTCGAAGGAAGTGACCAGCCCGCGGTCGTAGCGGGTCTCTGCGAGCTGCTCCCGTTCCAGGAGGACGTCGATCGTTTCGCGGGCGAGGGCTTCGCGCCTGCGCAGGTCGGCGATTTCGAAGTAGGTCGTGATGGTCTCGGACAGGACGCCGATGCGCGCCGCGTGGTAGTCCGACTCCGACGCCAGGTACTCCTGCCCGGCGGCCCGCGAATCGTTGCGGGCACGTCCCCAGAAGTCCAGTTCGTACGCGAAGTCGACGCCCAGCGACCAGGTTTCGATACCGAGGCGCTCGGGGAACTCGAAGCCGGGCAGGCGATCACCCGCGATCTCGCGGAACTGCTGGCCGAAGCCGGCGTTGGACGGGTTGTCCGTGTCGCTGACGTTCGCGCTGGCCTGGATGGCGGGAAGGAGCGATGCGCGCGCGATCCCCGCCTGGGCCCTGGCCTGCTGCACCCGGGCGACCGCTTCGGCCAGGTCGAAGTTGGCGGCCAGCACCGAGTCGATGACGGTGTTGAGCGCCGGGTCCTGGAAAGTGGTCCACCACTCCCTGGCCTCGTACGCGCCCGACTCTTCGCTCCCCTCGAAGCTGTCGGGAAGCTCGGCGACCGGCTCCGGCACCGAAGGCGCGGGCGCGAGAGAGCACGCTGCGAGGAGGAGCAGCGATGACAGCGCCACAAGGGGCGCAGGCGTCTGCTGAACGTTCATGACCGCGTCACCTGCCTGTGTGCACGGAAGCTGTCCGACGTGATGCCGAAAAGCTGGTCCGGGGACGGGGTCGGCGCAAGCGGAAAAGGGGCCGTCAACCCAAGGCTTAGTGAGCTCGTCAGGCTGCCCGCGGCTCGATTTCGCGCTCGATTCCGGGCCGGATCGTCCGTTCGGCGACGTCGAGATCGTAACGGGTCTGAAGATGGATCCAGAACTCCGGAGTGGTCCCGAAGTAACGTCCCAGGCGAAGCGCAGTGTCAACGCTGATGGCGCGGCGTCCCAGGACGATATCATTTACTCGCGGTCGCGAAACCTTCAGCGCCCGGGCCAGCCCGTACACGCTGAGTCCCATCGGCCGGAGGAAATCGTCCCGCAGAATCTCACCGGGATGTATCGGGGGGAGCCGCTCCCCTGAAGCCACGTCGGAGAAATCCACCCGCTGGCGATCCAGGTCTTCACGGCTGATGGTCATGAGTCGCCAAATCCCTTCAATGGTAGTCTACGATCTCCACATCCCATGCTTCGCCGTCACGCCAACGGAAGCAGATGCGCCATTGTTCGTTGATGCGGATGCTGTGGAACCCATTCCGGTCTCCCCGCAGGGCTTCCAGCCGGTTGCCAGGCGGAACTCGTAAATCTTCCAGCCTGATTGCAGCATCGATGGTCAGGAGCTTGGCTCGAGCCCGCCCTTGGATCTGTATCGGAAGTCTCCTGACGGCGTGGCCGGAGAAGATGGCCGCAGCCCGCTTGTCCGAGAAGCTCTTGATCACGGCGTAACGTAACGAGTAACGGTACGTTCGGTCAAGTCAGGGGTTATCGGACTACGGAAACCGGAGGTCACCAGATGCAACAGCTTGTAGTTCTTCGCAGTTTCGCGAAGTCCACTCCGGGCTGGTCGCGCGAAGTTATGGGGGTCGCCATGTTGACCGCCTTGCCTTGTGTGCGACCAGTCACGATGGCAGCAGTGATTCGTGCCTGCTGCGGCGTGCGCAAATGGCCGATTCCGAGGAAACACGCGCATGAGACTGTTCAGGATCTCGCGCGACCAGGCCGTTCAACAAGGACCAGCGAGTCGTGGTCGTCGGGCAGCAGATCGCTCCCGGCGTAAAGCAAACCGCGTCGTTTCTGGCAAGGAAGGGACTAAGAGTCACCTGCCTGGAGTTCACCTTCTTTCAAGACGATGACGGCAACCGGCTTCTCTCCCAGGAAGTCGTGGTCGCTTCGACGCCGCAGAAGCCGAAACCCGCTACAAGGTCTCCCGTTGACGAGGGTGAGTTCTTCGCCTCGCTTGACAGCCATGGAAGGGCCGTTCTCTCCCGTGTTCTGGCGTGGGGGAGGGAGAGAGGGCTGTCGCTCCGTTGGTCTCCAGGGGGGTTTTCGCTGGGAGTTGACGTTGGCGGCACCCGGCTCGTCGTCTGCGAGGGACGCTCACCCAAGTCTACCTACAAGCAGACCCTCTGGACGACGTTGCGCGACCGGCAGGGCCTCGGACGTACAACGGTGCCGGAACGAGTAATCCACGCACTGCAAGCGCAAGGCAATGCTGCCGGGCTCATCGAACACGGCAAATACCTCAGGTGTCAACTCACACGCCCGTTTACGGAGCAGGAAATCGATGCCCTCGTGGAGTGCTGCGAATCAACGGCGAGCGCGCTCCGGGAGTACGGTGCCCAGACCAACTCCTCAAGCTGACCAAGGGCTCACGCGTGATCCCTACCGTGCGACCTCGAACGGCACGGTCGCCACCTGGTCGTCCCACCAGATCGTGAACAGGCCGCCCTGGGGGGTCATGTCCATGAAGGTGATGTTGAGCTGATCGGCGGACATCGCGATCGTCGAGACGTCCATGGTGGTGCGCAGAACGTCGCGGTCGGGCGTGTAGCCGTAGGCGCCCCACAAGGCGTCCGGGTTCTCCTCGCGGAAGTCGTTCTTCACGCCCCAGTTGGCGAAGATGAGCGTCCACTCGTTCTCGGTGAGTTCCGCGAAGACGCTGTATTCACCGGCGGGGAGGCGCTGGCCGCGGAAGGTCAGGTCGGTCTCGGTCATGAAGCGGGTGGACTGGTCGGCCCCGACGCGCCACACCGGCGCCCCGCGCAGGAAGGCCTGCCCGTACTCGTCGCCCGAGCCGAACAGGTCGCGGCCCCGGAGGATGGGGCGGCCGTAGGTAACGACGACCCACGAGCCGTTCTCGTAGCTGCCCTCCGCGTTGTACGCGCCTCCGACATGGGCGGCGGCCTCGCCGCGGGGGCTCAGCGGCCTGTCCTGAGCCTGAACGGTTGCGGCGAAGGCGAGCGCCAGGGCGAGACAGCACAGCGGCCTAAGCATCTTCATCGGTTTCCTCCGGGGTTTGGGGTGGTGAAACGCGCGCACAATCCTACACGAGCCGTCCGGTGGGAGAAAGGGGGGAGGTCCGGAGATGTGCCAGCGGGGCGGGACCCCCTGGCATCCAGTACGTTGTCCCGAGTCCGGCATCGTCTCGCGAAGCCGGCCACGCCCGGTATCCACGCAAGATTCGCAGCTCACTGGAGGAACCATGGCTCGATCTCCCCTGCGCCTGTCCGTCATCGCGCTCGTGGCGCTGTTCCTGGCCTGTTCGGAGTCGGGCACGCCGGGCGCCGACTCAGTCTCCTCCTCCACGGCGCCGGTCGGTTCCGCCGCCGGTCCGCCATCCTTCGAAGTCGATCCCACCTGGCCGCGCGAGCTCCCCAACGACTGGATCCTGGGCGCGATCACGTCGGTCTTCGTCGATGACCGGGATCACGTCTGGATCACGCATCTTCCCGAGACGCTTACGCCGGAGGAGATCTCCGCGGTGCAGGATCCGCCCATCGGGGAGTGCTGCGTGCCGGCACCTGTCGTGCTCGAGATCGACCCGGAGGGCAACGTGGTTCAGGGGTGGGGCGATCCCGCCACCCAGGACGTGTCCGAGTACCCGCGTAACTCGCACGGGCTCTTCATCGACCACAACGGCAACGTCTGGATCGGCACCTACCGCCACCATCGCGTCATGAAGTTCACCCGGGACGGACAGCACCTCATGACGCTGGGTGAGTACGACGTGAACGGCGGAAGCTCCGACACCGCGCTCCTAGGCGGTCCGGCCGGGATCTGGGTCGACCCGGAAACCAACGAGGTGTTCGTCGCGGACGGATACCGCAACCGGCGGGTGATCGTATTCGATGGAGACACGGGCGCGTACCTGCGGCACTGGGGCGCTTACGGAGAGCCCCCCGACGACGACGCCACCTACGACTACGGCGCCCGCACCGCCGACAGCCTGCTCCCGCCGCAGTTCTCCACCGTGCACGACCTGTTCGGTTCGGCGGACGGCCTGATCTACGTGGCGGACCGGCGCGGCAACCGCATCCAGGTGTTCCAGCGCGACGGCACCTACGTGACCGAGAAGACCATCGCCCCGCTCACCCGCGCCTCCGGGTCGGCGTTCGTTATCGCGATGTCGCCGGACGCCGCGCAGCAATGGCTCTATCTGGCCGACGGCACCAACCACAAGGTGTGGATCCTGCGCCGCTCCGACCTGGAGGTCGTGGGCGAGTTCGGCCGCGGCGGCCGGCAGGTGGGCCAGTTCCTCCGGCCGCACGGCATGTCGGTGGACTCCCGGGGCAACATCTACGTGGGCGAGGCCTCGACGGGCCGGCGCGTGCAGAAGTTCGCGGTGGGAGGTTAGGGGAAGCGAGCGGGTCGCTGCCCCTGGCTGCTACCCTCTCGATCCCGTCCTAACGGCCCGTCCCGCCCGCCGGCAGCCGATAGTCGAGCGGCGGGAAGCGGTCGCCCAGAAGCGGCTCGTAGACCCAGCCCTCGGGGATGCGGTCCGCGTGCTCCGTCCTGGCCGCCTCCACCAGGTCGGGCCGGGTGAACACGTCGATCGCGGTCATCGCCAGCGTCTTGGCCGCCACCACCATGCCCTTGTCGCCGATGGGCGTGCCGCCCGCCGCGACTGCGTGCCATGAATGAGCCGCGGTGCCGGGCACCCAGGTGGCGGTTCTCACCCCGCCCGTGGGCACAGCCCAGCTCACGTCGGCCACGTCGGTGGAGCCCCCGGTTCCCTCCTCTGTCACGAAGAAGGGCTGGATTTCCGCCGCCGATTCGATGGGAAGCGCGTCCTCGGGCAGGTGTTGGGCCAGCGCTTCGGCGAAGCGGCGGTCCTGCTCACTGTAGTGCACGCCCCCGACCTGCTCCAGGTTGGCGTGCATCGCCTCCTGCAGCGTCACGTTGATGAGCATGTTGTAGAGGCCGTGAATGACCTCGTACCGCATCTCGGTTCCAGTCCCCAGCGCGGCGCCCACCGCCGTCTGCACCACCCGCTCGAAGATCTCGTGCACGTTCGCAGGATCGGGGTTGCGCACGTAGTAGAAGACCTCGGCGAAGTCGGGCACGACGTTGGGCGCCGCCCCGCCGTAGGTGATCACGTAGTGGATGCGGGTCTCCTGCGGGACATGCTCGCGCAACAGGTTGACCATGTGGTTCATGGCCTCCACGCCGTCCAGGGCCGAGCGCCCGCGCTCGGGCGCCCCGGCGGCGTGCGCGGACACGCCGGAGAAGCGGAACTTGGCCGACTTGTTGGCCAGGCTGCTTGAGGCGCCCGCGGAGTTCCTGTCACCCGGATGCCAGTGGAGCATGATGTCGACGTCGTCGAAAAGCCCTTCGCGCACCATGTAGACCTTGCCCGCCCCGCCTTCCTCGGCCGGCGTCCCGTAGACGCGCACCTCTCCGGTCTGGCCCGTGGCCTGCATCCAGTGGCGGACAGCGATGCCGGCGGCGGCCGAACCCGTGCCGAACAGGTGGTGTCCGCACGCGTGGCCCGCCAGCTTGCCGGGGAGGGGGGTGCGTTCGGGGCTCCGGTCCTGGGTGATGCCGGGGAGCGCGTCGAACTCCGCCAGGATGCCCACGACCGGCCCCTCCCCGTTGCGGTAGCTGGCCACGAAAGCGGTGGGAATGCCCGCAACCCCCATCTCCACCTCGAAGCCGGCGGCCTCCAGCATGCCGGCCAGCAGGCCCGAGCTCTCCGTCTCCAGATAACCCAGCTCTGCCAGGTCCCAAATCTCCTGGGCGATGCTCGAATAGGAGCCCGCGTTTTCGTCGATGAAGGCGGCGACCATGTCCTTGCCGTCCTGCGCCTGAAGCGGTGCGTGGGCAAAGCCGAGAGCCATTGCTGCGGCGATAATGATGAGGGCGCGAGCGTTCATGTTCTGCTTCCTTTATCCGGGCCTGTATGACGATCGGGATGGCAGCGGCGGAGGGGTTCACGCTCTTCACTCCGCATGGGTTCATGGTAGCAGGGCGAGGGGACTCCGGCACTCCCGCGGCTTCGCGCTACCCCGGCCGGCGCCGGTCGCGAAGGTTCAGCATTACCGAGAGTCCCAGCGCCAGCAGCGCGCTGCTCACCACCACCGCATCGACGAGGGCCGCGTTCCAGTCGATGCCCGTGACCGCGTCCAGGTGGTACTTGATCCACGACGCCGGCAGGCCGGTCTC
The DNA here is from genome assembly GCA_009840525.1 of Gammaproteobacteria bacterium. Lineage (GTDB taxonomy): Bacteria > Gemmatimonadota > Gemmatimonadetes > Longimicrobiales > Gaopeijiaceae > BD2-11. Next base: position 39,232 of record VXNP01000004.1, read on the forward strand.
CCCCAGGGCCCGCTTCACGTCCCAGTGCCAGTCCGTCAGCGGGCAGTATCCCCATCCGTACACAATCCCGGCTCCGAACCAGAACAGCAGCGTCACGCCGATGGTCAGCAGGTGGAGCCGCCGGGTTCTCCTGCAGGCCCATCCGAGCATGTTGAAGGCCACCAGCGCCGTATGGAAGACGACGAACAGCACGTCGAGGAACCGGTAGAGGGCCGTTTCGGTCATGGGTAACGATAGGCTCCGACACCTGCCCGCGCGATCTGCGTAGGCAGCAGGGGACAGCCGGACCTGTCCCGGCGATACAGGCACCATTTCCCGGTCAACGGGGCTGGACCGGAGCCGATGATCGCGAGACATTGAAAGGCCGCCGGGGGCTGCGCACTCTGGGATGTGGCATGTGCCAGACCCGCGACCCCGTTCCTGCACACCCGCAAAGCGCAGCACTGCTGATGGAACACGACTCCACGCAAGGTGCCCGAGACCCGAGAGACATCTCGGTGAACGTCAACCTCAGCCTCCCGGACGCGCCGGCCTATGAGGCCGTATACAAGGACGTCCTGGGATACGGGCTCTGGTGCCTTTGCCTCGCGGGGGTCTGTGGGGCCCATCGCATCTACATGGGCAAGTGGGGGACGGGAATCCTCTGGCTGTTGACCTTCGGCCTCGCGGGCGTCGGCCAATTGGTGGACCTGTTCCGCATGAAGTCGCTGATCCGCGATTCCAACGTGCGCAAGGGCTACATTCCCCACCCCATGCTGGCTGCCCGCGCCAACCCCGGCGCCGCGCCGCCGGCAGCCCTTCCCAAACCCGCGGACCTGAGGCTCGTGCTGCTCCAGGCCGCGGAGAAGAAGGGCGGCGAACTTACGGTCACCCAAGGGGTGATGGCCTCCGGGAAGTCCTTCGAAGAGGTCGAGAAGTGCCTGCGCGGCATGGTCGACCAGGGCTATGTCGACGTCGACAACGCCCCCGGCAGCGGCGTCATCGTGTATCGCTTCCCGGAGCTGTCGGGGAGCTAGCGACCGCGGAGGCGCCGTGCCCGACCGGCCCCATCTCAGGGTACTCGGCCATCCGCTGGTCGGGGACAAGGTCACCCGCCTGCGCGACCACCGCACCGGACACCGGGAGTTCCGGGATCTGATCCGCGAGATCGGCTCCCTCATGGCCTATGAGGTGCTGCGCGACCTGCCTGCCGAAGAAGTGGAGGTCGAGACTCCGCTGGAGACCACCACCGGCCTCCGCGTGCGCGAGGAGGACATCGTGCTGGTGCCGATCCTGCGCGCCGGGCTCGGGATGCTTGAGGGCTTCACCGCCGTCCTGCCGGGCGCGCGCGTCGGGCACGTGGGGCTTTACCGGGACCACGCAACGCTCCAGCCGGTCCAGTACTACTTCAACGTCCCGCGGCCCGCGGGCCCCCCCCGGCGGGGGGGGGAAAAAAAACACGGGACCGGCGGGGGGGGGGCGGCAGCCCGCACACGGCGGAAGGGGCCAGGCGCGCCCCCACAACGGGGTGG
>VXNP01000104.1 GCA_009840525.1 Gammaproteobacteria bacterium
CCCCCGACACCACCAACCCGCCGCCGGTCCCCGCCGCAACCAGACGGGCGCCGCGCGCGTCGACCCTCCGGCCGGGTCTGTCGTCCCGCAGGAGCGGAAGGGCGAACAGGCCGTTCGGGGTGGCCGCGACGAGGGCCGCGCGCTCCTCGACCACCGCGGCGTCACGCAGCCCCCGCAACCCCCCCAGCGGCGACTGCGCCTCGCCCTCCAGCAAGACCAGTCCTTCGGCTCCGCTCAGGAGCGCGGCCGGCCCCGCCACCCGGCCCCGGTCGGGCAGGAAGGGAAGCTGGACCGTCTGTCGCGGCCGAAGGTCCAGCCGGGGACCCGCCACGAACCGTCGCGCCGCCCCGTCGTCGAACTCCTTGCCGAGCAGGAAGCCCAGGGTGAACCCGACAGCCGTGGCCAGCGGCGCGAAGCACTCCGTCCGGGTGCAGGTGCCCAGGTTGGGATTGAAGTCGGCCGAAGTGAACGTCGGGATGCCGATGACCACGGCTCCGATCGCGCCCCCCAGCCACTTGCGGTGGCCGCCGGGACCGGATTCCTGCGCTGCCCCGGGCGTGAACGGGGGCAGCGCCACGGCCGCCACCAGCACGACGGCGCACGCGGCCAGCCCGCACCTGTTCCACGAACCGACCGGGCCGCGATCCCGCGCCCGACGCGGTCCTCGCGCGCGCCACCACTCCGGGCGCGACCGACAGGCCGGGTGGCTCACGGCTCCCGCACCTGGAATTCCCGCTCCACCTCGAGCTGGACGCGCGCATTGCGGTCCAGGACCCGCAGCCGCAGCCCGTAGCGGCCCGGCGGTGGCTCGTCGAGCCGGATGGTGAAGTATTCGGGAACCATGTCGCGCGCCTGCACCCGGTTCTCCTTGCTGAAGGTGAGGCGCACGGCCTGGTCGCCCTCCGCGCTCAGCCCCCAGCGGTCCGCCAGTTCGCCCAGCAGCTGCAGGAACGAGCCGGTCCGATGGATCTCCTCCACCGTCACCGCCAGCTCCAGGTCGTAGGAAGCCACCTGGTTCGAGTCGGGCAGCAGGTTATAGAGTTCGAAGTAGACGCCGATCTCGTCATCGGGGGCGTAGGTGAGCGTGGGCTCGGGCACCATGCGGAAGTCGGTGCGCGTGCGCGGAGGATCCGTGACGACTGCGAGCGACTGGGTCAGGAGGATGTCACTTACGCTCGGTTCGCCGGCGGGAAAGCTGCGGGCGTCCACGCGCGCCCGGTGCACGGCGGCCGCCCAGCTGAGCGGATCTCGCGCTTCCGCCGACACGATGTGCGGCTGCCCGGCGGGCACGGTCGTTCGCCAGTTCAGGGGAAGCGCGCGGCCTGCCTCGAAGGTCACCTGCCGAGCCTCGGTAACGCGGCGAATCTCGGCCCCGTCGGGCTCGACCACGAAGAGGCCGGTTTCGAAGGTGGCCGCCGCCATCCCGACCGCCTCGCGGAGCGAATCCAGGGGGACGGCCGCGTACACCTCCAGATCGATCTCGTCGTCCACACCCCGGAAGCGCGCGATTTGAGCGGGTACCTGCAGGAGCGCGGGAAGCGACGGCGCCGTGAAGCGCGCGGGCTGGCGCGCCCGGTAGTTCTCGGCGTAGAAGCGGAAGTCGTTGGCGAAGGTGGCTCCGCGGTATCCCGGCATGCCCCGAAACACGAACACCGGCCCGTTCCTTCCGTAGCTCCATACCGTGGTCACCCGGCCGGTGGACTCCATGTCGCCGCCGGTAGTCGTGTTGGCCCCGAAGCTCGCCTGACGCAGCGGCCTGCCGTAGCGCACCCAGATCTCGCCCCGGTCGGTGCGCCACCCCGGCACATCGTACTCCGGCAGGCCGAACCGGAGATCGACGTAGGCCATGCGCGAAAGGTACTCGGCCCAGTACTCGTTCGACGGCGTCAGGTAGAGCGGATCCCAGGCCGTCCAGAAGCGGCGCGCCGCGTCGGCCGGATCCGCGCCGGCCCGTGCCTCGAAGATCTCCGCGTCATCCTGCGTGAGCAGCCGCGAGACCGCCAGGAAATCGGCGCGCACCTCCTCCGGCAGCAACTCGACCGCGTACTCGAAGGCGCCCGCGGCCTCATCGTCGCGGCCCTCGGCGTGCAGTCCCAGGCCCAGTGCGAGATAGGCGCTGGGCTCGGAGGGCGCCGCGCGCACGAAGCGCAGGGCTTCGGCCGTGAACTCGGCCATGCGCCCGGTGTCGTAGTAGAAGGCCAGCAGATGGGTTGCGGCCCCGGTGTGCGCGGGATTCGCGGCCAGAGCCCGGTGAAAGTGGTCGAGCATGGCCTCGCGCGCGGCGGCTCCCTGCCCCGGGGCGTAGCCCGAAGCCTGGAGCACGTCCCAGACGTAGTTCGCGCTCTCGAAGGCGATATCCCCCCGGAGCTCTGCAATACCGATTGGGAGAAAGCGGCGGTACCGAAGCCGGCGCCAGGTCGTCTCGCTGAAGATGCCGAGCTGGTAGTGGACCTCCGCGAGCGTGGGCGCGTCGGCGCGTTCGGCCACATCCACGGCCCGGCGCAGCATCCTGCGTGCGTCCACGCGGATCTCCTGCATCATCAGGAGCCTGGCAAGCTCCAGCAGGTACAAGGGATTCTCCGGGTCGTGGCGCACCGCCTGGTCCAGCGCTTCGCGAGCGATGATGCGGCGGCGGAAGTCACCCGTGCTGCGCGGAGCCTGCCGGGCGTGGTACACCCCCTTGAGGAAGTGCGCCTCCGCATACCCGGGATCGATCGTGACGGCTCGCTCGATAAGACCCAGAGCACGGGCGGTATCGCCCTCCTGCGCCAGCCGGACACCCTCCTCGAGCGCCGCGCGCGCCGCGCTGCGCTGAGCCAGGATCCCATGGGGCAGGGACAGCGCACACAGGAGAAGGAAGGCGGCGATCTGCTTCATGGACGTCCGAAAACCAGGTGCGACGAGACACGCGGAACTTGCGTGTACCCGCGACCCCCGGCAACTTGCCGCCTCCAAATCCTTTACGCTCGCCGAGCACCGAGCACATGAACTCCACGACCGGTCCGCGCGGCCCCGGCGCGTATCTGGAACTGACCAAGCCCGGGATCGCGTGTTTCGTGATGACCCTGACCGGGGTGTCCTGCTATATCGCGGTCGGCGGCGCCCTCGGGGTTCTGTTGATCATCCACACGGCGCTGGGGACGGGACTGGTGACGGGCGGCGCGCTGGCGCTCAACCAGTACGCCGAGCGCCGCGAGGACGCGCTCATGACGCGCACCCGCGCACGCCCGATCCCGTCGGGACGCGTAACTCCGCGCGAGGCTCGCGATTTCGGGCTCCTGCTAACCGTGGCGGGGGCCCTCTACCTGTGGGAGGCCGCCGGCGCGCTGCCCTCGATTCTCGCCCTCGTCTCGAGCGCCCTCTACGTGCTGGTGTACACGCCGCTCAAGACGCGCACCTCGCTCGCGAGCCTGGTGGGCGCGTTCCCCGGCGCGCTTCCGGTGCTCGTGGGCTGGAGTGCGGCGGCGGGCACGTTGTCGGCACAGGCGTTCGCGGTGTTCGGGATCTTCTTCATATGGCAGCTTCCGCACATCCTCGCGCTGGCGTGGATCTGCCGCGAGGACTATGCCCGCGCGGGCATCATCATGGCGCCCCCGGGCGACGAGCACGGACGCCTCCTCAGCCTGCGCATGTTGGCGGCCGCCGCCGCGCTGCTTCCGGTGAGTCTCGCGCCCGTGCTGCTCGACCTGACCGGCATCGTATACGCCGCCGGAGCATTGCTGGCGGGCATCGCCCTTCTGGGGGTGACGTTCGCGGCCGCGGGGCGCCTTACGGACCGTCGAGCGCGCCGGGTCTTCCTGGGCACCCTGCTCTATCAGCCCTGCCTCCTGGTGCTGCTGATCGTCGATACTCTGGCAGTCGGTGGATGAATTGGCGCGGCTGCAGACCGTCAGCCCACCCACGTGGGCGATCCAGCACGGATGCACCGCTCGACGGCTGCGCGGAATTGCCGCCGGCTCCCCACCCCTGACCCGGAGCGCGACCGTGAACGTCCTGTCTTCGCCCCTTCCGTTTCCCGCCGGGCGCACCCGGTGCCGTTCATTCCGGCCGCGACCCTTCATCGCCGCCGTTGCGCTCGTCGCCGCGGGGTTCGGCTCGGGGGCTCCTGCGGCTTCCGCCCAGGAAGAACCCCGGCCCCGGGCGCGCGACGTCGGGATCGCGCCAGGCATCTTCGCCCCGGGCCCCTACAACGCGATCACGGACGTGGAGGGCGTGCTGGTGGGGCACGCCACTGTGCGCGAGGGCGACCGCGTCCGTACCGGGGTGACGGCCATCCGGCCACACGGAGGGAACGTCTTCCGCGACCGGGTGCCGGCCGCAATGCACGTCGGCAACGGCTTCGGCAAGCTCCTCGGCGTGACCCAGGTGCGGGAGCTGGGGGAGCTGGAGACCCCCGTCCTGCTCACCTGCACGCTGTGCGTGTGGAAGGCGGCGGACGCCCTCACGGAGTGGATGCTGGCGCGGCAGGGGATGGAGGGGGTGCGCTCCATCAACCCCGTCGTGGGCGAGACCAACGACGGTGGCCTGAACGACATCCGTTCGCGGCCGATCACTCCCGAGCATGTGCGCGCGGCGCTCGAGTCCGCCCGCACCGGCCCGGTCGAGGAGGGGTCGGTGGGCGCGGGCACCGGGACCCGCGCGTTCGGCTGGAAGGGCGGCATCGGCACCAGCAGCCGGGTGGTGCCCGACGAGCTGGGCGGGTACACGGTGGGCGTGCTGGTGCAGTCCAATTTCGGCGGCATCCTCTCGATCGTCGGGGCGCCGGTGGGACGTGAGCTGGGCCGCTACTCGTTTCAGGGGACGGCGCCGGGCAGCGACACACCCTTCGGCGCGGACCAGGGCGAGGCGCAGGGAGGCGGAGACGAGGGGCAGGGATCCATCATGATGGTGGTGGCGACGGACGCGCCTCTCTCCCCCCTCAAGCTCGAGCGCGTGGCGCGGCGGGCCATGATGGGGCTGGCGCGCACCGGATCGTTCGCCGGCAACGGCTCAGGCGACTACGTGATCGCCTTCTCGACCGCATCCGGAGTGCGGCGCGGCGGGGAGGATGTGCTGTCCGTCGACGAGGTCGCCAACAACCGCATGTCGTCGCTCTTCCTGGCCACCGTGGAAGCCACCGAGGAGGCCGTCTACAACTCGCTCTTCAAGGCCACCACCGTTTCGGGGATGGGGAACACCGCGGAGGCCCTGCCCATCGAAGAAACACTGGAGGTGCTGCGGCGGTACGCCGTCATCCCCTGAGACAGAGGCCCGGCCGGGCCGGCTGCACGTGGGTTCGGCGGACGTGCGGGACGGACTGTCGCCCCGGCCCGCGGGGGGTTGTCGTCCGGTTGCCGCCTAGCCCAGGCGGGCGGACTTGACGTAGGAGATCTGGTCCAGCTCGCGCAGGCGATCCAGCAGTTCCTGCGTGATCTCGCCATCCACCGAGACCGCCGCCATGGCGTCCCCGCCCGGCTCCAGGCGCGCCTGGTGGTATCCCGCGATGTTAAAGCCCATGGACGCCAGCACCGTGCCTACCCCCGCGATCACCCCGGGCTTGTCCTGGTTGCGCACGATGACGATGGATCCGCGCGGCTCCAGATCGATGGAGAAGCCGCCGATGCCGACGATGCGCGGGTGGGTGCCCTCCAGCAGCGCTCCCGCGACCCGCAACCGGCCGCCCTCCGCCTCCACCTCGGTGACCAGATACTCGGAGTAATCCGGGTGCCGGGTCGCGCGCGCCGCCACCACCCTCATGCCGCGCGCTTCGGCGAGACGGGCCGCGTTGACGGCGTTTACGCGCGTTCCTCCGACGATATCCTCCAGCAGCCCGCACAGCACTGCGGCGGTAAGCGGGCCGGGGGCCTCTTCCGAGGCACCGCTGTAACGCACCTGCACCCCCCGGATGCCTCCGGACGCGAGCGCGCACGCGAGACGCCCGATCCGGGTTCCCAACTCCAGCAGGGGACGCAGCTTGCGTAGCGTCGCGCCGTCGATGCCGGGCGCATTCACGGCCCGGGAGAGATCGCCGTCGAGCAGCGCTCCCCGAACGGCCGACGCGATCTCGGACGCCACCAGCTCCTGCGCCTCCGCGGTGGAGGCCCCCAGGTGGGGACTGAGGATGAGGTTCGGGCTCCCCAGCAGAGGGCTGGACGCCGACAACGGCTCCTGGCGGAAGACATCCAGCGCGGCGCCCGCCAACCATCCCTCCCCGAGGGCGCGGGCGAGCGCGTGCTCGTCCACCACCCCGCCGCGAGCTGCGTTGACGAGGTAGGCCGACGGCTTCATTCGGCGCAGTTGCTTCGCCCCGATCATGGCGGTGGTGGAGGGAGTGAGGGGCACATGGAGGCTGAGGAAGTCCGCCTGCTCGATCACGTGGTCGAGGCCGCTCGGCTCCGCGTCCAGCTCCTCGGCGCGGGTTGCGGGCAGATAGGGATCGTAGACCAGCACCCTCATGCCGAAGGCGCGGGCGCGGCGCGCCACCTCCCCGCCGATTCTCCCGGCCCCGACCAGCCCGAGCGTCTTGCCGTTGAGCTCGACCCCGGCGAGTCCCGGCGTCTTCCATGTCATCTTGCGCACCGACCGATCCGCGGCCACGACCTTGCGCGCGAGCGCCAGAATGAGCGCAAAGGTGAGTTCCGCGGCGGAGACGGTGTTGCCCGCGGGCGCGTTCAGCACCGGGATGCCGCGCTCGGTGGCGGCGTCGAGGTCGATGTTGTCCACCCCGGCTCCTGCCCGCCCAATGACCTTCAGACTGGTGGCCGCCTCGATCAGTTCCCGGGTGATCCGGGTGGCGCTGCGCACGATGATGGCGTCCACCCCCGCCATCGCCTCTTCCTTCTCCGCCGGCGGGCGCTCCGCCAGCCAGCGCATCTCGAAGCGCCCGTCGCCGGTAAGCGCGCCGAGCCCGGAGGGCGAGACCTTGTCCGCCACCGCGACCAGGTACCGCCGGCCGAGTTCGCTCATCGCCTTCCTCCGGCAAGCCCCTGCCCCGGGGGTGCCCGCAGGACCTCCTCCAACGCTTCCAGCACCCGATCCAGTTCCTCCACCGTGTGGTCACCCATGTGGCCGATGCGCACCGACCGCGGCTTGAGTCTGCCGTATCCCGCTCCGATCACGAACCCTCGCTCCTTCATCGCGTGCGCGACCTCCGGGCCGGTCCGCCCGGGGGGCAGGAGCAGGCAGGTCACGGTGGGCGAACGAAAGCCGTCAGGCGCCAGCACCGACAGTCCCGCACCGATGCGCTCTCCCGACGCGTCCGCCCAATCGGCGCACCTTCGCGCCATCGCCGCGTGGCGCGCCCAGCGTCCCTCCAGCCCCTCCGAGGAGATGTGGCGCACCTGCTCCGCCAGCGAATACATGAGCGTCACGGCGGGCGTATTCGGCGTCTGTTCCTTCGCCAGCGCGTTGTAGAACGCGACCAGATCGAAGTAGACCCCCTTGCGCGCCGCGTTCACGGATCGCTCCAGCATGCGCTCCGACGCGACGCCGAACGCCAGTCCGGGCGGCAGCGCCATCGCCTTCTGGGAACCGGCGAGCACGAAATCGAGGCCCCGGTCGTCCGCCTGCACCGGGGCGCCTCCCGCACTGGTAACGGCATCGACCAGCACCAGCGTACCCGGGAACTCCCGCACCGCCGCGGCCAGATCGGCGATCGGGTTGAGCGCCCCGGTGGAGGTCTCGGAATGCACCATGGTCACGGCGTCGTAGCGCCCCGCGCGCAAGCGGGCCCGCACCGCATCCGGATCGTGCACGCCGCCCCAGGGCGCCTCGACAACGTCCACCTCGAACCCGCAGGCGCGCGCGATGCGGGCGAAGCGCTCGGAGAACGCCCCGTTGACCAGCGACAGCACGCGCTCCCGCACACCGTTGCGCACCGCCGCCTCCATGAGGCCGGTGGCGGAAGAGGTCGACACCAGAACGGGCCGCGAAGTGCCGAACACCTCCCGCAGCCCTGGCTGAATCTCGCGCATGAGCGCGTTGACGGGTTCGCCGCGGTGCCCGATCAGAGCCCGCTTCTGGGCCGCCAGCACCGCCGGCCGCACCTCTGTGGGACCGGGCAGAAAGAAGCGGCCGAACCCGTTCTCACCGTCCAGACCGCCACACGCCGTCGAGTTGTCGATCATGGTCTCATCTTCTGCGGCGCGCCGCCTTCCGGCGGGCCCCGGCATCCAGGATTCGCTTGCGCAGACGGATTGCGACCGGGGTCACCTCGATGAACTCGTCGTCCGCGATGAACTCCAGAGCGGATTCCAGCGTGATGATCCGCGGCGGCTCCAGCCGGATGTTGTCGTCCGCGGCCGCCGCCCGGATGTTGGTGAGCTTCTTTCCCTTGCACATGTTGACGTCCAGGTCGCCCGCGCGGACGTGCACGCCCGCGATCATGCCCTCGTACACCGGGGCGCCGGGTCCCAGGAAGAAGGTGGCGCGCTCCTGCAGGCCGAAGATGGCGTACGCCACCGCGACGCCCCGACGGTCGGCCACCACGGCGCCACGCTCGCGTCCGGGAAGCGCCCCCGCCCACGGCCCGTACTCTAGGAAGCGGTGGTGCATCAGCCCGTCCCCGCGGGTGTCGGTGAGGAACTCGGTGCGGTAGCCGAACAGGCCGCGCGCCGGAATGCGGAAGCGCAGGCGAATCGGCCCCCGGCCCGTCGGTCTCATCTCCAGCATTTCACCCCGCCGCGCGCCCAGTTTCTCGATGACGGTGCCTACGCGGGCCTCCGGCGTCTCGGCCACCAGCTCCTCGTACGGCTCCAGAGCCTCGCCGGCGGGGCCCTCGCGCATGAGCACACGAGGACGAGAAACCTGGAACTCGTAGCCCTCGCGGCGCATGGTCTCCATGAGGATGGAGAGGTGCAGTTCGCCCCGCCCGGCGACCCGGAAGGTATCCGGATGGTCCGTCGCCTCCACCTTCAGGGCGACGTTGCGCTCCATCTCCCGGAAGAGCCGCTCGCGGAGCTGGCGCGTGGTCACGTACTTCCCCTCGCCCGAAAAGGGCGAGTCGTTGACGACGAAGTCGACCGAAATCGTGGGCCGCTCCACGGCGATGCCGCTCAGGCGCTCGAGGTGCTCCGGATCGGCCAGCGTCCTGCCGATCTCCACGCCCGAGACGCCGGCCACCGCCACGATGTCTCCCGCACCGGCTTCCGCGATGTCCACGCGCTCCAAACCGTCGAATCCATACACCTTGAGGGCGCGCGAGCGGGCCGCGTCATCTTCCTCGACCATGCCGGCCACGCCCATTGGCAGCAGCGCCACCTCCTGGCCGGGCCGGATGCGCCCGCGCTCGACGCGGCCGATCGCGATGCGTCCGACATAGGAGGAATGGTCCAGCGTCGAGACCAGCATCTGGAAGGGGCCCGCCGGTTCCACGGGCGGAGCGGGCACATGATCCACGACGGCCGCGAACAGCGGTGCGAGGTCGGCGCCCCGGCCATCGGCATCGGGTGTCGCCCATCCTTCCCGACCCGAGGCGTACAGGAAGGGCGCGTCGAGCTGGTCGTCGGAGGCCTCGAGGTCCATGAACAGCTCAAGCACCTCGTCGTGGACCTCTTCGGCCCGCGCGTCCGGGCGGTCGGCCTTGTTGATGACCACCACCGGCGCGTGGCCCAGCTCCAGCGCCTTGGCCGTCACGAACCGGGTCTGGGGCATCGGTCCCTCGGCGGCGTCGACCAGGATCAGCACCCCGTCGACCATGCGCAGGATGCGCTCGACCTCGCCTCCGAAGTCGGCGTGGCCCGGAGTGTCCACGATGTTGATCTTGAACTCGCCCCAGCGCACGGAAGTGTTCTTGGAGAGGATCGTTATGCCCCGCTCCCGCTCCAGCGGATTCGAATCCATCACCCGCTCGCGCACTTGCTGGTTTTCGCGGAACACCCCTGCCTGGCGGAGCATCTGGTCCACGAGGGTGGTCTTCCCATGATCGACATGGGCGATGATGGCAACGTTGCGGACCTTCATGCGGGGTCGGGTTTGGCGGAACGACGTCCGGGAATGACGGATGCGCGAGGCCCGGCGGGACCTCTAGCGATCCTCTCGCCTGAGGACGCGCCCCGCGCGCTCGCCGGTGAAGGCGCCGTCGCGGATCGCCGCCGTGCCGTTGACGAAAACGTGCACCATACCCTGCGACAATTGGTGCGGGTCCGTGTAGGTGGCGAGGTCCCGGACCTCTTCCAGGTCGAAGACCACGATGTCCGCGACCGCTCCCGTTACCAACCTTCCTCGACCTTCCAGGCCAAAGACGTCCGCGGGAAGCGACGTCATGCTGCGGATCGCCGCCTTCAGGCTCACGGTTCCGTCCTCCACCACGTACTTTCGCAGCTTGCGCGCGAAGGTGCCGTAGGCGCGCGGGTGCGGCACGCCCACCTGCCACTGCGGCAGCGCGCCGTCCGACGCGGTCATCGTCCAGGGCTGAATCATGAAGGCGGCGATGTCGTCGTCGTTCATGTTGAAGGAGACCACCGAGGCGCCCCCCTCGGCAATCAGTTCCAGAGCCGCGTCCAGAGGATGGAGGGAGCGGGCGATGGCGACATCCTCGAGGGTGCGGCCCTCGATCGAGGGCTCAGGACGGAAGCGCCGGAACTGGAGGCGGTCGGCTCCTCCGCGGCGCGCGAGATTGGCTTCCATTTCCTTGCGGATGCGTGCGCGCCTGGCGGGATCGGCGAGACGGGCCATGAGTGAATCGCCTCCCCCCGCCTGTGCCCAGCGCGGCAGAAGCGCCGCCGAGAGCCCGGTCGAAGATGCCTCGTACGGGTACTGGTCGGCGTACACCTCGACGCCCTCCGCGCGGGCCGCCTCTATCGCGGCGATCACCTCCTCCGACTTGCCCCACGCCGGCGGTCCCAGCGCCTTGATGTGGGTCACCACCCCCGGCAGTCCCGCCGAGCGCGCCACCGCAATCACTTCCTCCACTGCCGCCATCAGCCCGATGGTGTAGTCGGATTCGTCGCGGATGTGGCTGGTGTAGACGCCGCCGTACTCGGCCGCGACCTTGGCGAGGGCCGTCAGCTCACGGGTGTCCGAATAGCTTCCGGGGGCGTAGAACGGTCCGGACGACATGCCGAACGCCCCTTCCTCCATGCCGGCCCGCACCAGCGCCTTCATCTCCGCCAGGTCGTCGGGGCCCGCCAGTCGATCCTCCATCCCCAGCACCGCCCTGCGCACCGATCCGTGGGGCACCAGTTGCGCCACGTTGACCCCGAGCCCGTCTTCGAGCAGCACCGTCCGTTGGAGGGCCAGGTCCACCAGTCCTCCGCCGTCGGGGTTCACCACCACCGTCGTGATTCCCTGCGCCAGCAGGGGCTCGGCGTGGCTGCGGTCCTCCGTGTCGAGTCCCGAGCCCGCGTGCGAATGAACGTCGATGAACCCGGGAGCGACGTGGAGTCCGGTCACGTCGAGAATGTCGCGCGCATCGTAGCCGGAAAGATCGCCCATCGCCGCGATCCGGTCTCCGGCGAGGGCCAGGTCCGCAACGAATCCGGGTTCGTCTGCCGCGGCATGCAGCGTCCCGCCCCGGAGGATGACATCGAACTCGGGAGCGTCGCCCGACGAGCACGCGCTCGCGGTCAACGCCAGGAGAAGGTTCAGCGCACGGCGGCGCGGAGCGTCAACAGCAGTTCCCATCTCCAGATTCCCTTGGCAGCGGTCGGCGCCACCTCTCGTTCAGTTGCGAGGTGCCGCCACGCTCCCCTCCCAGTCCGGATCCGCGGCGCCCGTCCAGGAGGAGGCGGTGGCGTCGTACGACATCCCGTGGATGCGTCCGAACGCGCCGGAGCGTGGCACCTCCTGGACCGCGAAACCGAGCTGACGCAACTCCGCGATGACCTCCGGGGACCAGCCGATATCCGGGGAGGTCTCCATCTGGAATCCGCTCTCGGAGCCCGTTGGGTTCAGCGATCCCTGCATCGGATGAAGGCGTGCGGCGGCCAGCGCCTCGGGAAGGGAAAGCCCCTGATCGATGACCCGGCACACCGCCTGCACGACGGCCGAGACGATGCGTGCTCCCCCGGCAGCGCCCAGCACCAGCATCGGGTCGTCGCCGTCGAGTACCATGAACGGAGCGATGTTGGAGCGCGCCCGCTCGCCCGCTTCGAGGCGGCCCAGATACCCTCCCAGGGTCGCCGCGTAGAGGAAGCCCAGCCCCGGCGTGGCGATCTTCGAGCCCATCGCCGGCCCGATGGTCTGGGTGAGCGCGACCGCCATGCCGTCGGCATCCGCGGTCGAAAGGTGCGTGGTGTGCCCCTCGTCGTCCGGGCCGGCGAAGTAGGCAGCCACGGGCTCCTGGGAGCCCCGGGGCGCGGCTGCGGGCTCCGGGCCCATGGCCGCCGCCGCCACCGGCAGACGGACGCGTTCAGCTTGCTCGCGCGCCCATTCCGGCGACGTGAGCAGCTGCCACGCGTCGGGTCCTCGATGGGTGCGGGCCGCCTCGAAGCCGAGCGCAAGCGCCTGCCCCACCACCAGGGCCCACGTCGTCTCGTCGGCCCCGGCCATGTCGAAGTTCTCGATGATCTGAAGGACGCCGATGGTCATGGCCCCGGCCGCCGGGGTGAACGTCCCCACCAGCTCGTGGCCGCGGTAGCTGCCGCGCACCACGCGGGAATCCTCGGCGCGGTAGCCGGCAAGCGCGGCGGCCGTGACGTGTCCGCCCGCGTCCACGATGTCGTCGGCCATGGCCCTGGCGATCTCGCCCCGGTAGAAGGCGTCGGCGCCTCCGGAAGCGATGCGGCGCAGCACCATCGCCAGATCGCTCTGCACGAAGTGGTCGCCCGCGTCGTACGGCGATCCGTCCGGCTCGATGTAGTACAGGGTCGCGCCCTCGGATTCCCGCAGTTGCTCTGCAGTCGACGCCTGGCGGGCGGCTTCACCGGGCAGGAGCATGAAGCCCTCGGAGGCATACCGAATGGCCGGCTCCATTACGGTGGCCAGCGGAAGCGTGCCGTGCTCGTCGAGGAGGCGGGTGAGCCCCGCGACGGCGCCCGGCAACCCCACGGTGGGATACCCGTAGCCGGCCTGAGGGGCCGTGTCGGGATCGTAGGTGTCCGGCGCCTGAGTGGTGGCGTCGATGCCGTGGAAGGCTCCTTCCGCGGTTCGCACCAGGATCTGGGTGCGCCCGCCGATCGAGTTCATGCTGGGCTCCACCACTGATACCGCAAACGCCGCGGCCACCGCGGCATCGGCCGCGTTGCCGCCCCGCTCGAGCATTTCGACGCCCGCGGCGGTCGCGAGCGGCTGGGCCGCGACCACCATTCCCCGGCTCGACTGTGCCACCTGGTCCCTGGTGGGCTCGACGCGCGTCGGCGCAGCCCCGCCACATCCCCACAGCAGAACCAGCGAAAGGGAAAGACAGCGAGAGGAGTGCGAAGCCCTCATGAAACCTCCCGTCCCACGCAGACGCGGCGCGGACTCCATTCGATCCGCAGGTCCCGCGTCTCCGGATGTTAGTCCACCTGGAGGTACCCGTGCTCTTCCAGCAGCGCTCTGAGCCGCGGCTCGCGGTCAGGCAGACGCGTGCGGCTGACCTGGCGGGCGAGCGCGATCCGGTCTACTTCCGATACGCGATCCAGGATCGCGATGGGCGTCCCATACCGCAGCAGGATGCGCTTGGCGTCCACCGCTACGGAATCGATCACCTTCTCATGGGGCGCGGATTCAGGCACGCTCACCTCCAACTCGTCCAGGACCTCGAAATCGACGGATCGAAACACCGTGCCAAACACAACGGCACAGAATGGTAAAGATATGTTTCCCCGCCGTTTTCGCCAAGCTCGGCGGTGCCTCAGCCGCTTCCCAGCATGAGACCCGCCGTCCAGAACAGATCGTGCTGCGTGGTTTCCACGTCGTTGTCGGCGAAGATCGGGCTGATGTAGTCGGAGAGTTCCGTCACGATGCGCAGCGGACCCATTCTCACTTCGATGCCCGCGCCGAGCAGCATGGTTCTCCGGGTCTGATCGTGCAGGGGCGACCGGTGCAGCGCATCCAGCGACTCCAGGTCGTAGTGCTTCACGCCACCGCCACCCAGCAGGTACGGTTGAACCGGAACGCCGCTGGGAAGCGGGCGGAAGACGAGGGCGGCGGTGGCGTTGAGGAGGTTGTTGCGGGCCTCGCACTCCGGACACATGCCGGCCTGGACGGCGAGGTCCGCGCTCGTCGCGTACGCCAGCGTCGCGCGCCCCGAGATGGGCCCGGAAACGGCGAGTTCCAGCCCGAGGGAGTAGGCGAAGCTCCGTTCGCGCTCGCCGAACTCGACCGCCTGCCCGAAGCCGGCATCTGTCAGAAGGCCCAGATCCTGGGTGGGCACGTAGTATCCGGCCTGGAAGATCAGGTAGCCTCCCTGGGCCCTCGCGCCCTCCGGCGCCAGCGCGGTGGAGAGGCATCCCGCAAGCAGCACCAGCGCAGTCGCCTTCGATCCGTGTCCGATTCTCATGTGCGCATCGCTCCGGGTTGGTCAGGTTGGTTTGGGGTCGTACCCCCGCGGCCGGCCTCGACCGGGACGGCGGGAGGTGCTCCGGCAGCGCGGGAAAGGACAGGTTAGATTGTGGCCCCGCCCACGCAACAACAACCCACGATGGCTCAAACGTCCCGATTCTCGCCTTCGATCGAGGATTACCTGAAGGCGATCTTCGCCCTCACGGAGCACGACGATACCGCCACCACCAGCGATATCGCCAGCACCCTGGGCGTACAGCCCGCGTCGGTGAGCGGAATGGTGAAGCGCCTGGCCGACCTGGGCGTCGTGGAGCACGAGCCCTACCGCGGCGTCAGCCTCACGCCCAGCGGCCGCCGCGAAGCGCTGCGCATCGTTCGTCGCCATCGCATCATCGAAACCTACCTCAGCGTGCGCCTCGGCTATTCCTGGGAGGATGTGCACGACGAAGCCGAGCGGCTCGAGCACGCCGCCTCCGATGAGCTCATCGAGCGCATGGCCAACGCACTGAAGAACCCGCGCCACGATCCCCACGGCGCCCCCATTCCGACGCCGGGGGGCGAGATCGATTCGACCAGCTATCCGACGCTGGCGGATTCCGACGCCACCGGCCCGATCCGGATCCGCGCGGTGCGCGACGATGAGCCGGAGAGGCTGCGCTATCTGGAAGCCAGAGGGCTCCTGCCCGGCGTGATCCTGGCGGTGGAGGAGAGGGCTCCGTTCAACGGCCCCGTGACGGTGCGCCTGGGCGGGCCCGACGGCGACAGCCAGGCCATCGGCTTCGACCTGGCGCGCTGCATCTTCATCGACCAGGAACCGGCCGGACAATCCGCCGACGAGTCCGCGCGGTCCCTCTGACGTCCGACGCCGTCAGGGCACCACAAGCGCCTTCGTGACCCGCAGCGCGGCCACGTCCTCGAGCGCCTGCTGCGTGCTCTCGAGCGGATAGCGCGCCCCGATCACCTCGGCGAAGGGCAAGCGATCGCGGTGCCGGGACAGCAGCCGCAGGGCCCGTACCAGATGATGGAAGTCGGTCCCCCACTGGCCCCGCACGTCCACATGTTTGCGGTTGATGTCGGTGTGGGGATTGATGTCGACCGGCCCGGCGTCGGTGTAGTGCCCCGCCACGACATAACGGCCTCCGTCGCGGACGAGCGCGAATCCCTCGGGGATGGCGGCCGGGTTGCCGCTCGCCTCGATGACCAGGTCGGCCCCGCGTCCCCCGGTGCGGTCCATGACCGCGTCGAGGCGCTCCTCCGGCGTTGTTCCCAACAGGGACAGCGTGACGTCCGCTCCCATGCGCGCCCCGAGCGCCAGGCGGGCATCCGGATCGCCGATGAGCACGACCTCGGCCGCCCCGGAAAGACCGGCGAAGGCGGCGGCCGCCAGTCCCACCGGACCGGCCCCCTGCACCACCACCACGTCTCCCATGCGCGCCTCGGCCCGATCCACCGCCGCGAAGCCGGTGAAGAGCCCGCACCCACCCCCGATCACGTCGTCCGCGTCGAGGTTGCGCGGCAGCTTGAGGATGCGCACGCCCGGCTGCAGGTAGATGCGCTCCGCCCAGCCCCCAAGCAACCCTTCCGCCAGGGTGTAGGTGATGCCGTACACCTTCCGCGCCGGACACCGGTTGGGCTGGCGCGCCACCAGGCAGTGGTAGCAGCGGTAGCAGGTCTCGTGCACGTCCAGGAAGGTCACCACGTCGCCGGGCGCCAGCGGCCGCCCTACCGCATCGTGCCTCACCCCGCGCGCCTCGGCCACCCTGCCCACGCTCACGTGACCGGGGATGATGGGGTAGGGCACCCCGGCCAGCCGACCGTGCCACAGGTGAACGTCGGTCCCGCACACCTCGCTGGCGATGGTCTCCAGCAGGACGGCGCCGGGCTCCAGGTCGGGGTCGGGGAGGGTCCGGACCTCCATCGGCTCGTGCGGGCCGGTCATGACGGCAGCGCGAACAGGCATGAGTCAGGCTACCGAGCAACCGCCTCCAGCGGATCGCTCACCCCCTACCGGTCCATCACCGGCACGCCCGCATTCTTCACGTACGCGTCCATCCACTCCACCATCTCGGCCAGCGCATGCATCACCGATTCACGCCCCCGGTAGCCGTGGCTCTCGTGGGGGAGCATCACCAGCCGCGCCGTGCCCCCGTTGCCCTTCATCGCGTGGAACATGCGCCGGGACTGCACCGGGAAGGTCCCAGAGTTGTTGTCCGCGTCCCCGTGGATGAGGATCATCGGCTCGTTGATGTCGTCGGCGTGCATGAACGGCGACATCGCGAAGTAGACGTCGCCCGCCTCCCAGAAGGTGCGGCGCTCGTTCTGGAAGCCGAAGGGCGTGAGGGTGCGGTTGTACGCGCCGCTGCGCGCGATGCCGGCCTGGAACAGGTCGGAGTGCGCGAGCAGGTTGGCGGTCATGAAGGCGCCGTAGCTGTGGCCTCCGACGCCGACCCGGCCGCGGTCGGTGACGCCCATTTCGACCACCTTGTCCACCGCCGCCGCGGCGGAGCTTACGAGCTGATCCACATACGTGTCGTTGGGCGTCTCTTCGCCGATGATGGGCATGGTGGGTCCGTCGAAGACGGCGTATCCCTGCGTCAGGAAGAAGAGGTGCGAGGCACCGCCCACGCGCGTGAAGCGACTGGGCGAGCCGCGTACCTGGCCGGCCACGTCCGGGTTCGAGTACTCCCGCGGATAGGCCCACACGATGGTGGGCAGCCGCGTTCCCTCCTCGTAGTCGGCGGGCAGGTAGAGCGTGCCGGAGAGCTGCACTCCGTCCTCGCGCTCGTAGGTGACGAACTGGCGGGTCACGTCGGAGAGTTCGGGATGGGGGTTCTCGAACCGGGTCAGTTGCCTGCGGTCCTCGGAACGGGTGTCGCGCACGAAATAGTTCGGCGGCTCGAGAGGCGTCTCGTACTGCGTGAGGACGCGGCGGCCGTCGTCGTCGAGCATGGCGACCACGGACTCGTAGCTGCCCGGAGCCGCCTGGAAGAGGCGTTCGCTCTCGCCGGTGGCGAGATTCACGCGGTCCAGGAAGGGATGGTCGCCGGCGTCCGAGGCACCCGCGCCCGTCAGGAAGATCCAGTCGCCATCCTGCACGATGAGCGACTCGCCGTTCGCCGCGCGCCGCGTCACCGGGCTCCCGGGATCGCCGTAGCGGTCCTGCGAGTTGCGTTCCCAGATCAGCCTGGCTTCGTCGCCGCCGTCCACGTCAATCTGCCAGGTGCGGACCATGTTGGACCGTCGCCACGACTCGGTCAGCAGCGCCAGCCCGTCCTCCCCGCGCGAGAGTCCCGCGTAGCGGAGGGCCGTGCGCGCCACCGCCGCGGCATCACCGTCGAAGGGCGCAGCCAGCCGCATCACCTGGTCGCGGTGCTCGGCCTCCGTCCAGGGATCGCCCCCGTCCAGCGCCTCGACCCACATCAGGGTGTGATCCTCCCCGGGCATCCAGCGGTGTCCGCGCGGACCCTCCTCCACACCTCCGATGGGGGCTCTGTCCGCGAGCGGGAGCGCCGCGACTTCGGCCACCACGCCGCCGTCCCGGCTCCAGATTTGCAGCTCTTTCGGGAAGCGCGAATCCGGCACCAGGTAGGAGAAGGGGCGCACCGTCCTCTCCGCGAGGATGTACGCGCCGCTGGGCGAGCGGCTGAGACTCCAGATGCCCGGTTCCGCCAGCGTGCGCACCGTCCCATCGTCCGCGTCCACGAGGGCGGGCTGGGAGGTCGCGAAGTACTCGTACAGCGCCTCGCCGTGCGAGTCTTCGATGAGATCCTGGTAGGTGCGCACCGGGGCGGTCCTCCCTTCGGCTTCCTGGATGACCGGGCCGCCGGGGACCGGGGGCGCCATGGGCGAGGGGCCGCGTCCCGAGGGCACCAGGGTGCAGAGCAACTCGTCCCCGTCGGGCATCCAGTCGCAGGGTGCTCCGCGCACGCCGTTCAGCCGCTCGTCGGTGAGTCTGCGGGCGGTGGCCTCCGAGACGCTTCCTGCCCAGAGCTCGATCCCGTCGGCAACGGTGCGCGTGATCGCGAACCGGTCACCTGCGGGAGCAAAGCGTGGCACGCCCCAACCGCCCTCCGGCGCGTCGACGGATCGCTGGGAACCATCGGCGACATTCATCACGGAGAGGGTGGTGGTCAGTCCCGGATCGCGTCCCGTTGAGGGTCCGAAGACGCCGGTGGTCGCCGGATTGATGCGCCGGCCACCCAGGCGAAGCATGGGCTGCGCCATGTCCTCGATCGAGGGCATGCTGCGACGCCCCGTGAGCACGATCCACTCCCCGTCCGGGCTGACGTTCACGAACGGGGGCGGAGGCGCGTCGAGGATGCGAACGATCTCCTGGGGAGGCATGCGATAGCCCTCCTGGGCGGAGACATCGGCCGCGGCCGCGGCCAGGAGCGCTGCGGCGCAGGCCGCCACGAGCGTGGTCGGCAGCAGTCTCCGTTCTGCGCGGTGGAATCGCCGGGCCGTGGACATGGGGCGGGAGGGTGTGGTGGTCGGGGCCATGATGGTCTCTCCGGAATCACGTGGCACGCCAGACGTGCTGGCGTTCGAACCGTACAGACCCGGAATGTGGGGGCACCCGAGGCGCGGGAGCAAATGGCCGGGCTCTCTGGCCCGCGAGTTTCGACTCCGGTAGCTTTCGCTTCTGTTCCCGAGTTCTTCACAGGCTCAAGAGTGCGCTTGCTTTTCCGGAGGATGAAGATGGTCCGCGGAGCCCGAATGATCCCGCTGTTTCTACTGGTCGCCTTCGCGCCCCAGGCATCCGCCCAGGAGGGCGAGGTGCTGTCGCTCGACAAGTACCTGGACTGGGAGTGGGTGGCCGATCCCCGCATCTCGCCCGACGGCAGCCGAATCGTCTACACGCGGTCCTGGGTGGACCAGCAGGACGACCGCAGGGCCTCGTCGGTGTGGGTGATGAACGCCGACGGCTCGCGGGCCCGCTTCCTGCTCGAGGGGTCGAGCCCGCGCTGGTCGCCGGACGGCACCCGCATCGCCTTCCTGAACGACTCGCAGATCTTCGTCCGCTGGATGGACGCCGAGGGCGCCACCACGCAGATCACGCGCCTGGAGGAGAGCCCGTCGGACATCGCCTGGTCGCCCGACGGCACCCACATCTCCTTCGTCATGACGGTGCCGTCGGACGAGCGCTGGGCCATCGACATGCCCTCGCCGCCCGAGGGCGCGAGCTGGACCGAAGCCCCCAAGATCGTCACCCGGCTGACCTATCGCCGTGATCGCCGGGGCTACATCGACGACGGCTTCCAGCACCTCTTCCTGGTGCCCGCGGAAGGCGGCACGCCCCGCCAGCTCACCGACGGCGACTGGAACCACTCCGCTCCCCGCTGGATGCCGGACGGCTCGGAGATCGTCTTCCAGTCGCTGCGCATCGAAGACTCGGAAGACATCGACCAGACCTGGCGCGAGTCCGAGATCTACGCCGTCAACGTGCGCTCGCGCGCGATTCGGCAGATCACCGACCACCGCGGCCCCGACGGGAGCCCGGTCCCCTCTCCCGACGGCAGCCTGATCGCCTACCAGGCCAACGACTGGTCCGACGACACCTACGTCGAGACCGGCCTCTACGTGATGAACGCGGATGGCTCGAGCTCACGGCTCATCGCGAGTGAGCTGGGACGCCGGCTTTCGGGCGTCACCTGGGCCCGCGACGGCAGCGGGGTGTACTTCACCGCCGCCATGACGGGCAACTCGAACCTCTGGTTCGCCCCGGTGAATGGGGAGCCGCGCGCCGTGACCACCGGGAACCACATGCTCGCGGTTACCACGGTCGACGAGCGCGGCCAGGCGGTGGGCACGCTCACGAGCTATCACGAGGCGGGAGACGTCATCTCCTTCGCGCTCGACAGCCCCGGCGACGTCCGGCAGCTCACGCGCGTGAACGACGACATCCTGGCCGACGTCCGGCTCGGCGAAGTCGAGGAGATCTGGTACAAGTCGGTCGAAGACTTCGACATCCAGGGGTGGGTCATCAAGCCGCCCGACTTCGATCCGTCCGAGCGCTATCCCCTCATCCTCGCGATCCACGGCGGACCCCACGGGATGTACAACGTGGGGTTCAACTTCGGCTGGCAGAACCACGCCGCCAACGGCTACGTGGTGCTCTATACCAACCCGCGCGGCAGCTCGGGCTACGGCAGCCCCTTCGGCAATGCCATCAAGAACGCCTATCCGGGCAAGGACTACGACGACCTGATGAACGGCGTCGACGAGGTGATCGCCCGGGGCTACGTCGACACCGACAACATGTTCGTCTACGGCTGCTCCGGGGGCGGCGTGCTGACCTCATGGGTCGTTGGCCACACCGACCGGTTCCGGGCGGCGTCCGCCAACTGCCCGGTCACCAACTGGCTGTCGTTCGTCGGCACGACCGACGGAGCCACCTGGTACAAGAACTTCGAGCACTTCCCGTGGGACGACCCCTCGGAGCACCTGCGCCGCTCGCCGCTGATGTACGTGGGCAACGTGACCACGCCCACCATGCTCATGACAGGCGAGATGGACCTCCGCACCCCCATGGCGCAGACCGAGGAGTTCTACCAGGCGCTGCGGGTTCTCAAGGTCCCTGCGGCGATGGTGCGCTTCAAGGACGAGTGGCACGGCACCTCGAGCATCCCCTCCAACTTCCTGCGCACCCAGCTCTACCTGCGCAGCTGGTTCGAGAGGTGGATGACGCCGATGCCGGTGACGGAGGACGGCGCGCGCTGAAGGCGGGTCCGGTTCAGAACAACGAACGGAGCCCCGAGATGATCCTCGGGGCTCCGTCTTCGTGTTGGTGTGTCAGCCCGGATCCCTCGCGGAATCGCGGAGATCACCCCGCGGCGGCCGTCCGTTCCCGGCGGGATCGGGTGGCCGGCGGGCGGGTTTCCTTGCCGAGCAGCCTTTCGCTCGCCGTCGGGCGAGTCTCGCGCCTGCTGGAAAGGGTGTAGTCTCTCCGTCCCTTGAAACGGGTGCTGGATCTGCGGATCAACATCATCAACCTCCTTGCATCTATGACTGCGGCGGGCCGCGTCACCCTGACGTGGTCCGCATGACTACCAATACGCCGGAATGCTGGATTGGATTCAACCGCGGCGGCGAAATACGCTCACCCGCAACGGAGGATCGACCGTCCAGTGGAAGTACAGCCGGTTGCGGCCGTCCCGGACCTGGTTCTGCTTCCGGTCGCGGGTCTTGGGATAGTCGACTCCCTGGGCGTTCTCAATGACCACCACCCCCTCGCCAGCGTCGGCTTCGACCCGGCGCAGCTCGCGCTCGAGGTTGCGCAGCAGCTCCTGCTCGGCCCGATCGTGGACGGGGCCATCCGCGTTGGCGGACAACTCCAGCGTCTCCACCGCTTCATACTCCTCCGCGAAGTCTTCGGCGCCCAGCGAGAGCCGCCGGTCGCGGCGGAATCCGATCTCGGTGAGGGCCCGGGAATCGAAGTCGGGCTGAACGCTGTGCAGTCGGGTGCCGTAACGCTTCAGGATCATGAGTGGTCCGTTTTCCGGTTGGAGGTCTGGCTACTAGGAGTTCCGCCCCAAGAGCCGTTCCAGTTCCTCGGGCGACAGCGAATCGGCGGATTTCGACCCGAAGCCTCGCGCCGAGCGCGGGTGCCGCCGCCGGGCACCTTCATCGCGCTGCTCAACGGGCGTTCCGGCGTAGTCGAACTCGGGCAGATGGATGCGCTCCAGGGTTCGTCCCAGCAGGAGTTCGATGGACTTGAGGTACGCCAGATCCGGCGCGGTCAGGAAGCTGACCGCCGTGCCCGCCGCGCCCGCCCGCGCCGTCCGCCCGATGCGGTGGACGTAGTCGCCGGGGTCGAGCGGGATGTCGTAGTTGACCACGTGCGAGATGCCTTCCACGTCCAGACCCCGCTGCGCGATGTCGGTGGCCACCAGGACCCGAACGCCTCCCGTGGCGAAGCGGTCGAGCGCCCGCACCCGATGCCGCATCTGGCGGTCGGAGTGCATGACATCCACCGAAATGCCCTCGCGCTGGAGCCGGGTGAGCAGCATGTCGGCGCCGCGCTTGGTGCGAGTGAAGACGAGCACGTGGTTCCAGTCCGGGTCGGACAGAAGCCGGACCAGCAGATCCTCCTTCTTCCCCGGCTTTACGGAGTACACCCGCTCGTCGATTCCCTCCGCGGTGGTTCCGGAAGGCGCCACCTCGATGCGCACCGGGTCGCGGGTGACCTGCAGCGAGAGGGCGTGAACGCCGTGCGGCATGGTGGCCGAGAAGAGCATCGTCTGCCGCTTCCTCGGCACCTTGCGGAGCACGCTTTCGATCTGCGGGCGGAACCCCATGTCGAGCATGCGGTCGGCCTCGTCGAGCACCAGATAGCGGACTCGCGCAAGGTCGGCCTGGCCGCGGCGCATGTGATCGATGAAGCGCCCCGGGGTGGCGGCGATCAGTTCCGTGCCGGTGTCGAGCGCGGCGCGCTGCGGCCCGTAGCCCACCCCGCCCACGATGGCGGCGCACCGCAGGGTCCTCCCGCGAGAGAGGGCAACCGCGTCTCCGAGCACCTGCTGCGCCAGTTCACGGGTGGGGCAGAGCACCAGCGCCTGAAGACCCTCGCCCGGCACCGCGCCTTCCAGCACGGGCAGAAGGAAGGCCCCCGTCTTGCCCGTCCCGGTCTGGGCGATGCCTACGATGTCGCGGCCTTCCAGCCCCGGCGGAATCGCCCGGCGCTGCACCGGCGTCGGTGCGCGCCACCCCAGCGCCTCCACGGCGGCAAGGGTCTCGGGGGATAGGCTCATGTCTCCGAACGATGTAACTTCCGGCATCCCGCCGTCTTCCGCACTCATCCCCGATATCAGGCTCAAACGCTCTCCCATAGCATGACGAATTCCGCCGTAACCTCAGTTCTTTTCGTGTGTTTAGGCAACATCTGCCGGTCTCCGCTGGCGGAAGGCGTCTTCATCCACCTCGCGAACCGGGCCCAGGTCGATGTGCGCGTCGATTCCGCCGGAACCGGATCCTGGCACGTGGGCGAGCGTCCCGATTCGCGCGCCCTGGCCGTCGCCCGCGCCCATGGCATCGAGTTGCCGGGACATGCGCGCCGCGTGAGCGAGAGCGACATGAGCGACTTCGACTACGTGATCGCGATGGACCGCAGCAATCTCGCCCACCTGGCGGCGCTGCGGCGGTCCTCGCACGGCTCCGCCCGCCTGCACCTCCTGCGCGAGTTCGACCCGGAAGCCGGCCGCAACAAGGACGTGCCCGACCCCTACTACGGGGCCAGACGCGGGTTCGAGGAGTGCTTCCGGATCGTGGAGCGGTCGTGCCACGGGCTGCTGGAGAGTCTCAACCACCCCCCAGCACACGCGCCATCCGCCGAATCGCCTCGCTGAGCAGATCGTCGGAGGTGGCGAAGCTCATGCGCGCGTAGCGGTCGTCGCCGAACGCCGAGCCGGGGACCAGGGCGACGCCGGCCTCTTCCAGCATGCGGGTGCAGAAGTCGCTCGAGCCCTGACCGGGGCCGCAGGCCGAGTCCACCCGGAAAAAGAGGTAGAAGGCGCCTCCGGGCTCGACGAACGACAGCTCGGGCAGGAGTTCGCCCATGAGCGAAACGACCAGACGCTGACGCCGCTTGTACGCCTCCGCCATCTCGGCGATGTCCCCGAGCGACCGCTCCACGTCGCTGTATGCCGCGAGCGCCGCGAGCTGGGAAGGGGTGGCTGGATTGGAGGTGGTGTGGCTCTGGAAGGCGGCCATCTTCTTCGCCCCGGCTCCCTCGCAGTAGGAGAAGCCGATGCGCCACCCGGTCATGGCGAAGGCCTTCGAGACGCCGTCGATGAGCACGAAGGGGCCCAGGTCCCCGGGATCCAGTTCCAGTAGCCCGGGCGCCGTCCCCGCGCCGGCGAAGTGAATGTGGCGGTAGATCTCGTCGTTGATCAGGCGAACGTCGTTGTCCCTGGCCCAGCGCGCCACCGCGGCGAGTTCTTCGCGCGTGTAGACGGCGCCGGTGGGATTGCTGGGCGAACACATGATGAGCCCGCGGGTGCGCTCGGTGCGGGCGGCGTCCAGGTCCTCCGGGCGAAGCAGGAAGTTCGTCTCCGGCGGCCCCTGGACGAAGACCGGCTCGGCGCGCGAGAGCGTCACCATCTCCGGATAGCTGGTCCAGTAGGGCGAGGCGATCATGACCTCGTCTCCCGGGCCGAAGAAGGTGAAGCATGCGTTGAAGAGCGCCTGCTTGGCCCCGGCGGTGACCACGATGTCGCTCCATGCCGCATCGGCACCCCGGGCGACAAGCGACTGGGCGATGGCGGCGCGCAGCTCCGGCATTCCGGCGGCGGGGGTGTAGCGGGTGGCGCCCGCGCGCACCCCCTCCACGGCCGCGTCCACAAGCCAGGACGGAGTGTCGAAATCGGGCTCGCCGGCGCTCAGGTCGATGATGTCCCGCCCCTCCGCGCGCAGGCGCTTGGCGAGCGAGCTGACGGCCATGGTGGCGGACGGCTGGAGTCGGGCGACGTTCTCGCTGAATGTCATGGGCAGCGGATCGATGGGGAGGGACGGTCGGCACGGGGTTGGCCCCGGGGATGCTCCCGGACGCGCCACCAAGTTGCCCCGGAGAGCGCCGGCGATCAAGCGCCGAGGGCGCGCCACGACCGGCCCGGCGGGCATGCGCCGCATTGCTGCACATCGCGCGGGGGGCGAGATTCCGCCTCATGGAGGAAGCGGAGGTCATCTTCTATTTCGACTACGTCGATCCCGCGTGCTATCTGCTGGACCGGGCACTGCGCGCCCTCTTGCCCGACGGAGTGACGGTGGCCCGCCGCCCGTTCGAGCTGCGCCGCCCGCCCTTGCCGCCGATCGATCCCGAATCCAAAGCCTGGAGAAGCCGCTGCCATGCCGTTCAGACGGGCGCCGCGGACTACGGGCTGGCGGTATCGATTCCGGGACGGATGCCCTGGAGCCGCAAGGCGCACGAGTTGTCTCTGCACGCGCGCGCGAAGGGTTGCTGCGAAGCGACGCATTCCGCACTGTTCCGGGCGTTCTTTGAAAGGAAGGCGGACATCGGCCGCATCGACGTGCTGATCGCGCTCGCGGAAGAGGAGGGGCTGGACCCCACCGAGGCGAGAGCGGTGCTCGATGTGGACCGCTACGCGGCGGAAGTGGAGGAAACGCGCGAGGCGGCGCTGCGCAGCGGAGTACGGGGACCGCCCACGGTCGAGGCGGGCGGGTGGAGACTGGAAGGGCTGCCCGGCCGGCACGAGCTGCTTCGTTTTCTCCGGGCGGCCGCTTGCTGACAGGACTCCATCCGGGGTGCGCGGGACCTCCCGATCCAACATCAACCAACAAGCGAGAGAAGCGGATGGCCGGATATCAAAGAAAGACGGCGCTTTCCCCGGCCGGAGTGATGGCGCGGGCCGAGGAGATCCTCCCGGACCTCGTCGGGCTGGCCCGCGCCGGGGGTTCGTCGCACGAGGCCACCTACACGGGCAAGGAAGGGACCCTCACGCTCTCGGTGCACCGCCACGGGATGTACACATCCGTGACCGCCTCGACGGACCGGCTGCGCACATCGCGCATCGACTACGAGATCCAGAGGTTTCTCAACAACCTGCCCTACGAGCCGGGTGACAGAGGCGGGCCGGGATCCGGGGATCCCTCCTGACCGTGGACACCTTCGCGGAACTCGGGCTCCCGCCGGAGCTGGTCGACGCCCTTGCCGCCGAGGGCATCGAGAGCCCCACGCCGCTCCAGCGGGATGCGATTCCGCTTCTGCGCCGCGGCAACAACGCGCTCGTGCGCGCCGGTCCGGGCAGCGGAACCCTGGTGGCCTATGGTGCTCCCCTGCTGGAGCGCATCCAGGCGGAGGCGACGGTGCCCAGGGCGCTTGTGCTCACCGCTTCGGCCGCGGCGGCCGGGGCTCTTGCCACCTCGCTCGCCCGGCTGGCGACGGCGACCGGACACGCGGTGGCGGCGTTGGGCTCGCCCTGGGCCGCTCCCGAACATTCCGACATCCTCTTCGCCACCGCCCCCGACCTCCTTGCGGCGGTGCGGAACTCGCGGCTGCGGCTGGAAGACTTCCGCGCGCTGGTGGTGGACGGGGCCGCGACCATCCAGCGGTCGGACGGCCTCGAAGACCTCGAGACCCTGATCGGCTTCGTGCCCGCGACGGCGCAGCGCGTCGTGGTTTCCTTGCCGGTCACCCCGGAGGTGGCAGCCTTCGCGCGTGCCCACGCGAAAAAGGCGGGGTACGTGGCGGGCTCCGGACTGCCGCCGGGCGCCAAGGCCGGCCCGGTGCGCGGAGTCCTGCACTATCGCATCTGCCGCAGGAGTGACGCGGATCTCGTGCGCGCCGTGTCCGAAGTGCTGGAGCAGGGCGCGCGTCACGTGCTGGTCTTCTGCGCGTCCGACGATCACGCCGCGGATGTGGGCGATCTGGCCTCGCTGCACGGCTTCGGGGCGGGCGCTCCGGGGGATGCTTCCGCTCCGGTCTGGCTCTCGGGCCGGGTCGACGACACCGAACCGCCTGCCCTCAAGGGGATCGCCGACGCCACCAGCGTGGCGACGTTGAGCGTCGACGTGCCGGCCGGGGCTGGCGAGCTGCTTCACCGGCACGGCCTGGGAGCCGCGGCCACGGTGCTTGTGCTTCACCGGGAGGTGGCGCACCTGAAGGCGATCGCGGCCGAGGCAGGCCATCGCCTGCGGCCCCTTCCGACGCCCCCTCGGGCCGACCCTCATTCCGAGCTCGAACGCCGGCGCTCCGAGTTGCTGCGCGTCCTCGAGGAGGAAGACCTGGCATCGGAAATGCTGCTTCTGGACCCGCTGTTCGAGCGCCATCACCCGGTGGAGGTGGCCGCGGCTGCAAGCCGTCTGGCGGGGCGGGCGGCGAAAAACCCCTCGGCCTATCGCAGGCGAGCCGATGGAGAAGCGCGCCGGGGCGCCACCCATTCCGCGGATTCACCGGCCGCCGTCCAGCTTCCGGTTCGCGCCCAGGCCTGGGTGCGACTGTTCGTGAGCGTGGGCTCGCGCGACGGAATCGGACCGGGTGACCTGTTGGGGGCCGCCGTGGACCAGGCCGGAATCGAGCGCGCCCAGGTGGGCAGGATCGAGATCCAGGAGACCTTCACGCGGGTCGAAATCCGGCAGCAGGTGGCGGAGAAGGTGGTGCGGGCGCTCAACGGAATCACTCTGGGTGGACGCGCCGTGCGCGTAGACTACCACCGCGAGCCCGCGCGCGGCCCTTCACGGTCGAGAGGTGGCTCCGGGCGTAGGCGCGTGAAGCCCACGTCGTGAGCGGGATAGGGCAACCCGCACAATCGGTGGCGCCGGGGGTGGTCGCCTCGGTGAGCGGTTCCTTCTCGAGGCACATGGCCTGGATGGCCCTCTACTTCGTGATCGTGAATGTGATCGGGGTCTGGGGGTACATGTTCTTCGAGGGATGGCCGTTCCACGACGCCCTCTACATGACCGTCATCACCCTGACCGCCGTGGGGTACCACGAGGTCGCCCCGCTCTCCGCCGCCGGGCGCAACTTCACCATGGGCCTGCTCGCCCTGGGGCTGACCGGACTCGGCCTCTGGTTCGCGGCGATCACGGCATTCTTCGTCGAAATGGATCTGGCGGGCACGCTTCAACGACGGCGCACCATGAAAACCATCGCCAAGCTGAGAAACCACGTGATTGTGTGCGGATGCGGCCGCACGGGAATGCAAGTCCTGATCGAACTGGATCAGTCGGAGCTGGACTTCGTCGTCCTCGAAGTCGACCCCGAAAGGGCGCGCTCGGTCCGCCGGAGACATCCGGGGGCGCTGGTGATCGAGGGCGACGCCGCGAAGGACGAGACCCTCGAGAGCGCCGGCATCCGGCATGCGCGGGGTCTCATCACCTGCCTGAGCGAGAACGCCGACAACCTGTTCGTGTGTTTATCCGCGCGCGTGCTCAACGCCGAACTGACCGTTGTCGCGCGGGCCGACGACCGCGAGACCACCTCCAAGATGTACCGCGCGGGCGCCAGCCATGTCGTCAGCCCCAACGTCACCGGCGGCGTCACGATGGCCGCGATGCTGGTGCGCCCGTCGGCGACCACGCTGCTCGAGATCGGCAACCGCCTGCAGGAACTGAATCTGCGCACGGACCAGGTCGCCCTGAGCGCGCGGGCAGCCGCGGTGGGCAAGACACTCGACGCCACGCACATTCGCGAGTCGATGGTCGTGGTTGCCCTCCTGCGCGGAGCCGATCAGAAGCAGATCACGTTCAATCCGAAGGGGAGCACCACGCTCGAGGTGGGGGACGAGCTGGTGGTCATGGGAACGCCCCGGCAACTGCAGCAACTGGGGCGCTGGACGTAGGGTCGAGGGTGTTGGTGCGGCGGCGGGCGCGCGGGTTCGGGCCGCGATTCTGAAGGGGGCCGCGAGGAGGTCGCGACGTCAGACGGGCCCGGCGGTCGGCAAGCCGCGGCTCGCTCGCGTCTGTCCTATTCCTCGTCGCGGGGTCCGCAGCATCCGCTCTTCCTGAGCAGTTTCAAGACGAGCCAGACGGCCGCTGCAATCAGCAGGAGCTTGAATCCAAAGGCGAAGGCCGCCGCAAGGAACCCCAGCAGCGGCACGACGATCACCCCCAGCAGCTTCAGAAGCAGGACCGCGGCGATTCCCACCGCGGACAGCTGAGCAAACGTCTTCATTTCCCTCTCCGTTCGTCGGGTTTGTGTCCGCCGCCGTACGTCCGGCTCTCGCTGAAGTTTCCGGGCCTGGCAAGGGTCAAGGTAACGCCTCTTTCCTGGCTGGACACCGGTGTGATGCGTCGATTCCGGCCCGAGCCTCGACGCTGGCCTGAGTCATCGGCACCGGCCCGATTCATGGACTCCGGCGCATCCGGCCATTGACTCGCCCCGGATTCGCGCTTCGGCACGAGACGTGGATGAGTGACCCGCGAACAGGCACCGATTCGCCCACGCCGACCCCGACTTCGCACCACCGGCGCCGAGAAACGTCGCACTGGCCAGGAACTCTCGACCACAGCATGCCGATGCAGCTTCCACACCTGAAACCCAACCACTTCCCGACGGCTACGGCGCAACTGCGGCTGGCGGCAGGCCGGCGAATTGGCTGTTCAGCCTCCGAGGCCGCTACGGCGGTTTCAAGAACTCACCTCTAGCAGGAGAACGGCCATGACGAGAATGAAGGAGCTACTTGCCCGCGTCAGCGGAATCGGCTGCGCGCTGGTGATGACCCTCGCCTTGAGCGCAGGGCCCCTGCTGGCCGAGTGCCAGAATCAGGACGGGACCGATAGGGAGTGTACACCCAGTGAGAACGCGAGAGAATGCTTGGCGAACGCCAGCGACGCGCACGCCCAGTGTCTCGACGCTGCGGAGGGTTTTTGGCAACGTGTAGACTGCGGCATAGGGAGAGTCGTCGACCACGTCGGCTGCTCGGCTGGAATGTTCGAGGAAATGCACGGTGGCTTCGGTTAGATCATCTAGGGGCAACTGACGGTCGTCGGACACACGGAGCGTCGAAGGCGTCGGCTGTGACACACGCCAGAAGACAACCTGGATCCTGGCCAGGATGAGGCGCTCCGGGACCGGAGGCGGAATCGCCGGTCCCGGAGCGTTCCGGTTGTGGAATCGCGTCCTTCAGCCACGGGCCTTCCGCAGACCGCGCCCGGGGGCGACTCGGGGATCAGGTGCGAGACCAACACAAGTGTTCCCATCCGACCATGGGCAGGGACGCGATTTCATGCGATTTTTTTCGGGTAGCCATCGAGCCAGGTTACACGAATACATCTGCCGTGGAGATCAACTCACAAGAAGGATCAACAGACACCCTTGAAAGGACCGACATAGCTGATGAGTCAGGAATACAACCGACCGCGTGCGACATCCGCTTCCTGGATCGTTGGAATCGTCGGTCTCGCGGCGCTGGCAATCCTTGCGACCAGTGTCATCGAAGTGCGGTCCGTGCGCCGGGCCGATCGAGATGGCGAGGACTCTCGCCCCGAGGCGACGCCGATCTTCGGAGTGACGGCGCCGATGGAGATTCCCCCGACGGCTGCCCTGCTGCCGGAAGTGCTATCCGCGGATGATGCCACTTTTCATGATGGTGTCTGGTTCGTTCTGGATGCGTCCGCGGATCGGATCCATCGCTTGAGTTCGTCAGGCGAATGGCTGGGGAGCTTTGGTAATCGCGGCCAGGGGCCTGGCGAGTTTGCGGGGAGGCTGGCGGCCATCGCCGCGCACGGGGACTCCATTGCCGTGTTGGAGCTTGCGGGACACCGCCTTCACCTGTTCGATCCGAACGGAGAGCCCGTCGCCGCTCGGATTCTGCGTCTCGATGACTGTACAGTTCCCGCTGCCAGCGAACTCGTCTCGTCGCCGCTCGGTCTGTTGTTTCTCGTCATCTGCACACAGCCGGACCTGAGACAGGAGGCACGCGTGATTCTGGAGACCAGGAGCGGGTTCATGCGCACCTTGGCTACCCAGGGCTCCGACCCACAAGGTGCCGCGATCCTCGGCGGGTTCATGTGGAACACGCTCAGCGCACATCCGAGCGGGTTCGTCTTCGGCAGCAATATCGACGAGTGCCTGAGGGTCCATAATCTCCAAGGAGACGTTCTCGAGTCGGTGTGTCATGACTGGATGGAGCCGGTACCTACCCCCGAGGAGTTCGTACGCGGCATCCGGGACAGGCTCGCCGCAATGCCCGACGTTCGCTGGACTCTGCCGGAATCGTTTTTTCCCTTCTTCGGATTGTTCGTAACCGAGGACAATCGTTGGATTTATCGCATCACAGCTTCCGATGAGCCGGAAAGCTATGTGCTCGCTACCCGCGACCAGGACGGGCACCGCTTGAGTGTCCCGCGCGCTCGATACGTCTTCGTGCATGAAGCCTCCGCTCTGGTGGGTTGGGAGGATCTCGAAGGGACCCGAATCGCCATTCACCTGTTGGAGGAGCGCTGACCATGGCCACCCCCCCGGCGGACATCGTCGTCGACGGGGCCAGCATCTCCTACCGGAGAGCATTCCGACGCCGCCGCGTGCTCTCACGGATTAGCATGACCGCGCTGGCTGGTGAGATCACCGCGATCGTCGGCCCCAACGGAGCAGGCAAGACAACGTTGTTCCGTGCCGTGCTTGGATTCCTGCCGGTCGAAGCGGGGAGGTGCCTTGTTGGTGGCTTGCCGCCCATGGAGTACCGGCAGCGGAAGGGAATCGCCTATCAGCCCGAGACCATTGACTTCCCGGGACTGTGGAATGCCCGGGACGTGCTCGGTTGCGGCGTCGACCTCAGCGGGATCTCGAAGGATGATCAGCGTGACGCGTACCGGAAAGCCATCTCGCGAACCCGATTTGACGCCGCTACCCTCTTGCGCCCCGCTCGACGGTACTCGAAGGGCATGAAGCGAAGGCTGTCTCTGGCCTTCGCGCTAATCGGCGAACCGGCAGTCGTATTGCTCGATGAGCCCTTTGCGGGACTCGATCCACCCGCGCGCCACGCCCTTAGAGCGGAAATAACCAGCGCGCGGAATCGGGGAGCCACGGTCGTGCTGGCCAGCCACGAACTGGGGGAAGTGGAACGACTGGCGAACCGCGCTTTCATTCTTGAAGACGGGACCATCCGTCCAGGCCCTGCCCTCAGCCCTGGCGACGCTCCCGTCGACACGATCCTTGAAGCCGAGTTTAAGGGAGATGGAGAATAGGTATGTATATGCCCTTGAGCAGGCGAATCATTCTGCTGGTCCGGTCGCGTGTCAAAGCACTCACACTGACTGTTCTCGCCATCGGAATCATCCAGTTACCCAACCTCGTCAGCGGTGACCCCACGCTGCTCGCAGAGGGTTTTCGTGACATATTTCTATTCCTGTGCCTCGTTCTGCCGCTAATATTCGCATCCGGCGGCGTGTCCGCCGATTTCCGAAGCGGTATGGCACGACTTTGGCTGCAGAAGCCAATCGACCCGGTGCGCTTCTATCTATCGAGGTTCTCGGAAGGGTTCCTGGTCTCGCTGGTGTGTGCGCTCCTCGCTCTGGGTGCAACGCGCCTGGGGACCGCAGCGCTTGGTCAACCAGACGAGACCAGCCAGCTACTGGGCTACCTTGCATATGTGCTCACTGTCGCTTGCGTCGTGTTTGGCTTCTCATCCTGGATAGCGCGAGGGTCGACGCTGGTCGTGATCGGGTTTCTGGGGGCGAGCGCCGCGGCCCGTGGAATGGGCGTAACCGACTTGCTTGGACGCCCGTGGAATTGGCTCTTCGATGCAATACTCGTTCCGATTCCCGCCGTTAGAGGATTCCGTGACTTCGTTGTCGGGACGTCCGACGCCTTCTGGATCCCGTCTGCACAAATCCTCGCCTACGGCATCGGCTGGACGGCGTTGGGTGCGCTGGGCGTGTGGTACACGGTCAACAAGGGCAGACTGCCGCACGCCGAGCAGTCATGAGCATTCCGGATCGCGCACTGGTGGGGCCGTCACCTGGTTTGGTCGTGGACCAACTCAGCTCGCCGCCGGGCGCACCACCACCGTGAGTTCCACGTCCGCGAACAGACCGCCGTCGTCGGCACGGCCGCGCAGGAGGTATGTGCCCGGCTGGTCGAAGGTCACGTTCACGGTCCAGCGGCCGTCTTCCGGTGGGTCGGGTGGGAACCACAACGGGGACCACGGGGAGTTGGCGCCCGTGCGGGTGTCCTCCCACACCTTCACCTGGGGGGGGTCGAACGAGACGCCGCCCTCGCCGCGGTAGAGGAACCACGACATGAAGAGGCCGTTCACCTTCTGGACGGTGACGCGGGAGGGGGGCGAGAGTTGCCGGCGGCTGAAGGTCGGGGGGGCGTTCCAGATCGAGTCGGCGCGCACGGAGTCTTCGGCGGTCTCGGGAGGTGTGGGTGCCGGGCGGCGCCGGGGGCGCAACAGGCCGTCATCTTCGACGAGCACGGTGATGGTGACCGGCCGACCCACCGATGTCTCGCGAACATCCGGCCCCTCGAGCGCGATGGTCGGGGGCTGGTTGGCGCGCATCTCCGGACTGCTGGAGCCGGCCCCCAGGGCGCCGGTCTCGGACATGACGACCGTGTTGTCCACGACGTAGTCCGGCCGCAGCGTCGCATAGGCCCGCTCGGTGACCCCGTTGCTGGTGAGGGTCCACACGAGTTCCCGGTCGCCCCAGTCGGGCGGGACGCGAACCTTGAACACGAAGCGGTTGCGGCGGGGGAGGAAGTGGGTCGGCTGGCCGCGGTCGGGCGGGCCGGGCGAGAAGGCGTTGTCCTCCCCCACCGCCACATCGATTTCCTCGAGCCAGTTCCGGTTCATGTAGCCGAACAGGAAGTTGAACGAGCCGTCCTCGTTCCTCTCCCAGCCCTCGAAGGCCGGAGCGACGTTCTGCCCCCCGGAGTAGGTCTGGGCGGCGGATTCGGAGGCCCACGCGGCGGCGAGCACAAGCACCGCGACGCCACACCCTAGCCTGACTACGGTGCGGAGCGCGGCGACGCTACGCCTCATCCTGGATGCGGCGCGGAGCCCGGTACCGATGGCACGCGTCGCTCGAACGTTCACGGATGTCGCCCACAACATCGGGATGATGGCGTGAAACGGGGCCCCGATTCCGTCCGTCACGCGACCCCGGCGGGTCTCTGATTCCACCCTCACGCCGCTATCGGTTGCGGATGCCCGGTGGCGGATCGCCCGTGGACCGGGATCGCTCGCCATCCGTGGCCGCCGCATCCGCATCCGCGTAGTAGCGCGGATTCCCGTTTTCCGGAACGACCATGCACAGCGGGCAGCCGATCACATGATCGTTGGGACCCAGCGCCAGACGCTCCCTCCGCCTCGCCATCTCCTCCACGAACTGCTCGTCGGTGAGTTGCACCCGCATCCCGAGGTCGATGAACATGTTCGCCACGGAGCGGTTGCCCGAGCCTTGCCAGTTGCGGGTGTCGGGCACGTTCCGGTTCTCTTCGGAGGTGTCCATGTAGCCGACGATGTGGAGAATCGTCCCCCTGGGCAGCAGCGGCTGGTGATCCTGGGCGTAGGTGTAGCCGCGCACCCAGTTGTGATCGTAGCCGACGCAGTTGATGGTCTCGACGTTAAAGCCCCAGATCGCCTCCAGACACATTCGCATCCCGGGGGCGTGCAGGTGGGGCTCGAAGGTGACGATCTTGGTGTGCTGGTTCAGGACCCGGTACGCGTGCAGTTCCTGTC
This sequence comes from Gammaproteobacteria bacterium, assembly GCA_009840525.1. Taxonomy (GTDB): domain Bacteria; phylum Gemmatimonadota; class Gemmatimonadetes; order Longimicrobiales; family Gaopeijiaceae; genus BD2-11. The sequence continues at coordinate 34,539 of VXNP01000104.1, forward strand.
CCGACTCGCCGGCGCGGATGTCGATGTCGCTTCCGTTGCCCAGTCCGAAGCTGGCCCGCCTGTACCTGGGCTCGTAATCCGGAGGGTGGAAGCGGAAGCCGATCTCCAGGTGGGCGCGGGTATCGCGGCCGTTGGAGTGAAGATGCACCGAGTTGGACACGACCGACGACCCGGCGCGAAGGAGCCGGCCGGCGTCCTCGTCGAAGATGTCGGGCTCTCGCCCGACCTCGTGCACCGGCCAGCCGACGTCGGTGGAAGACCTCTCGGCGCCAACCCCCGATTCCCTGTCCTCGAGCACGCGCGTGCTCCAGATCATGTGGTGCACCACGAACCGTCCTCCGACCGTGTGGCGACCCTCGTGTTCGGTGCCGGTCCGCGTCGACGGCACGTCGTTGACCTCTCGGATCTCGACGGATTTCACATACCGGTCCTCGGTGAGGCCGGTCGGGGCGCTCTCGATCTCGCCCCACCAGTCGGGCGAGTCGCCCACTACGAACACTTCGGGCAGGCGGACGATGAGGTCGGGTTCGCCTGCCGTCCATACGATGTCGTCGTCGAATTCCAGAGGTGGAGGCATGTCCGCCGGATCCCCTTCGGGCGCACCCGCGCGATGCCAGGCGTCGATCGCGGCGACCTCGCGGTCGTCGAGGGACATGTCGTCCTTGAAGTGCTGGATGCCGATGTCCTTCTCGACGTACCAGGGAGGCATCGCGCCGGCCCGATCGCGGATCTGGGTCCGTTCGGCGATTCGGCGCGCGTAGCGGCGCGCATCGCGGTAGTTGACGAGCGACATGGGGGCGACGCCGTTGTCCCGGTGGCAGCGGACGCAGGCGCGCTGCAGGATGGGCGCAATGTCCCGGCTGAAGGTCACGTCCTCCAGCACAGGTCCGCCCGATGGCGATGTCGTGCCCTGAGCCGCGAGCGCCGATACCGCCAGGAGCGCCAGGACGATGCCGGACGCTGCGCCGGTCAGCGCCGCGCGGATTGCCGTTCCAATCGCCATCATCGCTCCTTCCTCACCGTTCGACGGTCGCGCCCACCAACTGCGCGATCGCCGCGAGTGTGGTTTGGGCGGCGTTCAGGCCGAGGCGGAAGTCGTCGTCCGTGTAGGTGGTCCAGACGTCGGTCGGCTGATGCCAGTTCGGGTTCCAGCCGGCGCCCACCTGAGCCCCCCTCTCGTTCTCGCGCAGGCTGATCGCGGGAGTGAGGTGCATGAAGGGCGTCGAGTCGGTGTTGGTCATGTGCGGACCGACGGTGGCGGGATAGTCGGTCGCGTAACGCTCGTTGGCGGCCTTGAAGATAAACGCCAGCTCCATGGCCTCGGTCGCCAGCTCGGCGTTCGACTGGAACTCGATGTTGACGTCGGCCTCGGGGCGCTGATCCCGGCTTACCCGTCCGTCCGGGCCGGGCGCGCCGTGGTCCCAGAGCATCATGTCGTGCTGGATCATCCCAAGCCAGCGCGGCTCGGGATACCTGCCGGACCCGGACGGATCCTCCACGCCCTGCAGCGCCTCGCGCTGTTCCACGTATGCGCGCGCGCCGTTCAGGCCGGTCTCCTCGTTGTTCCAGAGCACGAAGCGGATCGAGCGTTCGGTCTCGACGTCCGGGGAGCTGAATACGCGTGCGAGTTCCATGACCAGCGCGGTCCCGGAACCGTCGTCGTCCACGGCCTCGTTGACACCGTGCCCATCCATGTGCGCTCCGAGGATGTACATTTCGTCGGGACGTGTCGAGCCGACCTTGGTGCAGTAGACCTGCGACCGGTCCCCGTCCACCGGCTCCTCGCGGTTCAGCTCGCGGATGCGCTCGTCGGGCTGCGCCATCGGGTCGCGGTTCACGCCCGTGCGGGCCCGGTAGCCGAAAACGACGCTGCCTCCGGAACCGGGGCCGCGTCGGCCGACGTCGCCGCCGGTCGGGGTGGCCGTATTCTCGTTGGGCGGCGGTGGAGGCGGCCGGGGCCCAGGGGTGGCGAAGGAACGTCGCGGCTGCGCGCCCGCGGGCGGATACTGGTAGTGGATCCGCTCGGTGGTGGTGCAGCCGAAGTCCTGAAGCGTCGCCTCGATCCAGTCCACGGCGTCGCGGTTGCGCTTCGTGCCCTGGCGGCGGTCGCCGAACTGGGTAAGTCCCTTGAGCGTGGCCTTGTACTCGTCGAGGGTGAGACGCGAGACGAGTTCGCGGACAGGATCGTCCGCGTCCTGCTCACCCGGCCGCTGAGCTTCGACCGGAGCGGAGCCCGGGCCGGCCAGAAACGCAGCGAACAACCAGAGGACGGGCACGGCGACTGCTGGAATACCCCTACCCATCGAGACCTCCGCGGGCTGGCCGGACGACTTCACGCCGACCGGCGCTGAACTGACCAGATCTGGCAGCGGATACGGTAGATCCGCGCCGAAGCCATTGCAACACCCGGTGTTGTCCAACGAGGCATGAGCCTGACCAGGCGCCAGGGCAGTGCCGGGCGATGATCGCCGGGCTATGACTGTACCGTGGCCGCCTATGCCGGTGTGTCAGGCGCCCTGCGCGCGCCCGGGTTGCGACCGGATCACCTCCTCCACACCGCTGGCGGAAATCCGCTTCCGTGAGTTGCAGATGGCGGCCGCCTCTAGCACGTGCGCCAGCTCCCGCACGTTCCCGGGCCAGGCGTACTCCACGAGGATCTCCTCGACGCGAACCGGCAGCGTTTTCGTGCGCACGCCGTACCTCTCGATCAGCCGCTGGAGAAGCATGTGCGCCAGCAAGGGGATGTCCCCGGGCCGCTCCCGCAGGGGCGCGAGAGCGATTCGGAGCACGGCGATGCGGTGGAACAGATCGGCTCGGAAGCCGCCGGCCGGCACCGCCTCAGACAGATCGCGCGAGGTCGCGCAGACGACCCGCACGTCCAGGGAGCGAAGCCGTTCATCTCCTACCCGGCGCACTTCGCGGTCCTCCAGCACGGTCAGCAGCTTCGCCTGCTGGGGCGAGGGAAGTTCCCCGATCTCGTCCAGAAAGAGGGTGCCGCCATCCGCAATCTCGAAGAGACCGCGTCTGCTCTCCACGGCTCCGGTAAACGCGCCCCGGCGATGACCGAAGAATTCGCTCTCGAACAGACCGTCAGGGATTCCGGCGCAATTGACGGGAACCAGCGGCGCGCCCCGGCGCGCGCTGTGCGCGTGGATCAGCCGGGCGGCCAGGCTCTTGCCGGTCCCGGTCTCTCCCGTGATGAGCACGGGAGCCTCTACGTGCGCCGCGCGCGCGATCAGATGTCGGACGCGCTCCATCTGCGCACTCTCCCCCAGCAGTTCCCGCTTGATGCTTTGCGCGATACCGAGCATCGTCTCCCCAGGCCCGTCAGCCGGTGCACTTCGCCACCCTTCCCCTGACAAAGCTCGCTCACCCGGACGGGCGTTGGGATGGCAGCCGGGGATGATCGGCGGGCGGGGTCAGGACGGGGACCGACTCAGAACATTCGGGGCGGACCTACTCGGGACGTGCAGCGCCGACCGACTCAGGACGAGCGGGGCGGACCGCTACTCGGGAAGAGCGGGGCGGACCTACTCCGGACTTGGAGCCGAACTACTTGTACCGATAGGTGATGCGTCCCTTCGAAAGATCGTAGGGAGACATCTCGCACTTGACCCGGTCGCCTTCCAGCACGCGGATGTAGTGCTGGCGCATCTTGCCGGAGAGATAGGCGTGGATTTGGTGTCCGTTCTCGAGACGGACACGGAAGGTCGCGTTGGGGAGAACTTCGATTACGGTTCCTTCGATTTCGATTGCCTGTTTCGCCAAGAGCGGGCCTCTTATCGTAGCAAAGGGGACGGCGCTTCAGCCGAACCCCGTGACGCGACGCCTGCCGCGCAAGGGAGTTGGGCCGCCGTGAATTTCACACCCGGGGAAGAGCGTCTCCTCAAGGGACGCCTGGACGGCGGCGAGCCGCTTCTCTGCCCGAAGTGCCGATCAGCGATGGTTCGGCGCGATGTGCGTCCACGCTCCGATGTCTCGTACGTGCGCGACCGCGTCTGGTTGATGTGCGAGCGATGCCGGCGCACCGCGGTGCTCGAGCGGAAATAGCGGCTCCGCGCCCGTGCCTCGCCTCCGGCCTCGACCCCGAAGGCGCCCGGGTTCCGATCTCGAAGGGGCAACAGCGACAACGCTACAGCCGGAACCGGTAGCTCACCTTCGCGAAGAGGCCGTCCGCCTGGGGCCTCATCCGCTGGAATCGGAAGGCGCCCGTGTCTTCCATCTCGCGCGAGTAGCCGACGTACATCACCGTGCCCGGAGAAGGCTCGTAGCTGAGAAGCACCTCGACGTGGACGTCGTGTCCGATGGATGTCGACAGCGCGCTGCATGCATCCGCCGGGCAGTACTCGAGAGGAAGTCCGCTCACCGGGTTCAGCAGCGGCTCCTGATCGCGGTGGGCATACTCGACGATGCTCCGCAGGAAGAGCGCCTTGGTGAACTGATACTGTGCCCTGACGCGCGGAATGGTGGCCGATGAATAACGGCCCCCGCCACGCTTGCGGATGAGGGTCTCATGGTTGACCCCGACTTCCGCCTGCAGGGAGGTGAAGGGATAGAGGTTCAGGCTCACGCTGCCGGAATATTGCTCCGCGGTTTCGATGGGCACGTCGAGCGTGCGGTAGAACAGGGGCGTCTCCCCCCAACTGAAGCGGATGTTGCCGCGCACCTTGCTCCAGGAGCTGGCCATCAGGAAGAAGCTGCCTCCGTACAGGCCCTGGAAATGCGACTGGCTGACCGAGAGCGGGCTCAGCATGTCCGATGGCTCCCGGGTGAAGAGCCCGCCGTAATCGCTGGCGGGGAAGAAGAAGTCGGTACGCGTGCCGGTCAGGAACAGCGTGATGTTGTTGCGAAACGAAGCCGTGCCCGTGAGCCGGATTTCGCTCTCCTCGGTCTTGCCGCCGTCCCAGAAGGTGTCGTGGTCCCAGAGCGTGCGCACGGAGAGCGACGGCCCCCAGCGCTCGATCAGATCGCCCGGACGCCCGATGCTGTTGAGCGAGACGTTCCCCTGCATCTGCGTCAGCCCGACACGCCGGATGAAGCCGCTGGCGGCCTCGAAGGCGGGTTCGATGTTCTCGAACTCGCCGTTGAACGAGAAGGTCCGTCCGGTGCGCGCAAAGCTGGCGGAGGTCAGCGAACCCCATTCCGAGCCGCCCTCGCTCAGGCCCCGGACGCTGCCCGCCCCGATGAGCTGCAAGGTGTAGCGGCCGCCCATCACCAGGCGCGAATCGGCGCTCATGACGCGGTTGAATACATCGGTGGAACGGGTACGGTCGGTGTAGGTCAGCCCGAAGGTCGAACTGGTTCCCAGGTCGCGGCGCAGACGCATCAGATTCACGACGGCGTCGTTGGCGGAGCTGCTCGACGCGACCTGGTCGACGGCGCCCATGTAGCCGACGTTGAAACTCCCCACCTTCCCGGTGATCTTCGCGCCCGCGATCGGATCCACGACCGAACGGGTGTAGACGAGCTGCTTGGGCAGCTGGAAGATGTCCATTCCCTCCAGGAAGAACGGACGCTTCTCCGGGAAGAAGAGGGCGAAGCGCTCGTTGACCGCGATCTGGCCCGCGTCGGCTTCCACCTGGCTGAAGTCCGGGTTGTAGGTACCGTCGAGGGTCAGGTTGGATGTAAGCCCGTAGGTTGTGTAGAAGCCGAAGTCGCCGACGGGATCGTCGTGCTGGAAGGCGTCCGCGTCGGAATCGTATGCGCCCAAGCGCTTGCCGGTCGCGACCGGATTGATTTCGAGGAACAGGCCGGGATCCAGATCCTGAAGTTCGTCCAGCGTTCCGGACTGTTCGAGCTGGTTGGCCCTGTCGCGCGAGAGCGGCGCCCAGGACTGTTGGTAGCCGGTGCGCTGCACCCGGCGCATGATGTTGATGCCCCAGGACTGCAGGGGTGTGTTCTGGAAACGGATGCTCTTGAACGGGATGCGCATTTCGACCGTGTACCCCTGGTCGTCCAGGCGGCCATCCGATTCCCAGATGAAGTCGGGGTTGTAGTCCACCGGCGGAGGCCCGAAC
>VXNP01000021.1 GCA_009840525.1 Gammaproteobacteria bacterium
CAACCTGACTACTTGCGACTCCTCCGGTGTTTCGGCTCGTTCGCTCGTGCTGCCCATCACGCTTCGGTATCCCGAAGGGCAACATATTACGGATTCCATCGTCAAATGGTTTCAATCCAGCCGGAACCGAAGGCAGCCGAAGCCGATTCCGGCCCATGTCGAGGGCTTCCGGGGATGGGACCGTCCGCATGGTTCGGATCGGGAGCCTCACCACGAATACCGTGGCAGACGATGCGGAGGTGTCCACCGGGGAAGTGCAAATCCGCGTGTTGAACTGCTGTTTCGGCGTCTCCATGCTTGGACGCTGGATGAACGCCGGCCCTGAAGTCAACCGGTCGGAAACACCCTATCGTGTCAGGACGTGTCAGGTTGTTTCGGAACGTGTCAGAGCCATCGGACGCCGCCGCCAGCGGCTGGTCGAAACGCCCCCGCCGGGACTCCGTTTGCGCCGGGTTGGGCGCGATCCGACAGCCGCGCCGGTTGGCCAATCCGGCCACAGCCTCGGGTGGCTATCGGTCGGGGGAGCCGCCCCCGGACGTTGAGCGCGAGGAATCGCGCGTGACGATGCGAACCCGGCCACTGAGATCGAGGTCCCGGAGGGCTTGGAGCAGTTCCGCCTCAAGACTCGGCACTCTCTCGGGCTCGACGGTCGCCGACAGATCGATGCCGACCGTGAGGTCGTCCAAGGGCCGGAGCTTGGGCAGAATCCTGACACCGAGTCGATTCCAGACTTCGGCGGGGATGGTGCCGGTTACCTGAAGGATCGCCCGCGACTCCCCGCCGGTGGTCGGAGGTGGCGGATCCGGCTCGGGCTCGGTCCCGCCCTCGCCGGGTTGAGGCTCGCGAGGCGGCGGATCCGGCTCGGGCGGGGTCTTCAGGGCCTCGGACTTGCTCTTGGTGAGGAGGAATACATCCGGATCGAACGCAATCTCCTCCTGCCGGATCGGCTCAGCATACCATAGCCGCCCGTAGCCACCTTCGGGCCGGGCACCCGACGCCAAGCCGAACTCGCCTGCGGCCACGAGCGCGGCGATCTGCCGCCGAAGGACTCTCTCCGGATCGCTCAGCCGCGTCAGCGATCCGTCGAGGAAGCTCTGGCGAAGACTCCTGAGCGGCCACGCCCCGGAATCCGCGAACGCGGGCGGCCAATGCCGGTCGATGTAGCCAGCCCCCACCGACTCGTTGAGAAGCGCCTCGGCCTTCATCGCGTTCGTAATGCGGCCGCAGAGGGTCTGGCTGCCGCTGGAGTGGCCCGCGCCCAGGTCGATGACCCTGAGGCCGCTCTCCTCGCTGTTGTCGGAAAGGGCGGCGAAACGGTAGCTCGCCCAAACCTCGTCCTTGGCGGCCTCCTCCGAGTCCCTGACCATGGCGCTCACGCCAGCGCGATCCGAGCGGTCGAAGTCCGCGCCCAACACGCCCTGCGCTACCTCGGTGGCGACTCGCTGCCACGCCAGCCAAATCTCCACCTTTTCGATCAGTGCCCGTCCGGGCTTTCTGACGCACCAAACGAGCGATGCGGGATAGAGGCGATCCGAGTTGCCGCGCCTTCTGGTCCAATCGGCGATTGGTCCGGCCGCCGTCCCGGCGTCCGCCCATTCCGTCTCCGGATCGCACACCACGAGCGAGAGGCGCGGCGTGTCGGGAATGTCCATCGCAGTGCCGGGGAAGGGGACAAGGGGCAAAGTGGCTCCTCGCGCGAACTCCGCCTCGACGAGCTTGCGGACCGCCGGCCTGACCTCCGTCTCCTCGTCGAGCGAGGCGCGCCGGTCGCTCACCACCTTCCTCAGAGTGGCTTGGTAATGGATGCGGTATCCGTCGGTTCCGAGACTGCGGATGAAAAACCCGGCCGCCTCCAACGCGGCCGCCGCGTTGTCCACGGTTGTGGTGTCGATCTCGGGCTCGCCGAGCGCGAACCGCAGTTCGGGCAGATGCGCGACCTTGTCCACCTGACCGCCGGACGATTCGAAGAGGATGGCCGTGCCCGTGCGGCGATGGATGTCGCGCAGGGCACCCCTTGCGTCAGCGTCCAAAGCGCGCGCGTGGGCCTGTTGCCCGGCCAAGTCCGCCTCGATGGCCGCGTCGAGGCGCGGCTCGCCCAACTGACCCAGCACCACCGCGCGGAACTCCGGCACATGTACCGGCGCGGATCCCAGCGTAATCAGCGGCTCCGTGCGCGCCTTGCGAAAATGTTCGCGTGCGGCCCACGACACCCATTGGGCGAGCATCGCGAGCGCGCCCCGCGTTTGCTGAAACTGCGGCAGCGCCCGCCACTTACGCTGGAAAACGGAGAGCGTCGCCGGGTGGAACGGATAGCAGGCCTCGAATCGCGTTCGCAGGAACGCCCGCGCCTTCGCCTCCGTCGTCGCCGTGTCCACCGCCAGCCATTCGCGGGGGAGACGAGCGGTGCGCTCGAAACACCAGTTGGCGTAGGTGTTGGCCACCCTCCTGCGGATCCGAACCCCGCCGAGATCCTCGAAGAGCCGCCGCCGGACGACCTCGCTGATCTCCGCCTCGTCGTTCGCGATCAGCTTGCGCGCGACCCGGCCGACCACCTTTTCGATCTTGGCCTGCCATTGCCGGTCCCATTCCGTCATTTCGACCTGGCTGCGCGGCAGGCTGATAACCGCGGCCGCGCGGGTGGTCCCGGTGACGGCGACCGTGAGGTTCTGGATGAAGGCGTGAAAGCTGTCGGCCATGCCGCGGTGGCGGTTCACGAAGTTGAGCACCTCGTCGAACAGGAGCAGCACCGGAGCCCCCGCTGCGGCGAACACCTTGCCCAGCGTCTCGGTCCCCGGCGGCGTGGTCCGTGCAGCCGTCCCCAGCGCCGCGACGCCGGGCTCGCCCGCCACTTGGCGGGCCAAGTCGATCCATGGCGTCTCCCGACCCTCGGCCGGATCCCAGGCGTTTCCAACGAACACGCCGACCCGCGCCGAAGGCACGGCTCCGAGCCCCTCCCCGTCGAGGAGGTCCCCCACGCCGGGTAATCCGACGGCCGCCTCGCCCGTGCCCGCGAGGTGATACAGAGAGGTCAGGGTGTGTGTCTTCCCGCCGCCGAACTGGGTGATGAGGGTGAGGACCGGAGCGGTGTTCTCAGTCTTGCCCGCGAGTCGGCGCAGCGCCATGCCGGCGTGCTCGCTTAGAGCCCGCGTGAAGCATGTGCGCGCAAAGAACTGCGCCGGGTCGCTGTAGTCTGGCGGCGCGGTGCCGGCGACCACCTGTTCGAGCGCGATGGCGAACTCGTCAGGACTGAAAGAACGGCCTTCCCGCACCTCCCGGCGCAACGCCGCTACTCTGTACCAAGGATCCATTATCGACTGCTCTCAAGGCTCGCGCATGTCCGTGCTGCCCATCACGGGCGGATAGCTTCGGCGCTGCGATTCGGGGGGAAGGGGTTTGGACGGCGTGGCTTCCGTCCACCCGCCAGTAAGCTCGACGGCCCGTCTCCGGGATGTCAACGCGGGACTGCCAGAATCATCGCGTCCAGAAGGCGCTTCTCGCGGCTCCAGCGCGGATAGAGGGCGGAGAGCGCGTTTGCCAGCCGCAAGAAACCCGGTCCCCGGTCCTGCTCGGCAGCGATCAGCTTCCTGAGCGCGTTCGCGTGGCCGCTTGCCTGGAGGAGCATGCCCGCATGGATGCGGTCGAGCGTGGTCGCGTCTGGTCCCTGTAACGCGTCGTCGGGATCGAGAATCGACCTCGCTCCACGACGACGGCGCGCGCTCGGTGTCTGCGTCGTCTCCCAGTCGGGGAATAGGGCCGGTTGCAGGTCCGCCTGCGGATCCCGCTCGATCCATTCGGCTGCCGCCGCCGCACCGTCCCGGCCGAACAACTCGTCGGCTCGCTCCCGGACGGGTAGCAAACGCACCATACCCTTCGCTTGGCCGATCACTCTGCCGGTCCATCGGTCGAGCCCGATGCCCATCGGCTGCGAGAACCGGCGCACCACGTCGTACGGAAGACTGAGCCCTTGCGCGGCCGCCTTGGCGGCGGCTTGCTCTTCTTTGGGGTTCTTGGCCGGTTCCCGGCCCGCAACTTCCGTGCTCTGGTGCGCCCAGAGAAACAGCGCGGTGAGCCGGGCATCCTCTTCGAGCATGCCCATGTGGGCTGAGCCGAGCACCTGTTCGAGCGCGGTGCGCCCCACCACCTGCCAAACCCGTTCCAAGTACTCAGGCAATCCGACCTCGCGCCCCTCGGCTGTCTCGACGGCGCGATGGCGGCTGAACACCTCGAGCGCCGGACCGACACAAGCGAACACCAGATCGGCTCCGCGTATTCCCTCCTCCTGAAGCCGCTTCATCCATGCCGCCACACGCGCCGGAAGCTCCTGAAGTACCGAAGCCCAGTCGCCGACCGGAGCATCGTGCGGGCGAGGACGGCAGATCAGATGGATGCTGGTGGCGAGCGCCGCGGAGTCCCGAGCACGCAGCCGAGACGTCATTTCGGTGGCGATGGGCCACGAGCCGGTGATCGTCCATCCGCCTCGAATCATGCCGGAAAGTAGCGCCTCCCAACCCTCTGTCGTCTTGTGCGCGAAGACCACGGAGCCCACGCCATCCTCGCGTAGTACCCGCCGACCCTCCGTGAACGCCTTGGCCATCGTGTCCTCGAACCACTCGCGGTTCTTCGGTCGGCCGCCGCCCTGCTTGGTCTCGTCTTGAACCGCCTCGCCTGTCTTCGGCGACAGCGGATTGTCGGAATCGAACGGGTCGCGAAGGAGCGGGTGGGCCGGCAGCGTTCGCTTGAGCCAGACAAGGAAAAAGTCCGACAGGTCGGCATACGGGACGGCGTCGTAATAGGGCGGATCGGTGAACCACGCATCAGCGACCGAGTCGGGTAAGGGATGACCAGTCGCGTCCGCACATTGCACTTGTCCGAAGGAAGGTGTAGCGAACTGGCACTCAAGAACCTTGGCTACCGACTTGATGGCGCTGGCCCAACTCCTCGATGCCTCGGCCAAGTAGTTGGATTCCCCGAAGTCCCAGACAATCGGCAGAGCCTGCCGTGCGAACACATGCTTGACCTCCTCGCCCGAAGCCAGCCAACTCGAAATCGACGCACTCCCATCGGCGGTTCGGTCGAGGGCGATCGCGAGGAGTTCTCGGGGTATCGCCTTGGAATCGTCGACCAGTGCCCCCAACTCCACCAGCGCCACCTTCTGCCGGGCCGTGAACAAGTCGCCCCATTCGAGCATGCCGTAACGCTGGACTCGGAACCCGAGGGTCCCGATGGGAGGCAACGGCTCATCCGGAATCGGGCAGAGCCCCTGCTTCCCTCCCGCCTCCCAATCCTCCAGCAGGCGGCGCACCCGACGCCACGCCTTGCGGACAGCCGCGTAGGCGGACGGCTAACCGTCAACATCCCGGCAGGAGATCACGTA